>DATMCM010000291.1:0-4700 GCA_035558335.1 Blastocatellia bacterium | reverse complement strand
TCCTGGAAGCGCCCAAGGCAAGGCGGCCGCACTCCAATCGACAAGAGGCCGCTATGCGGACTTCGAATTCGTCTTGCCCAGTAACTCCCTCCGATTCGAGATAGACGAGGACGCTCTCGCGGCAAGCGGTTACATATCGATAGATCTTGGATCGAAAACGACCGCGCCGCGTAGCGGGTACCTCTCGCCGCTCAATCGCGCATCTGTCGGAAACAGAATTCAAGGTATCCGCTACGCGGCCAAGCAATGTAGGCTTGTGCACTACTACCCTGCTGGACCCCCTCCCGTGCTGTTCACCGGCCAGTTACCAGCCTCGCATTGGGTTGTGATGTAAGTCTTTGTGGGTGACCCTCACTACCTGCTCGTTGCTTTGTTGAGTAAGGAGTAGTTAGAATCGCGCAAGCCTTTCCCCTGTCCTACCCAAGCCGTTAAACCGAAAGGAAAACCTATGAACTGCAAGAAGATCTTTCTGCTGTTCTTAGTCGTCGGCTGCTTCAGCCTCCAATTCGCTGACAGCCCAACCGCCAAGACTAGAACCAAACGAGCGGCGGCAGTCGTCTCGCCCGAAATCAAAGCCGCCGCCCATGCCGCCGCAGCAACAGGATGCGATAACTCCCTGTGGCAGCATGTTTACCACCCGGCACGGCTTCAGGTGGTCGAAAAGTGCATTGAAGTCACCGGCACGATCCACCACCTCAAGAAGGAGGCGGATGGCGACGACCACATTCAAGTGAAAGTGGATCCGCCTTTTGACAAGCTGTTGAACGCCAGGAACATAAGCGTTCAGGCCGCGTGTTTGGTCGTTGAGCCGGTCTGTGAATCGGCGGTGACCCAGACGGATGCTGTGGCTGCCTGCAAAGACTTCCACTCGCCGGTAAGGCTGCCGGGTGTTGACCAGCACGTGAAAATCCGGGGGTCTTTCATTTTGGATACCGAAGCGAATCACGGATGGACCGAGATTCATCCGGTCACGAGTATTATCAAGCAATGACCCGCGGTTGTGGCTAAAAACGATCGCCCCGCGGCGCATCCTTCAGAGATGATCTAGAAGCCGCTGAACTGATCGCGGCTGATGGTTGTATTATTGCCTTCTGCCAAGACAAGCTAAACTCAAACCTCCATGGTATATTCGGCCTCGATACGCGCAGTACCGACTGAGCCTCGACAGATCGAAGGAGGCAATTAATGACTCACCGTGCTGGTCGTGGCCGAACTCCTATCATCGTATTAATGTGCTACCTCGTAGCGGCGCTCTGTGCGCTCGCCCCGATCGACTTCGCGTCGACGGAGCCTCAGCCTGAATACGACATCGTCATACTCAACGGGCGAGTGATCGATCCGGAATCCAGGCTCGACGCGATTCGGAACATCGGTATCTCCAACGGAAAGATTCAAGCCATCAGCGAGAAGAGCTTGCGGGGCCGCAACACTGTTCTTGCAACTGGACTCGTCGTCTCGCCGGGTTTCATCGACCTGCATTCACACGGTCAGGATCAGGAGAACTATCGCTTCAAGGCGATGGACGGAGTCACTACGGCGCTGGAGCTTGAAGTCGGCACCGGCGACGCGGATAAGTGGTATGCGGAACGAGAGGGCAAAGCACTGGTCAACTACGGCGCGAGCATCGGCCACATTCCCGCACGGATAGCAGTGATGCACGATCCGGGTACCTTCCTTCCGAGCGGAGACGGTGCGCACAAAGCGACCTCGGACGCAGAGATCGAAGAATTGAAACGAAGGATTGAGCAGGGTCTGAAGCAAGGCGCATTAGGCGTTGGTTTCGGAATTAATTACACCGAGGCGGCTTCGCATTGGGAGATCCTGGAGATGTTCCGCGTCGCCGCAAAATACCGTGCGCCTTGCTTTGTCCACATGCGCTACGCTGGTTTGAAAGAGCCTGACAACAGCATCACGGCGCTTGAAGAGGTATTGTCCGCATCGGCAATCAGCGGCGCTCCGCTGCACGTAGTTCACATCAGCAGCTCGGGTCTGCGCGCGGCCCCGATGCTGCTTCAAATGATCGGGGAAGCGCAGACGCGCGGTCTCGACGTCACAACCGAGTGCTATCCATACACGGCCACACAGACCAATCTTGAGTCGGCAATCTACGACGAGGGCTGGAAGGAAGCGCTGGGGGCAGACTACAAAGATCTGCAATGGGTGGCGACCGGCGAGCGGCTCACCGCCGAGAGTTTCGCCAGATACCGGAAGACGGGCGGCAGCGTTATCGGTCACGTGATCCCCGAGGAGATTGCGAGACTTTCAGTGGCGAGTCCGCTGACAATGATCGCAAGCGACGGCCTCCTGCAAAAGGGCAAGGGTCATCCTCGCGCGTCCGGGACATTTGCTCGCGTTCTGGGGAAGTATGTTCGCGAGTTGAAGGCGCTGACCCTGATGGATGCTCTGCGAAAGATGACAGTCATGCCCGCTCGACGACTGGAACAGGTTGCTCCGATGATGAAAAACAAAGGCCGCATCCGGGTCGGCGCCGATGCCGATCTCACGTTGTTCGACCCCGCGCTTGTAATCGACAAAGCAACTTTCGAAGAACCGGCTCGGTATTCAGAAGGCATCACGCACGTGCTGGTCGGCGGCGTGTTTGTTGTGAAGGACTCCAAGCTGCAACCGGAAGTCAATCCGGGCCGGGCGATTCGCGGAGCGCGATAGGGTTTGGGGTTTGGGGTTTGGGGTTTGGGGTTTAGGGTTTAGGGTTCAGGGTTTAGGGTTTAGGGTTTAGGGTTTAGGGTTCGGAGTTTAGAGTTCAGGGTTTAGGGTTTGCGGTTTTGGGTTCAATGTAGGGTTTGCCCTCCGTAGGAGGGTCATGTTTATAGACCCGCAACGGGACACACTCGCCCTCCGCCAGGAGGGCCATGTTAACGTGCCAAGTCTCGACTTCGTCAGAATCACATGGCCGTCCTGGCGGAGCGCGGCCGGTTCCGTCTCGCGTCTATAAACATGGCCCTCCTGGCGGAGGGCGGCCGGGCCCCGCCTCGCGTCTATAAACATGGCCCTCCTGGCGGAGGGCGGCCGGGCTCCGCCTTGTGTCTATAAACATGGCCCTCCTGGCGGAGGGCGGAATTGGCTCCGGGCTTGCGTCTCAAAGGTCATAAAACAGAAGGGAGGCTACGTAGGCCTCCCTTCGTTGAAGTTCGGAAGAATAGTTTCAGACCTATTTCAACTCGACAAGAATAATCTCCGCAGGGGTAGCACTCATATTAGTAACGGTGTGTTTTTCCGCTACCGCCCACGTCGCCTCTCCTCGCTTCCCACCGCCTTGCCTGGTCTTTCCATCCGCGAGCGTGAATTTCGCACTGGTATCAGTCAGGTAAACCGCCACGCCGTTCGGATGCTCGTGCTGCTTGGTCGTGTCGTTAGCTTTGATCTTGATCCTGAGCACTCGCACCCGATCATTGTCTATCTCAACTTTGTGTCGCGTGGGATCTACCTTCACAGGATCCAGAGCCAAGGCTGAGCTCATTCCCGACTTGCCTTTTAGCTCGACCAGCACCGCTTCCACCGGTGTGGCGCCGATGTCCTCGGGCAGGTGCTTGCCCGCGTCGGCGTACCTGACCGAGCCAGCCTTGCCGCCGCCATCAGCCACCATGCTGCCGTCGGGGAGAGTGAATTTGGCCTTGCTGGTGTTCAGGAAGACCACGACAGATGCCGGGTGTTCATGCATTACGGATTTCTCTTTAGGGTTGTAGTGTATCCTCAGTACTCGAACCTGTTCATTCTCGAACATGACCTTGTAATGCTTGGCATCTACCTGGACAGGGTCTTGTGCGAGAGCCATCGGAGTCGCTAGAGCAAAGAATGTGAGGAACAGAAAGCTACGCATTCAGCCTCCTTATTGGGAGAGATTTTTGAATTCACCTTTTGGGGCGCCGCGAGAGTATCCCAATCGACAACGGACGGTCAACGTGCTCCTAACTATTTGATAACTCGAGTATCTTTTGGCGCGAGAAGCGTATGAGGTTTCTGAGATGAATAACCAAGACCCGATCGCGGCCGCCATCGGAGCGTTCGTCGACACTGGTCAACTCGCTGGCGCGGCTACGCTGGTCTGGCGCGACGGCAAGGTTGTCCAGACCTCGGCTGTTGGCTGGCGGGATGTAGAGGCCGGGCTGCCAATCGAGCGCGATACCCTGTTCCGCATCGCGTCGATGACCAAGCCCATCACCTCTACGGCGGCGCTCATGCTGTTCGACGAGGGGCGGTTCGGGCTGGAGGATCCGATCGCTGGCTGGGCGCCGGAGTTTTCGCAGATGCGCGTGCTGCGCTCGCCCACGGGTCCGCTCGACCAGACAGACTCGGCAGAACGACCGATCACCTTCGAGGACCTGCTGACTCATCGGTCGGGTTTGACCTACGGGGCTTTCTGGCCGGGTCCCATCGCAAAGGCTTTCAGCGAGGCGCTCGGGGGCGACATCGACAGCGAGGTGGCGCCCGATGTTTGGATTGCGAGGCTCGCCGCGTTGCCTTT
This sequence comes from Blastocatellia bacterium, assembly GCA_035558335.1. GTDB lineage: Bacteria > Acidobacteriota > Blastocatellia > UBA7656 > UBA7656 > Onstottus_B. The sequence continues at coordinate 217 of DATMCM010000291.1, read as the reverse complement.
GATCGACCAGCCCGGAGCAGCTCTTCACTACGGCCACTCGACAGATCTCCTCGGGCTGCTCATCGCGCGCATCGAAGAGGCCCCGCTCGGCGAAGTGCTCGAGCGCCGAATCTTCGGCCCGCTCGGAATGAATGACACAGGCTTCACCGTGCCGCGCGAGAAAGCAGGCCGGCGGGCGGGGCTTTATGGCTTTGACGAGGCTGGCCTCTTGACGAAA
>DATMCM010000290.1:0-2651 GCA_035558335.1 Blastocatellia bacterium | reverse complement strand
GGATAGAGCTTGTTCCCTACCTCGACGAGGACGTAGCTTCATACATCGATGAAGACTTTGGCTGTCTGTTTCAAGCCGAGACCGGCACTCTTGAATTGAAACCAGGAATGGAAGACAGGTTCGCACGGTGCTGCGTTGAATTGGTCGCAAAAATCGACCGGCTGGAAACACAACTGATAGAAGTGCACCGTAAGATAAGCAAATAGTAGCTCGGGTGATTTGCTTTGAGCATAGTCTAACTGTGCGTGCACCGGAGCCCCTCGACTGGATCTTATGATGCGGTCCTGTGACTTGGGTTGGGCTTGTACCAACGCGCCGCCCGCTAACGCCTCACATTGGGCAGCACAAGGGGGTTGAGCATGAGCAAGCCAGTTCGAAGCTATGTGTTCCATCTTGCCGAGGCGCAAGCGGCTATCCCCGGACCCGCGGGCGAGCATTCGGTCAGCCTCTTGCAGCGCGGCACCCTTAACCTAAAGCTCTCCCTCCCAGTGTCCCCGAACCAACAGACTCCGCACGCGCAGGACGAGGTCTACGTCGTCGTCCGCGGCCGAGGCGTCCTATTTCACAATGGCGAGAGGGATCCATTCGAGTCAGGCGACCTGCTTTTCGTGGCTGCGGGAACCGAGCATCATTTCGAGGACTTTACCGAGGACCTCGCGGTGTGGGTTGTCTTCTACGGTCAGGAGGGTGGCGAGGTCCAAGCATAGAGCACGGTGTGAAAGCACTGCCAGGGGACATCTCGCATCGCGCAAAACATGACATGTCCGTCATGCAAGATAACGACAAATTGCAGTCGAGAAAAAGCAAAGCTGCCTCAGAAGCAAGGAGATGAAAGCAAACAAGACGTGGGAGGCGTTGTACCGCCAATACCGCGAACTCGAAGTACGGTTGTGCACTCCGAACGACCCTGCTTCCTCTGAAGCATGCGATCTCGTGCGCAGGGCAGTGTTCTCCAGTGCCGACCAGATCCAACTGGCGGCAGAAGCGCAGTGGCGCGGCCTCGCCATAGCAGCGGATGTCTGGAAGGAAGCGGCTCAAATGCGCGCGGACTGGTCGGCCAACCGAGAACGCCCCGGTCGCGATCGCGATGAGCCCCCGGATGGCCGCCATCCTGATGATCCGCTCGACGACGTATACCACGCCGCCCTCTCTGCATTGAGTAGCCCGGAGTGGGAGCCTTCTCCGTCCGGCGAGCGACTGTACCGCGGACAACGCAGGCTATCTGATCCGCGCGCAGCTCCCAAAGACCGCTGGGATGTCCGTCCAACACTCTTCCGCATCGGCGTAGACGCGGACGCCGAGCTGCTAAAACTCACCGCGTTTGTTCGGTTCCTTCAGCAGAAGATTCGCGAACTCGATGAAGAAGGCGCCGTCGCGCTGGCTCAACACTATTCAAAAGAGGCCGGCGTCAAGACCTGGCTGCTCGACGTTACACGTGATCCGTTCGTTGCCTTCTTCTTTGCATCATATGGTGGCAACGAAAAGGACATCGGGGTGATTAACATGATGCCGACGGTTGAGTGGAATCAATTCGCCGCGGAGGGTCGCAACCAGTTCGGTGCCATCCGAATCGTCACACCACCAGACACGCTACGGATCCACAACCAGAGGGCGCTTTTCATTCACACCTCGCATCCCAGTTTCTTCGAGCAGTACGTGCCGTACGCCATCTACTTCAAGCAGCATCCGGGTTTAGTCTTCGAGGATCCAACGTTCGATCCGCCCATAACGAGTGAATCGATCTATCCGCCAACGGATGAGGTACTGCGGCTACTTCCATTTGATTTCTCGAAGCTCGATGCTGAGTCCCTGAGTATTGGTCCCGCGGGCGATCCCGGCTCGGCGCTTACACACGCTGATTATCTAAACCTCGCGGAATCGTGGCTCGCGGAAGAAGGCGTTGAAATCGACGCCGGCCAGGCCGAGACTTTGCTAAAGCTGTGCCAGGTTCATGAGCTGCTCCAACGCGAGCCGATCCTCGAAATGAAGCAGCGCAACATTCATCGGTTGAAGCATGCCGTCGAGCTTCTGGCCGATGCTCAGCGTAATGGCCAGCATCCGGATCTCAAGCGCGCAATGTGGCCGTACACGGTCACCGGCATGAACGACGAACAGCGCTCGCGGTTTGATCAAATCCTAAAGGAGGTCGAGTATGGGACTCCAACGCAGTGACTTACTCAAGGACGGAATCACCAGACTTCTTGAAGACGTCGGGCCTTTGAACACCATTTCCGGGGTTGGCTTCCTTGAAGCCGACCGCGCCAAGGTCGAAGACAGCCTGGCGCGAGTGCGCGCCGTGGAGGATTGGACTTACGTCGATCTGCGCGGCTGCTCCAGCACCGAATGCAGTAGCAGGCTGGATGCCGCCTGGAACGCAAGTGTCATGGTCCTGGCGATCCGGCCCCCCGAGATACCAGTGCCAATCTCGCTGCTCATTCGCGGCGTCGTCGATCGCAAGACTTCCATCGACCTGGGTGATGGAAGACCGCGGCATCGCACACCTAACCAGAGCATCGTCATTCTCACCGACGGGTTTAACCGCTTCGCCAATGCCGCGGTGGATCTCGAGCGTATTTCGATCTGGCAGATGGATTGGCAGCTCGAGTAACCGCGGTCGCCTGACAATAACGGTTCAGCATCTTCGAAAGTCG
>DATMCM010000289.1:0-2705 GCA_035558335.1 Blastocatellia bacterium | reverse complement strand
TGTTACGAGCCGATTGCCTTTCGTTGCTGGGGCTTTGGCTGAGAGCGCCAATCCTTTCGACTTCGGAATGTTTCGCGCGATCGAAAGATTGCTCCGGTCGATCACCTGGATTAAATTAGCGCCTCCGAGTATTGTCAAGCGGCGAATAGTATGGCTCTGGAGTCTCAGTGCTCCGCGGACAGTAAGCGCCGAAACAATGCTAACCGCGGAGGCGCAAAGATGCAGAAACTGCGCGGAAATTGAAATTAGGACACCACCGAGCACGAACGGGCATCGATGAAGATTCTCCAGGTATGCTCTGCTGACGGAATAGGCGGCGGAGAAGTTCACGTGGCCGATCTGGTGCGCGCGCTTGCAAGTCGCGGGCATGCAATCCATCTTGCGGTTCGACCTGAAAGCCCGCTGCGCGAGCCGCTCGCCGGACTGATCGCCTCGTGGCATGAGATGCCGCTCAGGAATTCACTGGACGTGCAATCGGCGCGCGCGATGTCCGCGCTGATCAAGCGCCACGACATCGACATCGTTCATGCTCACGTTGGCAGAGACTATCTGGTCGCGGCGCTCGCCTGTCGCCAAGCTCCAACGGCCAGGCTCGTGCTTACCCGCCATCACTACCTTCCGCTCAATCGAAGCGCGATCTATCGATGGATGCTTAAGGATGTAGCCGCAGTCATCGCCGTATCCGACAGCGTGCGAGCGTCGGTACTTGAACGACTTCAGCTGCCGCTTGATCGTGTTCGAACGATTCCCAACTGGATCGACCCGGCGCGCTTTCAGTCAGAAGATCGTGACGACGCGCGCGCGATGTTCCGCTTGCGAGGCAACGTCATAGTAGCATGCATCGGCCGGCTTAATGCGTCGAAGGGTCAAGAGGATTTTGTTCGCGCGGCGGCGCGCGTGATTCAGATGCGACCCGATGTCAAGTTCCTGCTCGTCGGTGACGAGAAAGAGGACGAGCGGCCGTTCACCGCGCAGCTCACCAAGATCGCAGAGTCATCGGGACTGAGCGAGCGGCTGAAGTTCGTGGGCCACGTACAAGACATTCCCGCCCTGTTGGCAGCCGTAGACGTCGTCGTGATTCCGTCGTGGGACGAGGGGTTCTCGCTTGTAGCGATCGAGGCGCTTGCCGCGCGCCGCGCTGTGCTTGCATCGAACGCCGGAGGAATCAGTGGCATTATCAGTGACAATCAGAATGGTCTGTTGTTCGCGCCGCGTGATGTTCATGCTCTGACGGACAAGCTTCTATGGTTGGTGTCGGATGCGCCGTTGCGAGAACGCCTGGCGGTTCAAGGTCAACGCGATGTCTATCTACGCTTTGGAAGAGAACAAGTGATTGATCAGATCGAGGCGTTGTACTTCGAGGTGGTTGAGCGGCACGCCTAAGGAATTACTCCCGCCGTTCATCATCGCGGTTCATTTCCCAAAGCTTCAGGTGCTTTAGAAACGAGTAATGCGCTGCGAACCGGGCGATGATGAACCCCTGAGCTCCGTCGAGAAATCCCAGCTTCAAGAAATAGGACCGAACAAAAGCACCTGCAGGCGCGAGAACCAGAGATGCGATTGACGCGCGCTTTCCTTTCACGTACGCCTGATCGGCGGCGAGCGTGGTATATCGGTCCAACCGAGCGTGATGCTCCGCCGCGCTTCGAACAGTGAAATGAAGAATGTGTCCACTCAGCCTCTCGACTCGCCCATCAACTTCGAGGGTCTCGTGAACGTAGTCGCCCCGCCAGCGACCTCGGCGCCGATCGTACAGCCGAAGCTTACGATCGGGATACCAACCCGAGTGTTTGATCCATCGTCCGAGATAAAAGGTGAGCCGAGGCATCTCAAATCCCGCAGCTTGCGGGTCGGGCGCTTGTTTGAGCTGCGCGATCTCTGCGGCCAACTCTGGGGAAACGCGTTCGTCGGCATCCAGGCTGAAGATCCAATCGCACGACGCTTTTTGGGCGGCGAAGTTCTTCTGGGCGGAGTAGCCTTGCCACTCGCTAACAAAGACTCGATCAGTGAACCGACGGGCGATGTGCACAGTTTCGTCACTGCTCTCGCTATCGACGACGATGATCTCATCCGCCCAGGCCAATGATTCAAGCGCCTCGGTGATATTGTGTTCTTCGTTGAACGTGATGATCGTGGCGGTGATCTTCATGTCGGCCGTGCATTCTAGCTGACATTCAAGCTTAGCTTAAGGCGCAGGCCGGCGCGCCGACGCGCGGAGGTCGAGAATCACATCAGGCGCTCTTTCAATCGACGCACGACTTCAAGGGCTTGCGGGGGAGTGAGCGCCTCAGGTTCCAGGTTGCGAAGCTCATCTACTACAGCATCGTTGGCGGCCTCGAACAGCGTCGGCTGCGGGGCGTTCTTTCGCGACGGCAAATGGCGCGCGAGTTTTGGCCTTCCGGTGACATCCAGTTCGTTGGCTTCAAGATTCAGCAGTATTTCCCTCGCGCGATCGGTGACGGCTCGGGGCAACCCGGCGAGCCTTCCGACCTCGATGCCGTAAGATTTCGACGCCGAGCCTTCGACAACCCGTCTCAGGAAAACAATCGCGCCGCCGCTTTCTTTCGCCGCCATCTGATAGTTGCGCACTCCGGGCAGCAATTTCGCAAGCTCGGTCATCTCGTGATAGTGCGTCGCGAACAAAGTCTTGGCGGCGTGATCAGCGTTGTCGTGCAGGTACTCAGCTATCGCCCATGCCAGAGACA
>DATMCM010000288.1:0-6962 GCA_035558335.1 Blastocatellia bacterium | reverse complement strand
CGCCGTCGATTATCGTCCTGCCCGAGCCCCGCTCACGAAGAGACTATCGGACTCGAAGAACCGCCACTCCAGCTCAATCGCTTTTGAGATGCCGATTCGTCGGCTCGTTGAGATGCGCGGCTCGGCTTCGCGCGCTTTGACCTTGAGTTGATTTCCGATTACAGCGCCATTGAAGCTCAAGTCGATTCCCATTGCTTCGCACAATCTTCCCGGGCCGCTTGTGAGCTTAAAGGTGTCCCGCGTCCCACGGCGGTCGATCATTTGTTGAATGCCCCTCACCGGCTCCGCCGCGCGAACCAACACGGCCCCGGGCCCGGCCGCATCGGTGGTGAAGTTGAGACAGTAGTACATACCGTAGATGAAATAGACGTAGACTCGGCCAAACGACTCACGCATCACCGCGCCCTTATGCCGGCGAGTTACCGAGTGCGAAGCCGCGTCGATCGTGTAGGCTTCGGTTTCGACAATTCGAGCCTGACAGCGTCCGGTTACAAGCACGCTACCGATCAACTCGCGCGCAACGGTGAGGGTGTCGCGCGCGAAAAAGTCAGGAGTTAAGTAAGCCATCGTTGAGCGTGAAAGCGGATCGAGGATTCTACTAGTCCGCGGCGCGTCCTGACCACAGCCTGTTACTTCAGCGATGCGGAGAGGACGCTGAGAATACGTCGACGAGGCGCAGGCGTTCTCACTTCGTGCTGGCCAGTGTTCGCCGAGCTATGCTATAAGAGTTTGGCTTCTTTCAGGCGGTCAAATCAGTTCAGGCTTCAATAGCAACTATGTCATTCACCGGAGACGATTCGGATGCAGGCTCAGCGGCTCAACCTAATGCTGGACTCTGTAGCTCGGCTGGCGCGACGCGGCGCTATGTCGAACGCAGTGAACCTGCTGGCCAAGCTTCGTCCCGTTGATATTGCTCAAATCCTCAGCCAACTCCCGCAACACGAAAGCGAAACAATCTTTGAGGCGCTGGTGCGCCACGAGCTCGGCAAGGCCGCCGAAACGCTCTCCGAGATGGGCACCGAACGCGCGGTTGCCCTGTTGAAGAGACTCAACCAGGAAGACGTTTCGCGGCTGATTCAGGAGCTGCCTTCCGACGATGCGACGCTGTTGGTGGCCGAGCTGCCGGAGGAGGTTCGCGACGAGTTGCTCGACAGGATGAAGATCGAGCACTCGACGGTCGTGAACGAGTTGTTGGGATTCGGCGAAGAAACGGCCGGACGAATAATGACGCCCGACTACTTCGCGCTCGATGAAGACCTGACGGTCTCGGAAGCGGTGACCTCGCTTCAGCGGCGCTCCGAAGAGTTCGAGATGGCGTTCTATCTTTACGTTGTCGACTCGCGCAATCATCTGCTCGGGGTCGTGAGCCTTCGCCAGTTGCTGCTCAACGCGCCTTCGACTCCGCTGCGCAAGATCATGATCGGCGACGTAATCAAGGTGACGACCGACACCGATCAGGAAGAAGTCGCCAGAATGGTCGCGACTTACAACCTTCTCGCCGTGCCGGTAGTTGACGAAGAGAACAAGCTGGCTGGAATCATCACGGTGGACGACATCATCGACATCATGCGGGAGGAAGCCACTGAAGACATCTACGCGCTCGCTGGTGTCGAGGCCGACGACCGGGCGTTGGGCTCGCCGATGAACTCGGTGCGTCGCCGGCTTCCGTGGCTGATGCTGTCGCTTGGGGCGGCATTGATCGCGGTCGCGGTCGTGCAGTACTACGTTGCGACTATCGATAACGTCATATGGCTTGCGGTGTTAATTCCGGTAGTCGCCACGATGGGAAGCAACGCCGCTACGCAGACGATGACCGTGGTTGTCCGAGGAATTGGGTTGGGTGAGCTTGGCTGGGAGACGAGCCGTCGAGTGGTGATCAAAGAGGGGCTGGTCGGGTTGGTTAACGGGGTGATCGTCGGACTTACGGTCTTTTTGATCGTCGGGATCTGGTTTTGGGCCAAGTTAGGATCAATGAAGTTTGGAGCAACGCTGGGCCTGGTGTTAGGAGTGACGATGATGCTGAGCCTGTTTGTGGCGGGAACGCTCGGCACGCTGATACCTGTCTTGCTAAAACGGTTCAAGGTCGATCCGGCACTCGCTTCGTCAGTTTTTGTAGTCGCGTTTACGGATGTAATCACGTTCTTTTTCTACTTTGGACTCGCCACTTTGCTGCTGAAGCGGTTCAAGCTGTAATGGTGTTTCTGTTTGCTTGTAGCGAGCCGTTGTCTTTAGTAGTATCTCGCGCGAGTTATTGGCCCCTGGAGTTTGAGATCGACCACCTTAAGGAGGACACGATGAGCGATCAGCCGCCGTATGGATACAACCAGGGAGGTGGCTATCCGCCGCCCCCGCCGCCACAGGGTGACGGCAAGACCAAGGTGTTGAGCATGGGCTACAACACCGCAGCGTTGCTTTGCTACATCCCAACTTGTTGCTGCCTGATCAACGTAATACCGTGTATTTTGTGGCTGGCAACCGAGCCACGAGAGAATCGGCTCCTAAGATTCCACGCGCTGCAAGGCCTTTTGCTCGCCGCAATTTGGATTGTAGTCTGGATTGTTTTCACCATACTTGGCTTCGCCTTCGGGATAAGCATGTCAATGATGCCGGGGAGCGGTGGTTTGGCACAGGCGGGTGGTGGACTGATCCTTTTGCTGATAAGGGCGTGCCTGGGCATCGGTTTGCTGATCATTCACATAGTTGCGATGATCAAAGCCAATAGCGGCCAAATGTGGAAGCTCCCAGTGATTGGCGACATAGCAGAGAAGAACTCGTAGTAAACTTCCGCTTTTTGTTTGAGGGTCGGCTCTCTGGATTCTCGGAGGGCCGGCCGCTCACTCGTTTTCGCCGGTTCGATTGATCAGCTCCTGGGCTTCAGTCGACGGTGTGACTCTGAGCGGCTCATGGTTGGATTGGCCGTGAGCTGTAGCCAGTTGCATTTCATCAGACGGACGGAACACCCGGCTTCTCCAAATCAACAAGGTTACCGCTATCAACACAGCGGTTGCTGCCACCCCGCCTTCGGGACCGTAGCTGCCTCCGGACAGCCATTCCGGACTCCCGCTCCGTCCGTAGACTAGCGCCATTCGGTCAACCGTCACCAATCCGCTCACCGGGAGTCCGAAGCAAAAAGCCATGACAAAGTTCCACGAGAAGTGAAGCGCCGTCGCAAGCCACAGACTCCTGGTCGCGAGATACGCGGCACCAAGCCATACGCCCGCCAGAATTGTGTTGATCGTCGAGAATGCCGTCGCGCTTGGGTTGGCCAGGTGAGCGATACCGAAAGGCACCGAGGTCAACGCAACCGCTGCAACTGGTCCGATGTTGTGCAGCAGCGCTTGAAAGGCGAAACCTCGGAAGAGGAGCTCCTCGAACGCTGCCGCGACCAGGAAGAGCAGCGCAGCGACCGCGGCGGCAAGAAACATCGAACGCTGCGCGATTGGCGCGCCCAGGTGCGTAGCCGGTTCGAAGGCGACAGCGCCGCCAAGTTTGATCATTCCCACCGCAAGCGCTATTGAGGCGCCGCCGATAACGCAACCCAGCAAGCAGTCTCGCAACCAGCCGCGGTGAAGCTTGAAACCAACAGAGCCAAAGCTTCGATGTTCGAGCAAAAGCGCGCACACCGCAGTTGCGACCACGGTAGCGACCAGGTTCGCAGCTCTCGAAGTAATCAGGTAGGTCAGTTCACGCCCAGATAGATACTCCTGCGGATCTGAGGGCTCAACCGTCAGCGGGAGCGAGGGAATCAACAGATTGATCGTAGCCAGGACGCCGGCAACGATCATCGAAGCGAGGATTAAGCAGATTACGAATAGAGCTATTCGCCAGCCGCAGCGCAGCTCGGCCTTTTGGTTGATGAAGACTCTCTTTGCGGATCCAAACGAGGCGCTCACCGCGGGCGACTCTATCGAGGTGATGAGACGCTAGTCAAGCAGGGTGTATCAACAGAGTCTACGAAGACCCGGACCTTCTGCCACAAAGACACTAAGACGCCAAGCCGCACCAACGGCGGGGCGCCCACTCTTCGTGCACCTTCGCGTCTTAGTGACTTCGTGGCGAGAGCGGCCCGGTATCGCCCAACGCTAAGTCGTTCGTCGCTTCGAGGCGATGTAGCCGCGGCGCGTTTTGACTATCAGCTTGCTGTCGGGCTTCTGCACGGACGGGGCGATCTCCAGCTTCAGCTTGCGAAAGCTTCCATCGCGTTTCGGGTTGGTTGAAACAAATCCGATGACGTATCGAGTCCGCAAGTGATCGATCAGATCGTTGAAGGTGTGGTCCAGATTCTCGGGTTTGTCGGTCAGCACTTCGCCGCCGGTTTCTTCAGCAAGCTGGTTAAGGTTGGAGCTTCGGGCCTTGAAGACGCCGCCGATGCCGGTCACCGTGCGCATGATCCCGCTTTCCATTCGCTGACCGACGGTTTTGGGAATGATTCCGCAGACGACGCTTCCGCTTTCGAATATGGCTCGCCGCGCTTCATCGCCGGATGGTCCGGAGCAATCGAAATAAGTCGTGACGCTGGTGATGACGATGATCACCCGCCGCCCGTCGGGATTTCCCGCGCGCCGCATATACTCAGCCGCGTCGTAGAACGCGCGGTTGAAACAGTGATTCGCCTCTTCATCGTGAGGCGGCAAGTGATCGAGCCCGTCGATGATCCGGCCCTGGTTGTGGCTGAACCGCGCGACCAACTCCGTCGTGTTGTGAAAGGCCATCAGCCCAACCTCGTCTTGCGGCTTGAGCCTCCGCATCGATTCCAGGATCGCACGACGAACCTTCTCGCTAAACGGATCCAGGCACCCTCCTCGATCGATGACGAACAAGACCGAGAGCGGAAGGGAGTCCTGTCCGAAGTGAGTTATCTGCTGCTGCACACCGTCTTCGGAAAGAACGAAGTCCTCACGTTTCAGAAAGCCTACCGAGCGGCCCGTCTTCTGCTGAAGCACTTGCGCGTCGAGCACTACCAGATCAACGGCAAGGCGGACATCTTCGGCTCTAGCCGGAGCAGGCTTGTCGTCAGGTTCGGCTACAGTGTTGCTGACCTTCGCTTCCGACGCCTGTCCGTTCTTACTTCGTGAGCTGCTGCGTTCCTGTGAACGCGTCGCGAGAGAAAGAAGCGAGATGATCGTCAGGATGAAGCACAAGACTGGGAGAATGGTTTTGTCTTTCTTCACAATGAGCCACCTCTTACATTGAATTTGCTGAAGGGCACTTTCAGCTTTTTGCTGAGAGCGGGCGGCCGCGTGTTGTCAGAACTTTGATGGCGCCGACCAGGCGGAGGAATGAGCGAAGGAGGATGAAGCAGATGGGGTGTTTCTTTGTTCAGGTTCGCTTTTCATCCGCCCAGTCCGCGCCACCGAAAATGCTCTCGAGCGGGGCGAGCGACCGTTGGTCCGCTCGCCGAAAAACATTCAATTAAGGTTTCTTGCGCTCGCTGCGATCTTCGCGCCGTTCTTCCTTTGGCTGAGGCTGAGCTTGCTTAGCCTCTGGCTGACGCTGGGTCTCTCTCGGCTCCGCGCGTCGAGTTTCTTTGGACTCTGGCGGACGCTGCGTTTCCCTTGTCTCCGGAGGGCGCCGGGTTTCCTTTGCCTCAGGCGGACGTTGGGATTCCCTTCGCTCGTTGCCCGGCTGGCGGTCCGGGCCCTTGTTTTCAACGATGGGCTGGGACTGCCTCTGCTTTTGAGTTGGTTGTCCGCCAGCCTCATCAGCGCGTCGGCGAGGCTTTGGTTCCTGATTCGGAGACGGGTCGACTGCCGGAGGCTTCCACTCCCGGCGACCTGAGTCTCGCTCGGGCGGCTTGCGTGAAGTGTCCTCGCTGGCCGACGGAGGCGTGTCCGTGTGTTGCCTACGTGGCGTCTGGTCGCCGGCCGGCGGAGGTGTGTAGGTTGGCTGTTTTGGCCGAACGCGGAACTCTGGATTGAGTTGCTCGCTCGAAGCGGCCGGCTGTTTCATCTTACGGTCTTCGCGCGATCGCTGAATTGACGTCGGCGAATCGCTCACAAACTCCGGAGTGCGCGGGGATATGAGACGGCGCTCGCGAGCCGGGGTTTCGGTCACCGGGTTGATGACGCGATTCTGAGTCACTACCGGCCGGCTGGCTATCTCGCCTGGAGGCACCGCAACTCGCCGGGTATTTCTACGGTCGCCGGCTTCGATTGCAGGCGCGGTGTTAGCGGGAGTTGGCGCGATCTCGGGCAATCCGGCGCGGGCGCCTCTCCGAATCCAGTCCGACACTTCGGTTGTGGGAGCCGACGGGCGCACGCGTGAACGATCCGATCTGTTGAAGCCTTCGACTGGAACAACTGTTACGCCGCGGGCAGGCGGTCTGATCCCATATCTGTCATCGCCGGGTCGCACCGAGCCGTTGCGAATTCCAGGATACTGAAGGTGCGAATGATTGCCTCCGCGATCGGGCCTGTGCCAGCGTTCGCCCGGCGCCAGCGGATACCAGCCCACATAGTTGCCGCGCGATGTCGGATAGTTGAAGAACCCCACGAGCGCAGGTCTCCAGCGGTAGTCACGGAAGTGGCTGCGGTCTTGAATTCGAGTAAAGCCCGGCGCCCATATCCAGCCGAACCCCTGCACAAACGCCCACCTTCCGTAATGATAAGGGGCCCAGCCCCACGGCTCGCTTGAAAGCCACGTCCATCCGGCTCTCGGGACCCACAACCATTGACCGGTGCGATACGGGGCCCAGTCGCTGCCGACTCGCGGAACCCAGCACTGGCCATAAGACGAAACATTCGTCCATGTGCCGTAATTCGAAAGATCGCTTGCGCCGTAAAAACTGTCGTAAGTCGTCTCGTAGCTGTTCACATAATCAGGTGAAACCGCGGCGCCGGCTTGATAGATCGTCGAGTCCCGGTCGGAGCTCCACTGGTCCCAATCATCTCGGGAGTCGTCGGCGGCGATCTCAATCCTGCCTCGCGCTCCTGTATCGACCAAAAGCCGCTGGCCCTCTCGCA
>DATMCM010000287.1:0-4768 GCA_035558335.1 Blastocatellia bacterium | reverse complement strand
GTTATTCTTATACCAATCGGCAGTCGTCTTGGTTGCGTAATTGAAGACTTCGAGCACCGAGACCCGTCCGTTCTTATCAGCGTCCGCGGCCAGACCCGTCAAACCAGCTATGAAATGCTCGGCGAAGACGGTCGCGTTCTGTTCGTTGCCGCTTCGGGTCGCAGTGATAACCACCCGCCCGGGCGCTGACAGCGGTTTTACAAACTCGCCGGACGAACTCGAGCAGTTGACAAACACGACGCGGCGGGTGGGAAGGGCGCCGACCAGATCCGCGTAATCTTTCGCCGTAAGGTCAGGGCCTATCAGGTTGAATTTCGCTTGCAGGCTGTCAAAAGTGCCGTGCCCGATCAAGACCACGAGCACCAGGCTGTCACCATTGGCGGCCGATTTGATCGCTGCAAACGACTTGCGTACCTCGGCAGCGGTAGCCCGTCGAGAGTGAGCGGCGTCGTCGGTGCTCACACCGTCTTCGGGCCCGGCGCTCGCGGACTCCGTTAGAAGAAACACATTCTTCTCCGCAAAGCCAAGCTGATTGGTGAGCGCGTCGTACAAGCGAGTCGCTTGATCGGTGAACTTCTTTGTATAAGCTTCTTCGCCTCCGACGCTGGTTACCACCAGGGCGAACTTGTTGGTATCGACTGAGGCACGCGGCTTCTTTTCAACAACCGGCTTTTCCGGTGTTTGGGTTGGCGCGGTGTTGGCTTGCTGAGCGTTGGAGCCACGTTGGCCGGCGGCGCCGCAGGAGGATACAGCCAGACACAATGCGAGCGGCACATACATCAACCCGGTTAACGGGGATAGCATAGGGGCGCGGAGCCCGCCGAGTATGGTCGTCTTTGAACTGACTCTGGCCCGCTTTGTATCTGCGGTCGATTCGCTGCGATGCTGGTTATTCATCCTGATACCTGAACGTTGCTAAGCCAGCCCTTTGCGTTTGCGGATAAACCACTCGCCGCTCGCGAGCACCAGCACCAGCAGAAAGTTGAACGGCATATCCCAAAGATCCTTGGTCTCGCGTATCGAGCCCGGGGCTTCGCGATGAGTGAGGTCTTCGATCACCTTGTCGGCGTGATCCGTCGTGTAGTACTTGCCGCCGGTTTCAGAGGCTACGCGCTCGAGCAGTTCGCGATTCTGCGCGGCGTTCCACGCTTCTCGGTTCACCGGACCCACCAGGAAGCTCGTATTCGCCGGAGCAGTCATGACCACTGCTCCTTGTTTAGAGCCCGGCCGCTTCGCCGTGACTTCGACTCGATACAGACCGTCTTCTTCCGGACGAAAGGGCGCTGCGTAGCCTTCGAAGCCGCTGTCCACGGTCTGTTTCAATGACACATCGATCACACGGCCCGATGGAGCGGTCACGTGCGCGGTCACCTGCGCGTCGTTTATCGATATGAATTTCTCGTCAGCTACTTCGGCGCGAATACGCACCGCCTCGCCCGAACCGTAGAAGCTCCGCTCCGCGGATGCCTCGACCTTCTGTCTCACCCCATCCACGAGATAGCGAAGCAGGTTTCGCCAGAATGTCTCAAACGACGTGTTCTTCGAGTCGAGCATCATTCGCCAGCGCCAGGTGTCTGAAGCCAACAGCGCCAGCGTTCTCCCTCGCCCGTACCGCTCTTCGACCAGCAGGGGAGAAACGCGGCTCTTGTCGCGAAGGCTGCGCGCTTCGAGTATCACGGTCGCGCCCGGCTTGGTGTCGTTTATGGCTTCGGGAAGCGTGATCGCAGGCATCTGGTCCCAGGCCTTCGCGTTGGCGTCGGACTGTTCGGCCAGCCGCGCGGCGGGATGATCTCGGCCTCGATCAGCTGGCGCCGCCTTGAAGTCTTCGACCTCGCCGCCGGCTGCGGGTGTCCCGCTCAAATAGACGGGAAGCAAATCTGCGAGGGGCGTGGTGCTGTAACCGCCGGCGTTGAAAGACTTCGCGCCGCCCAGCGCAAGCAACGCGCCGCCGCGGCGCGAGACGAATTGCTCGAGTGCTTTGAGCTGATCGAATGTGAAGAATGTCGCTTCTACGCTTCCGATCATAACAGCGTCGTACTTAAACAGGTCCTCTTCGGATTTGGGGAACCCACCGGCCAGTTCGTCGGCGTTCTCTATCCCCTGGCGATAAAACTTGCCGTCGGCGGACCTCAACACGGAAACGAGGATTACGTTCTTCTCTTCGGCGACGGCTGCGCGGAGCTTGCCGTATTCCCACCGCGGCTCGCCTTCGACGTAGAGGATTCTCGGTCGTCCGTCTTCAACATCGATCAAAAGCTCTTGCGAGTTATTGTCCTGAACCGGCTCGTCGGGAGAGGGCACCGCAGTGAACTTGTAGCGATGCAGACCCGGAGAAGAGGGAGTGAAGCTTGCGCGAGCGACGGTGGTTGCGTCTCCCTGAACCGCAACGTCCAGAGTGCGAAGCAAGTGATTGTCTTCACTCAACTCGACCTTCACGGTCTTGCGTGCGCCCGCGCGAAGCAACAGCTCAGCGGTGACCATCGAACCGGCAAGCACTCGCCGAGGAGCGGTCGCACGCGTCAGTTCGACGTCGTCGTCCAGCCGCGTCTGGCCAACGCCGATCGTGTAGACCGGAACGCCTCGAGCGCGCAGACTTCCGAGCGTCACGTCGAGACTGGAAGTCGCGTCCCCTTCGCCATTGACGCCTGCATTAGCCGCCCCGTCGCTAACCACGATGATTCCGGACAGCGGCAACCCCGCCGCTTCGCGCGAGGCTTGATCGATCGCTCCGGCCAGATTGGTCTGCTCGCCTTCGCCGGTCAACTCCTTAGCGTCGTTGATCCGTTCTGCTGAAGCGGTAAACTTGAACTCGCGCAGCTTGAACTTGTCAGCAAGCGCCGCATAAAACTTGTCGCCGCTCGACATCAATTGCTTTACCGCGTCGAGGCGGGAGCCGCTTCCATCACCAGCAAGCTTCATGCTCGACGAGTCATCCATTAGAACGGCAACGTAACTCGATTGAGGTAGAACGGAAGGAACGACGATCACCGGACGCATGATGCACAAGACGATTACGACCAGGAGCGCGAGGCGAATGGCAATGAGCGCGGCCCGCCATTTAGGCGGCAGAGCGAGCTTGGGAGTTGCATAAAGGAAGTAGAGCAGCCCGCAGATCAACGCTGCCAGCATGAGGACGATCAGAAGTGACGGTCGTCCGCCGAATCCGAACTGGCTCTTCGAAAAGAGTGCCCCGTTGTATTTGAACAGAAAACTTACGACCTGTTCCAATCTCGACCCCTCTTCTTCGCTGCGCTCCACAACGGGGAATTAATGCTTGCGGTCATTCTAATTGTTAACGCCGCAAGTCGCAAAAGGATTCTAATTCTGCGAGCAACACGCCCGATCAACGAGGCGCCAGCAGGGTTCGCTCGCATCGTTTTCGACACTGAGAGACCGTTGGCACAGCTTTGAGAAGAAACTTCCGTATGATACTATCCGCCTCCCTGACACGCGATGCCTGGAAAACTTCCATCGTCGCCTGCGGAAGACGCCGCTTTAGTACGAGAAAGAAACCACGAACCGGCATTACTCCTGAGACGAGCAATGTGATCTAGGAATCCTTCGCTTGATTGGGCATCCGATCACGTCAATAAACGATGCCTTGGAGGCCCCCGATGAACGCAAGACTGCGAATCCTCATTGTTACAACGCTTATGTTTTTTGCTGTTGGAGTCTGGTTAGTACCGTCTCAGGCTCAACGGTCTTCTCAAAAGTCGGCTCCCACTCCCGCCGGGAAGCCGTCAAAGAACCTTCCCACTCCATCTGCTCGATCCAGGCAAAAGGAAAGCGCTTTACAAACCCTTAGACCGGTCGTGGCACAAGCTGTCGAGGTCGCCGAGAGCGTACCGGTCCGGAATCTTCCGCCCGCTCCGAAAACCATTGCCAACTCTCAATTTGGCCCGCCAGAGGTAGAAGGCCACGAGATAAACGAGTTGAATAGCGAAGAAGTACACAGACAGGTCGAGGCAGAAAAGGATTCCCTTGACGCCGCACTGCAATCTCAATCTCCGAGAGTGGGGCTCGTGCCAACTGCGCTCCCGGCACCCTCACTGACCTTCGAGGGAATCGACGCAGCCGACGAAGGCAACTCGGTCGCCCCGCCCGACACCAACGGCGACGTCGGTCCCAACCACTACGTCCAAACAGTGAACAACCGGGTAGGCATCTGGGATAAGAATGGAAATCTTCTCGTGCCGTTCTTCACACAAAGCAGCTTGTTTGCGCCGCTGGGCGGGTTAGCGGCGACAGTTGACCGTGGAGATCCGATCGTTCTATACGACCGCATGGCCGACCGCTGGTTGATTAGCCAATTTGCCTTTACGGGACAAACTACCCCTCCCTACCACGAGGCTATCGCGATCTCAAAAACCGGTGACCCGACGGGTGCCTACTATCTCTACGACTTCGTCCTGCCCGGCACCGAGTTTCCCGACTACCCGCATTTCGGTGTATGGCCCGACGGTTACTACATGACGACTAACCAATTCAACAATGGCGGTCCATTCGACGGTGTCGGTGCATTTGCCTTCGATCGCAAGAAGATGCTTGTCGGAGACCCGACCGCCGGCCTTATTTACTTCAATCTGAACCTGGCGACTCACCCGGAAAGAATCTTCGGGATGCTGCCGGGCGAACATGATGGCTTGCTGCCGCCGCCGGCGGGGGCGCCCAACGTGTTTGTCTATTTTACCGACACCAACTTCGGAGATCCGGCGGACGGTTTGCGGCTCTTCAATTTCCATGCGGACTTTGCCACACCGCTCAACTC
>DATMCM010000286.1:0-8241 GCA_035558335.1 Blastocatellia bacterium | reverse complement strand
GTGCTGATTGGTCTGGCAGCAAAGAACGCGATCCTCATCGTCGAATTCGCAAAGGCCGAGTTCGAGAAAGGGCGGGAACTCGCCGATGCGGCTCTCGAGGGGGCGCGTCTTCGTCTGCGGCCGATCCTGATGACTTCGCTGGCATTCATTCTGGGCTGTGTGCCGTTGTGGATCGCGTCGGGCTCCGGCGCGGCTTCGAGGCGGATACTGGGCACTGTTGTCATTGTCGGCATGCTTGCAGCTACCGCGATTGCCATCTTTATAATCCCGGTGACCTTTTATGTGGTGGAAAAGCTCTCGGGCGTTGGGCGGAAGGGCGCGCAGGCGACGTCGCAGCCCCGGACCCCTTCGCCGGCAGCCGGGGACTGAGATGTGAAGCGAGGAGTTGCGGGCTTGGAATCAATTTACTCGGGGCAAGACTCGAGTAACCCGGGCGGTCACGGTTGGTGAGATCGAACGCGAAACAGGCTCTATTGCTGAATCGGACTGATCGGGTTTCGTCAAACAAAGTGGATAGCACAGCTTAACCGCGATCTGATGCTGCGACAGTTTCTCCGCTATTGCCTGGGCTTCACTCGTGATAAGAGATCCGCTGCCTCGATCTGATCCTCTTCAATCGCTACCTTGAGAGGAGTCCTTCCATCTTCGTCAAGCGCGCCGACATAGGCGCCGCGCGCAAGCAACTGCTCGATCAACTCCAGGAATCCGAACCCGGCGGCGTAGTGCAGCGCGCTCCAACCAGCTCGTGGCCAGCCGGTTCCGCCCCGTTTGATGTTCACATCCGCTCCGTGTTCGATCAGCATTCGAGCCGTCTCAATCTGTCGTCCGAACAACGCTGCGTGCAAAGCCGTAACTCGCATCGGGTCCAGCGCAACCGCGTTCAAGTCTGCGCCACGTTCAATCAGAAACAGCGCCGTCTCAAGGTGCCCGAAATGTGCCGCCAAGGCGAGCGGCGTGGCGCCTTCGGCTGAGTATGAATTCAGCCTCAGAGGATCCTCGGCCAGAAGATCCTCCACTCTTTCGGTGTCTCCGATCGCGGCCGCCTCGTAAATGTCCGGCTGTACGCCTGCATTGAAGAGCAGCTCAACGACGGCTTGATGGCCTGAATTGGCGGCCATGATCAAAGCTGAATTGCCAAGCCAGTCTCTCGCGGTGAGCAGCCGCGGGTTCTCTTGCAGCAGCTCTTTGATACGCGCCACATCGCCTGCTCGCGCTGCAACCAGCATTTGCAGCACGCCAGCGGCAAAGCTCTCGTCGCGCGACGGGCGACGCTCGCGCAACGTATCGCCGACCACGTCCATCAACATCTCGCGCAATCGCCGGCGCGCCGAAAACAGACGTTTCTTGACCGTCGTCACCGGCACGTCTAGAAACGCACTCACCTCCTGTTGCGAATAACCGCTCAGGTAATAGAGAAGCACAACCGTGCGCTGACTTTCCGGCAGCATCTCAATAGCCGCCCAAACCTGGTCCTTCACTTCGCGCTGCTCCATTTCCTCTACCTGATTTGGCTGTTTGGACGATCTCTCCTGTACCGTATCCAATGACACGATCGGTAAAGCCTTGCCGCGTGTCAGCCGGTCGCATTGCTTAAAGACGATGCGCCGGAACCAACCGGGGAAGGCTGCCGGCTCGCGAAGTTGCGGCAAGCAGAGATAGGCTTCGAGGAAAGCCTCCTGGGCTGCGTCTTCGGCCTGGTTCAGATCGCGCAGCAGCGAGTAGCCGTAGCCGACGGCCATGTCTTGAAAATGGCGCACTACCGCTGCAAACGCCTCGGCATCGCCGTCGCGCGCTTGTACAACCAACGCAGCTAAGTCACCCATCACGGAACCATCGGTTTCTTTCGAAGCATGCTTCTGAAACTAAGTCCCAAGTCGAACGGAAAAGGTTACCGGACTTGTCGTGCCTCCGAAAGCGGAAGCCTTGCAAAAATTGACTAGCGATTCCGCACCGGTGATAATCGCAATGCGATCAGCAAAGCGATTGATCGCTCTGGGAGCGCGGGCGTCCCGCCCGCAGACGGGAAGAGGCCCACCTGGTGATGCAAAAGAGGGAGGCGAGCGACAAGCTCGCAAGACTGAGGGAACAATATCCGATCTTCCGATACGAGAGCTTCGCTATCGAAAGCGTCGGTTCCTCGCTTCGATTGCAATTCAACTACGGCTCCCCGCCTGACTTGAACTTCGCGACTCACCTCGTCTTCGAGCGGCTTCCCGACAACTTGCAACGAATCCCCTTGTCGGTGATCGAAAACCTGGTCTTTCATCTCGGCCTCATCGAATCCTTCAGCTACTGGAAGGCCACCTGCTCGCCTTCGATCCTCATCGATGCGGGCGCGCTCGACAACCAACAGATCGCCTGGTGGAAGGACCTGTTGCTCCACGGTATGCGTGAGTTCTTCTATGTAAATCAGATTGATTTCACGGACGAAGGGTTTGTTACGGTATCAGCACGCGACGGTTCGACCACGGCAGCCTCGGATCAGCGGCTCGCCAATCGAAGCCTGCTTCCGCTCGGCGGAGGGCGAGACTCGGCCTTCACGGCTCGGGTCTTTCAACAAGCAAAGAAGCCGTTCGGATGTATGCTCCTCAATCCGACAGCGGGCTCTCGGCGGATCGCCGCGGCGGTCGATTGTCGCGAGCCGATAGTCATTCAGCGCACGCTTGACCCGCGGCTTCTGGAGCTTAACAAGGCTGGGTACCTTAACGGTCATACGCCCTTCTCTGCGATGCTTGCTTTCCTGGGCGCGATTTGCCTCGCGGTGTACGACTACTCGAACACGGTAATCGCAAACGAGCGCAGCTCGGATGAGGCGAACACGGTCTTCCTGGGCAAGGATATCAATCACCAGTACTCGAAGAGCTTTGCGTTCGAAGAGAAGTTCGATCTCTATCAACAGAAGTATCTGCTTAAGAATGCGAGATACTTCAGCTTCGTCCGCCCGCTTTACGAACTGCAAATCGGTCGCGCCTTCGCCCGATATCCGGAGATGTTTACGGAGTTTCGAAGCTGCAACCGAAATCAGAAGAGCGACTCGTGGTGCGGTGCCTGTCCGAAGTGTCTCTCGGTTTTCATCACCTCTTATCCGTTTGTTTCAGACGCGGATCTGCTTCGCATGTTCGGTTCGGATTTCTTTCAGAGCGAGAGCTCAATCCCGATCATAAGCCGGCTAGCCGGTCTGGACGAACTCAAGCCATTCGAATGCGTAACCACCTTCGACGAAGCAATCGCGAGTCTTCATCTCTGCGTCGCGAAGTGCGAGAAAGAAAGCAAACCGCTTCCTTTGGCGCTCCGCTATGCGCGGGACGCGATTGTTACTCCGGATGCGCAAGCGATCGCGTCACGCATCCTCTTCAACGAGGATGACCGCCACAGAATACCACCGGAATTTGAGAAGCTTTTGCGCGCGGCGGTGCGAGAATGATCCTTCAACAACTCGAACAGCGACGAGTGGTGCTGCTGGGATTTGGCGTCGAAGGCCAGGCCACTTATGAGTTTCTACGTTCGAGATTTCCGAACAAAGATCTGGCAATAGCCGATCGGCGGCCGCTCGCCGACCTTGAGATTGCACCGCAAGCCCACTCGCGTTTGAAATACGACCCGAATGTCTCGGTTCATTGCGGCGAGAACTATCTCGACGCACTTAAGGACTACGATGTTGTCGTGAAGACTCCTGGCATCGCGAAGACCAATGCCGCTCTTAGGTCGGCCGTTGAGCGCGGCGCGTTGCTGACTTCACACATGGAAATCTTCTTCGAGCTGTTTGACTGTCGCAGAGTCATCGGCGTGACTGGAACCAAAGGGAAGAGCACGACGACCTCGCTCGCCTGGAAACTAGCGTGCGAAGCCGGGCTTGAAGTGATCCTTGGCGGCAACATCGGGGAGCCTCCCTTGTTGCACGTTGATGAAGCCAACGAGAACACCGTCTTCGTGCTGGAACTATCGAGCTATCAGCTTGAACCGCTGCGACGCAGCCCGCACATCGCAGTTTTGTTGAACATCGTGCCCGAGCACCTCGATTATCACGGGAGCTTCGATCAGTACGCGTCGGCAAAAGAGAACATCACGAGCTTTCAGGACGAGTCGGATTTCCTCGTGTACAACTCGGATTACCCGCTGCCTCGCGGGATCGCCGGACGTTGGAAAGCGCGAGGCGTTCCGTTCAGCATCAAGCGCGAGCTCGACTTCGGATGTTACCTAAAAGACGAGCGGATCGTCTTCGCCGATGGCCGCGCGCACACAGGGATTCTAAAAACTTCGGATATTCCGCTGATCGGGTCCTTCAACGTGCAGAACGTTTGTGCCGCGGTTGCCGCAGCGGTGATTGCGGGAGCATCGACTCAGACAATGGCTGATTCGGTTCGAACCTTCAAACCGCTTCCTCATCGCCTCGAGTTCATCGGCCCATATCGGGATATCCGTTTCTATAATGATTCAATCTCAACCGTGCCCGAATCCGCCTTGAGCGCGCTCGAAGCTCTCGGCCCCGACGTGCAGACGCTGATCCTCGGTGGACACGAGCGGAATCTGGAGTACGCAGACTTCGCGAGGCAGCTCCTAAGTAGCAAGGTCGAGAACTTGATTCTGTTTTCGCCGACCGGTAAGCGGATGTGGGACGCAGTTCAGTCTGCAGCGGGTGACCGCCGACACTCGCTGAAGGCATTCCCCGTAGAGACGATGGAAGAGGCAGTGAGCGTAGCGTTCGAGAACACTTCCAGCGGGAGGATTTGCCTATTGTCGCCGGCAGCGCCGAGCTACGGAAAGTTCAAGGACTATCGCGAACGGGGCGACGCGTTCAGGAAAAACGTTGAAGAGATGGGAACTCGTTAAGCTGTCGATGCACGGCGTGAAGAGCCGACTGATCATCCTTTTTTGCTGTTGGTTTAATTAGCCCAGGCGTTTTGCGCCTGGGTTAAACTCCGGTCTGATCGCCTTTCCATCCGTCACTTCGTTAACTCATTCACCACCTCGGTCGCGCCGTAAATCTTTCGAAGGGCCTCGAGCATCGCGCGCGAATCGACCGAAACCGCGCGATTAACCCTTTCGTCGTAGACAAAGTCCCCCACCAGCGATTGAATGTTCCCGTCAAAGATCAACCCGACGAGCTCGGCGTTCTTATTGAACACCGGTGAGCCGGAGTTGCCCCCGACGATGTCATTGCTGGACGCAAAATTGAACGGCGTGTTCAGGTTTATCGCGGATTTCTTGTCCACCCATCGCTGCGGTATGTCGAAGGGAAACTTGTTGCCGTGCTCGGCTGAACGCGGGTAAAGGCCGGCGAACGTGGTGAACGGCTGAACCTGCTTGCCGTTCTCCGGATATCCCTTAATCGCGCCGTATGAAAGCCGCAGCGTAAACGTCGCATCCGGGTAGAGCTTTGTGCCCTCGATGTCGAACAGCGCCCGCGCGATTTTCGCGTAGTTCGCGCGCTCGTTGCTTTGAACCTCTGACTCGTACCGCTTGCGCACCTGACGAGCCTCAGCGTCAATCGATCGCGCCAGCACGATCATCTGATCGGTCGACTCGGCGATAGCGCCGACTCCGGCACCCGCGAGCTGCTTGCGATAGGCGACGTCTTTCAGCTTGGTTCCGGCTACAAGCTCAGCGGCTCGTGCATTCGTCGACTTGCCATCCAACACCTTCTTCACAGTCGGGGTGTTTGCGCCCAGTTGCTCGCTCATGAATGCTAGCGAGTCGGCAAGTTTCAGCTTTTCAAGATCATCGAAGATTGGCGCAGGAGAAAAGAGACTCAGTTCAAGCGACTCGCGGCGTGCGTCCGAGTATTCGGGCAGTCGCTCGGAGTTTGGTTTCGCGCTTTCCGCGGCCATCCGCACAAGCGTGCGAGCGAAGCCGAACAGCTCTGAATTGAACCCTGTTCCGTTCTCAATCAACGACAGCTCGCGGTTGTAGCTTCTCAATGACTGGCGTCCCCTGGCTATGTTGTCCCAGGCATCGCCGTACTCCTTCTGTTTCTTTGGGTCGCCGGCAACGCTGCGGCGAAGCGTGTCCTCTGCCTGCTGCTTCTTCGCGAGAAGCGATTTGTCCATCAGACCTTCGTACTCTCCGCGGTACGCCTTCAGTGAATTCTCTATGATCAAGAAATCTTCCTGCGCCCGCCGCGCCTGTTCTTCACCTTGAGAGCGATAGCTGCCGAGCAGGTTGTGCTCGCGCTCCAGCAGTTTGATCGTAAAAGGAAACCCCGCGTCGCGGAGGTATTCGAGATGCGCGACCGTGTCAAGTCGCGCGGTCGATCCCGGGTGACCGGACACAAACACCAACTCGCCGTCCCTGCCGCCGTCCTTCGACCACTTGAAGTAATTCTCGGACCTCACCGGCTTGCCGTTCTCATAAACCCTGAACAGCGCCATGTCCAGATCGTAGCGAGGGAACATGAAGTTATCGGGATCGCCTCCGAAGAAAGCGATCGAGAACTCGGGTGCGAAAACCAAACGCACGTCGGTGTACTTCTTATAGCGATAAAGATTGTACTGACCGCCTTGATAAAGAGTGACAACGTCGCTGCGCAAGCCGGTTGCGGAGAGCGACTCTTTCTCGATATCGGCAATGACCGCGGCCCGAGCCGCTGTGGCTTGCTCGCCCGACATCTCAGGCTTGACCGCTGCGCTAACCCGAGCCGTCACGTCTTCAATGCTGGTCAATACGTTTAGCTCGAGATCCGGCGCTTTCGCCTCCCGCTCTCGAGTCGGCGCGTAGAAGCCTTCCTTGTTGTAGTCCTTCTCCGGCGTGCTGATCTTCTGCAAGGTGTCCGACGCTATGTGATGGTTGGTCAGCACCAGCCCGTCGGCTGAGACGAACGAGCCCGAGCCGCCGTTGTTGAAACGCACGGAAGCCAGCTGAACTTTCTTTAGCCATGCATCCGTGATCTCGAAGCCGTAGCGTTTTTTGATCTCGGCACGCGGCACGATGTTGAAGGGCCACATCCCCTCATCAGCTCGCGCGATCGGATTCGAAGAACAGGCAAACAGCGCGACCAGGACCGCGCACCACAGTTTTCTGGATTTCATGATTGCACCTCGAAGCGTGACTCTTGGGCGGTAAGTTGAAGTTGCGTCCGACATCCGCAGGAAAAAAATGAGGACGAGCCGCTTTGCACATCGTCTCGCCCTCTACCATTCCGCTCACTTTGGAGAAAAGAGGCAGTGCTTATGCTGCCAGTAATATCCTACCAAAGTTTTTGAGCTGCGCATACCCCCCGCAGGCTTCGCCGAAAATCAGGCAGAACCCCGGGCATTCGGGAGTTTCACGCAAAGTCGCAAAGGAACGCAAAGGCGCCAAATGCGAGGCTTTCGGACTGTGGAAGATCGGGCGGTCTTTGCGATTCTTTGCGGCTTTGCGAGAAACAGCCCTTCGCAGACCGGCGGTCACGGTCGATCTCTAGCCTCTGAGCATCTCGACCAGAAGAATCGACACCGCGGCCGGCGTGACTCCCGGTATCCGAGCCGCCTGACCTATAGTCCGAGGACGGATCGCCCCGAGCTTTTGTACAACTTCGTTCGAAAGGCCTGAAATTCCCGCGAAGTCAACGTCGCGCGGGATCTCAAGCTCATCGTAACGCCCCCGCTTGCGAGCGAGCGTATCCTGATCTTTCAAATAGCCGGAGTATCGAAGGTCATTCAGCGCCACGGCTATCTCCTTTTCCGCGATACTGTCCCCGACCGCCGCCTTGACGATCTCTCTCAACTTTTCCGGATCGCAGTCGGGACGCCGCGCGAGATAATCCAGTCGCCTACCTCGATACGCGTCGGCCGAGCCTTCAAGCTCGAGATCACTCAGCAAGTCGTCTCCCAGCTCGCTGACCTTGGCGCCGCTTAGATAGTTTTTCACCCGTTCGACGTCTCGCTGGCGGCGCTCGAAGGCTTCGAAGTCCGCGTCGTCGATCGAGCCGATTTCACGCGCAACGGGAGTTAAACGCTGATCGGCATTATCATATCGGAGCGATAGCCTCATCTCGGCGCGAGATGTGAACATCCGATAAGGCTCGTCCGCGCCCTTGGTCACCAGATCGTCGACCATCACTCCGACGTAGCTCGCCTGACGATCGAGCGTGATTTGTTCCCGATCAAGCGCTCCAAGCGCCGCGTTGATTCCGGCCACGATTCCCTGCCCCGCCGCCTCTTCGTATCCCGATGTGCCGTTGATCTGTCCCGCGTGAAACAGACCGCCGATGAGCTTGGTCTCGAGGGTGCCGTACAGCTCGCGCGGGTCGACGAAGTCGTATTC
>DATMCM010000285.1:0-7274 GCA_035558335.1 Blastocatellia bacterium | reverse complement strand
AAAACGCACTGGGCAAACGATTGAGCCTGGGCAACGGTGCGCCACTCGAGGTAGTCGGCATTACGCAGGACGTAAAACACCACGACTTGACCGAAGCGCCGCTTCCGCATTTCGACCTGGCTTCGATGCAGCGTGGCTACGACGCTCACACTAACATCGTCGTGCGCGCGACGGGACGCGCCGGGGATTTGATTCCAGCGCTTCGAAGCGAACTGCTCGCAATCGATGCGTCGCTGCGGGTCTCGGACATCAAGGCGATGTCCGAGCAGGTAAACAACACGCTGGCGGCGACTCGTTTGGCTTCGACGCTGATCGGTGTTTTCGGAATTGTAGCTTTGCTGCTTGCCGCGATTGGTCTGTATGGAGTGATGGCTTACACAGTCAGCCGCCGTACGCGCGAGATCGGAATTAGAATGGCTCTCGGAGCCGGTTCGGGCGATGTGCTGTCGCTGGTCATCCGGCAGGGCATGTTGCTTACTGCGATGGGCGTGACCGGCGGCCTGGGCGCAGCTTATGTCGCAACGCGCGTGACGGAAGGTTTGCTGTACGGAGTGAGCGCGACCGATTCGGCGATATTCGCGATGGTCGCGTTGATTTTGTCAGGAGTGTCGCTCGCGGCTTGCTGGATTCCGGCGCGCCGCGCCACAAAGGTCGATCCGATGATCGCGCTCAGGTACGAATGATTCGAACTGAAGTGAGGATGATTTATGCGAACGGTCTGGCAAGACCTGCGCTACGGCGGACGAATGCTGTTGAAGAAGCCGGGCTTCACCTTGATTGCCGTACTGACGCTGGCGCTGGGCATCGGGGCGAACACGGCGATTTTCAGCGTCCTTGATGCGATCCTGTTGAAGCCTCTGCCAGTGCCGAAGCCGGAAGAACTCGTCGTCTTGGGTATAGGGGATGGGGAGAGAGTGCAGTCCGGCTTTTCGTACCCGGATTATGCTGACTACCGGGATCGCAACGACGTACTTGCCGGGATGCTGGCTTACGCGCAGGTTCCGCTGAGTGTCAGCACGCAGGGAAAACCGGAAAGGATGTGGGGGCAGATTGTCAGCGGGAATTACTTTTCCGTGCTGGGCGTCAACGCCGCCAGGGGACGCACGTTTTTGCCGGAAGAAGATCGCACGCCGGGCGCGCATCCGGTAACGGTCATCGGCGACGGCATGTGGCAGCGCTATTTCAATTCCGATCCGGAAATCATTGGGAAGACAGTTCTACTCAATGGGACTGAGTTCACGGTCATCGGGGTCGCGCCGCGCAATTTCACCGGCGCTATGCGCGGTTTTGCGCCGAGTCTGTGGGTGCCGCTCAGCATGCACGCACAGATCAAACGCGGGAAGCTGATCAATCAAGAGGGATCATTACTGGCCACGACGACCAGTTGGAGTGAGGATGACAACCTGAGCGAGCGAACGACGCGCTGGCTTCAGGTCATCGGGCGCTTGAAACCGGACGTCAGCCGCGCTCAGGCGCAAGCCGCGCTGAGAATCATCGCCACACAGCTAGAGCTTGAAAACCCAAAGCTAGTGGAAACGGCAGTGGTGCTCAATCCGGGCGTGGGCGGTCACACACAGTTTCTGGATGATCTTTCGCTGCCCCTGAAATTGTTGATGCTGGCAGTGGGGCTAATCCTGCTGATTGCCTGTGCCAACGTAGCCAACCTGCTGCTCGCGCAATCAACCTTCCGGCGCAAAGAGATCGCCATTCGGCTAGCGCTGGGGGCGAGCCGGCGGCGATTGATCCAACAACTCCTGACCGAGAGTCTGCTGCTGGCATTGATGGGGAGCGCTGCTGGAATGATCGTGGCGCTCTGGGTGAGAGAGCTGTTGCTGGCCTTTCAGCCGCCAACGCTGTTCATCCCACTGGTGATTGAAAGCAGCCTGGACTGGCGTGTTCTCAGCCTGACGCTCCTCGCCACGCTGACCGGGGTTCTGTTTGGGCTGGCACCAGCCCTGCAATCAACGAGACCGGAATTGACGAGAGGGTTGAAAGACGAGAGCGGGAATCCAGGCTACGTCACGCGAAGCTTCAGTCTTCGCAGTCTTCTCGTGGTTGGGCAGGTAGCTTTGTCGGCGATCGTGCTGGTCGCAGCAGGGTTGTTCGTCAGAAGCCTGCAGAATCTACGCGCAGTTGATCCGGGCTTTATGCCTGAAAACATTTTGTTGATGTCCTTTGATTTGAGTTTTGAAGGCTACTCGGAAGTCAGAGGGCGGGAGTTTTACGAACAGCTCGTGCAGCGCGTCAAGACGGTGCCGGGTGTGCGACAGGCGAGTTTGGCCAGCACCATTGTGGTCGGGTTTGCTGGGATTCGACAGAGTATCTTCATCGAAGACCGGGAGGTTGTTGGCAAGAGCGAGATTGATTTCAACATGATCAGTGCGGATTACTTCCGCACGCTCGGTATTGAGGTCGTCAAAGGGCGGGACTTCGACGCGCAGGACAAAGCGGGCGCGCCCGGCGTCGCTATCATCAATGAAACAATGGCAAACCAGCAATGGCCTGGCGAAAACCCAGTCGGCAACCGCTTCGGCCTCGGCGGGGCTATGGGCGTCCATGAAAAGCCGTTGGAAGTTGTCGGTGTGGTGAAGGATGGCAAGTACCGCAGCCTGGATGAACGTGCGACGCCGAATTTCTACTTGCCGCTGGAGCAGAAGTATCATCCACGTGTAACGCTGCATGTTCGCACGGTGGGTAATGCGCTAACCCTCATTTCGGCAATCAAACGTGAAGTCGCCGTGCTCGACAGCCGGCTGCCGGTCTTTTACGTGATGACGATGGCGGATCACATCGGCAGCTCTCTGTATCTGGAACGGATGATTGCGACGTTGATGGGCTTCCTCGCTTTGTTGGCGCTGGTGCTGGGGGCGATTGGGTTGTACGGCGTGATGGCTTACACCGTCACGCAACGCACGCGAGAGATCGGCATCCGGCTGGCTCTGGGCGCACAGCACAGCGACGTGTTGCAGTTGGTGGTCAAGCACGAGATGACGGTGTCACTCATCGGCATCACTCTCGGCCTGGGCGCGTCACTGGCGCTGACACGCTTGATCAAGAGCCTGTTATTTGGCGTCAGCACGGCTGACCCCCTGACGTTCGCAGCGATTGCGGGGCTGCTGACATCTGTTGCGTTGCTGGCCTGTTGGATTCCGGCGCGCCGCGCGACAAAGGTCGATCCCATGATCGCACTGAGATACGAATGATTACTGGTTTCTGGTTTCTGGTTCCTGGTTTCTGGTTTCTGGTTTCCGGTTTCTGGTTCGTGATTTGATCCGCGAACAAGATTTCGCGGCCAGAAACCAGAAACCAGAAACCAGAAACCAGAGACCAGAAACCAGAAACCAGCAATGAAACCCACAGGAGGAAAAGAAAATGCTCTTAACGATTTGCTTGATGCTTATGTCGTTCTCGGGGCTCAGTTCCACGGATGAATGGACGAAGAGCTATAACGTCGCAGCCAAGCCCAGAGTTCGCGTCGAAACCAGCGACGCCAACATTCGGGTGACCACCTCGGAAGGCGAAACCGTCACCGCGCGCGTCACCACCGTAGGTTGGAAGATCGGCGGTGACGGCATCAATATCGTCGAACATCAGAGCGGCGACCAGATCGATATCGAAATTCGCTTCCCGCATAGGGTCTTTCAAGTGAATTGGGGCAATCATCGCGTGGACATTGAAATCACAGTGCCGCGCCATGCCGGCCTCGATCTTCACACCGGCGACGGCAATGTTGATGTGCAGGGAGTCAGCGGGGCCATTGTCGCGCGCACCGGCGACGGCAACCTCAAACTGTCGGAGTTGACGGGAACGCTGCGAGCGAACACCGGCGACGGGAATATCGATATGCGCGATGTGCGAGGCGAATTGAATTTGCACACCGGCGACGGACGAATCGACGCAACCGGCATAGATGGCTCGTTACGCGCGGAAACCGGCGACGGTCGGATTCGGGTCAACGGCCGATTCGATCTGCTGGACGTCCGAACCGGCGACGGCGGAATTGACGCCTCGGCGAATGCGGGCTCGAAGCTCGATGCGAATTGGCTGTTGAGCACCGGTGATGGTGATTTGACGATGCGGTTACAGGAAACAATTTCCGCAGATGTCGAGTTGCACACCAGCGACGGACACATCGATCTGAATATCCCCGTCACCGTTCTCGGGCGCGCGGGGAGACAGGAAATCCACGGGCGCATTAATGCCGGCGGCAAATTGCTCTCTCTGAAAACTGGTGACGGCTCGATTCGGCTCGAGAAGCTCGAGACGGCGAAGTAAGTAATTGGTTTTGATTTCCCGCGCATTTTGCGGGACAGAACCAGGCGTGCGAACTACGCCCGGAGATTTGATATGCATACCCTGTGGCAAGACCTGCGCTACACGGTGAGGATGATGGCCGGCAATCGCGGCTTTACCGCGGTAGCCGTGCTGGCATTGGCCCTGGGCATCGGAGCCAACAGCGTGATCTTTAGCGTAGTGAACGCCGTGCTGCTTCGTTCGCTGCCCTATCCGGAGCCGGATCGCATCGTCATGGTCTTCGAGAGCGATCTAAAGAAGCAAAGCCAGGAGGCTATCGCCGGTGCGAACTTTCTGGATTGGCGAGAGCAAAACCAGGTCTTCGAAAATCTGGCCGCGTACAGACAAGACACGTTTAGCCTCACCGGCACCGATAGACCCGAGCGAGCCTGGGGAGTCGTGACCACCGCCAGCTTGTTCCCGGTTCTCGGCGTCAAGCCGATCCTCGGTCGGGTTTTTCAAGCCGAAGACGAAAATCGCGGCAGCGGCCGGGTCGCGGTCATCAGTCAGGGACTTTGGGAGCGCCGCTTCGCTTCGGATCCAAACATCGTCGGGCAAAAGCTCACTGCGAACGGCGAGCCTTTGACCATAATCGGAGTGATGCCGGCTGACTTCAGGTTCCCGGCGGAGACTGATCTCTGGATTCCTCCTCGCCAATACGTGCCCGAACACGTATTGAGACCCACAGTAAACATGGCGACCAACCGCGACAGTCATTACCTCGACGCGATCGCGAGCCTCAAGCCCGGCGTCACTCTCGATCAAGCAAGAGCGGACATGAACGCGGTCGCGCACCACATCGAAGAGCAGAATCCGGAGGCTGTTGATCGGGGAGTGAGTCTGGTGACGCTGCGGGAGTATCAGGTCGGCAACATGCGGCCGACTCTCCTGATACTGTTCGGAGCGGTGGGCTTCGTGTTGTTGATCGCCTGCGCAAACGTCGCCAACCTGCTGCTCGCGCGAGCAGCAACGCGTCACAAGGAAATAGCCATTCGCACCGCTCTCGGCGCGAGTCGGTTGAGACTGCTCAGACAGTTGCTCACTGAAAGCCTTGCGCTTTCGGTGGCCGGCGGTGGCCTCGGCTTGCTGCTCGCTGCCTGGGGAATCGGTCCGCTGATCTCGCTTATGCCAGCCAGTATTTCCGGCGCGAAGAATATCAGGATCGATGGCATGGTGCTTTTCTTCACGCTCGGAGTTTCGATCCTGACCGGTCTGGTATTCGGGCTGGTTCCGGCTTTGCAAGCCACAAAAAGCGACTTGAATGAGTCGCTGAAAGAAGGCGGGCGAGGCGGCACCGCGGGCGCGCACAGAAGCCGCGTTCGCAGCTTGCTTGTTGTTTCGGAGATCGCGTTGTCTCTGGTGTTGCTGATTGGCGCCGGCTTGATGATCAAGAGCTTTATTCGGCTTGAACAAGTAAACCCCGGGTTTGAAGCTCGGAACGTGCTCACGATGCGCCTTTCGCTTCCGGCCGCTCAGTATCCGGATGGCCGAAGGCGCGGGGCGTTCTTTCAACAAGTCGTTGAACGAATCGGGGCCGTGCCGGGCGCGCAATCTGCGGCGGCGATCTCGCGGCTTCCTTTGTCGCCTGGGAACAGTTCTCGAAGCTTCGAGATCGAAGGCAGGGCGAATGCCGGCTCAGACGATGGCCCGAGCGCCGACTACCGCGTCATCAGCTCGGACTATTTCAAAGCGCTGAGCATTCCGCTCTTGAAGGGACGCGAATTCACCGAGCAAGACAACAGCGACTCGCCTCCGACCACGATCATCAACGAAGCGGCGGCGCGGCGATTCTGGCCCGACGAGGATCCGCTCGGAAAGCGCTTGCGGATCGAAAGCGACCAGCCGTGGATTGAAATAGTGGGAGTCGTCGGTAACGTTAAGCACTTAGGGTTGGATTCTCAAGCGAGGGCCGAGCTCTACCTGTCCTTCCTCAAGGATCCGTGGCCATTTATGACCGTCGTTGTGCGAGGCGCTTCGAATCCCAAGAGCCTGGCCGAGGCAATGCGAGCCGAAGTGTGGGCAATCGATAAGGACTTGCCCGTTCCTGATATAAAAACTATGGACGAACTTGTATCGGGTTCAGTGGCGCGAAGGCGCTTCAATATGCTGCTGTTGGGCATCTTTGCTTCGGTTGCGCTGGTCCTTGCGGCGGTGGGCATCTACGGGGTGATGTCTTACTCGGTCACCCAGCGCACTCACGAGATCGGAATCAGAATGGCCCTTGGCGCCAGGCAGTCCGACGTGCTGAAACTTGTGATCCGTCAGGGAGCAACGCTGGCGGCGGTCGGCGTGGGGATAGGTTTGGTTGGTGCGTCGGCGTTGACGCGCGTGCTGGCAAGCCTGCTCTTCGAAGTGGGCACAACGGATCCCGCTACGTTTGTTTCACTCTCTCTCCTTTTGACGGCGGTGGCCCTGGGAGCCTGTTTCGTGCCGGCTCGCCGGGCAGCTAAGGTCGATCCGATGGTGGCGTTGAGGTACGAGTAGGTTCACGGACCGAAGTAAAGTCCTCAGTCGGGAGCTCTCTCTGGGTAATCTCTGCGTCTCGGCGCCTCCGCGGTTAGTCAGTTTCGAAACGCCGTTAACCGCGGAGGCGCCGAGACGCAGAGATTGCGCGGAGAAGAAAAATGACCCGATGAGGGCTGCTGATTCGAGATCAATCCCGGGCAGAAGGCGGACCGTCTACCTGCACGAGGTGTTCAATGGAAACAATCATTCAAGATGTTCGCTATGGCGTTCGGGTGCTGCGCACGCGGCCTGGCTTCACCGCGGTGGCTATCATCACGCTGGCCCTGGGCATCGGGGCTACGACCGCGATCTTCAGCGTGGTAGATGCTGTGTTGCTCAGACCGCTGCCGTTCAAAGACCCCGACCGGCTGATGATGGTCTGGGAAAAGGATTTGAAGCGCGGGCAGGAACGTGACTCGGTGAGCGCCGCCGACTACGTCGACTGGACCAGTCGGAACCAGGCATTCGAGCAGATG
>DATMCM010000284.1:0-3064 GCA_035558335.1 Blastocatellia bacterium | reverse complement strand
GGTCTTCACACCCTCGCGGAAAATTGCCTGGGCTAGGACAGTAGCGGTCGTCGTTCCGTCACCGGCGATGTCGGAGGTTTTCGACGCAACCTCGCGCACCATTTGCGCTCCGGTGTTCTCCAACTTGTCTTCCAGCTCGATCTCCTTGGCAACCGTAACGCCATCCTTGGTTATGGTTGGAGATCCGAACTTCTTCTCGATAACAACGTTGCGGCCCTTGGGGCCAAGCGTCACCTTCACTGCGTCCGCCAGGCGATTCACGCCTGATAGAAGGGCGCGACGGGACTCTTCTCCGTATGCAATGTGTTTAGCCATTTCTTCTTCTCCTGATTCTGAAAGTTACTTGCCTTTACCCTTGGCCTTTGCCGCTCGCTCGATAACACCCAGGATGTCGTCCTCGCGCATTATCAAGTACTCTTCGTCGTCGAGTTTGACCTCGGTACCGGCGTACTTGCCGAACAACACGCGATCACCCTCTTTGACGTCCATGACGACGCGCTCACCGCTATCGAGCTTCTTGCCGGCGCCCACCGCGATGACCTCGCCCTCCTGGGGCTTCTCTTTGGCGGAGTCGGGGATTATGATGCCGCCTCGGATCTGCTCCCCCTCCTCAATTCGCCGGATAATGATTCGATCCTGAAGTGGCCTTATGCTTGCCATATGAATTTCTCCTTTCCGTTGATTTGACGCCTTGGCTGTCGATCCTTGCCATTGGCGTTTAGCACTCTCTGTTCGAGACTGCCAATTGTATGTGGCTTGTGCCGCACTGTCAACTGATTGTGGTTATTGATTATCAACACTCAGCGATGGTGAGTGGGGATGGCCTGAGCCTGAACGGCGGTTATTGCTATGGCATCGCGGATGTCTTCCGCGGAGCAACCACGCGACAGATCGTTGGCTGGTCGAGCCAGACCCTGCAAGACGGGACCGATGGCGGTTGCTCCCGCGAGACGTTCTACAAGCTTGTAACCAATATTGCCGGCTTCAAGATTGGGAAAGATCAGCGTGTTCGCGCGGCCCGCCACGGAACTGCCCTGTGCCTTGCCTTGAGCGACAGCCGGCACGAGGGCGGCATCGACTTGCAACTCTCCGTCGACGGCCAAATCAGGCGCACGTTCGCGAACGGTCCGAGTAGCTTCAACGACCTTGCTCACCAGCGGATCTTTGGCGCTGCCCTTGGTCGAGAACGAAAGCATTGCGACCAGTGGTTCCACCTCAAGCAGAGCCCTTGTTGACTCGGCCGAGGCGAGCGCAATCTCGGCAAGCTGCGCGGCTGTCGGATTGATCACCACTCCACAGTCGGCAAAGATCAGGGCATCCCCGGGAGCGCTTCGCCGGTCAGGCAAAACCATAAGGAAGAAACTTGAAACGAGACTGAATCCCGGTCTCGGCCCGATGCATCTGAGCGCCGCGCTGACAGTGTGGCCCGTAGTGTGGGTAGCCCCCGAGACGCTGCCGTCCACGCGCCCTTCTCGCACCATCATGTTTCCGAAGTAGAGCGGATCGGCCATCTGGCCGCGAGCTTCATCCAAGGTCACACCTTTTGCCCTGCGAGCCTCGTGGTAGCGCGCCGCGTAACGGTCAACATCGCCGGATCGCAGGTGATCCAGAATCGACACACCCGTCAGATCAACGCTCAACTTCGAAGCACGGCTACGAATCGCGTCTTCGCCGCCGATCAGCGTGATCTGCGCAAGTCGCCCGGCCACGCATAACGAAGCGGCACGGATCGTTCGCTCGTCTTCACCTTCAGGCAGAACGATGTGTCTTAGATCAGAGGCGGCGCGGGCGCGAATGCGTTCCAGGACTTGCATCGATCGAGCGTATCCTCTCGGCCACGAAGTTCGAATTTTAATTGTAACGGACTTTGCTGCTTCGGGCGAGGGATGCGTAAAAGAAGAAGGGCTGAGGGCGATCCGGTGATCGTCCTCAGCCCCTCACAACCAACCACAGCGCCTTCAAGTTAGCGACAAGCAACCGGTGCGCGTGAACTCTCCCTTTTCACGCCCAGTCTCTCGCGAATTCTCCCCGACCCGCTCGAGACCTCGCTCAACGATTCACCATCCGGCGCTGTGGTATCTCACGGAACTAATCGCCGCCCTGGGATGCCAGGTTTGTGCGACCAGATTTGTTAGGAAGCTCGCTGAACAGTATGTCAGTCAGATCCAGTCCTTCGCGGCGATCAATATCTCGCTCGATTGTCTTGAGCCTCGCCTGGTGATCCTGAATCCTTTGTGCCAGCTTTACGAGATCGGCCGAGTGCATATTCGAGAGCTGAGACTCGAGGTTTACCCACCGGGCCTTCAGCTCTTCACTCTGCTGGCGGTCCCGATCCGCGATCATCGAAGTGACCAGCGCGCGCACTTGTTCCATGGTAGCCGCATCATTAGCCGCATTCGCCACGTCGCCCGCCTGGCCGCCCGTTGGCGGGCTGGTGAGCTGTTGTGCTTGGCGCCTTTGCAGCAAATCAATGCGCGCCGAGATTCCGCTGCGTCCGATGCCAACTTCAGTGCCCATCACCGCAAGCACAAGCATAGCCGCTGCAACCGCCCCCAGTGCTCTCGCCCATACCGGCGTTAGGCCGAACAGTTCTCTAAGCAACGCAACCGCTGATTTGCGCGGTTCGGTCACAACTCGCACGACCGGCATCTCGTCGATCTGCCACTGCTGAAGCATCCCGCGCACGTGCTCAAAAGCTACAAGCTCCTGCTTGCACGAGGAGCACTCGGCGAGGTGAGCCTCGACGCGCCGGCCCTCCTCACGCGTCGTTTCGTTGTAGAGGAACGAGACCAATGCCTCGTGCATATTGCAATTCTTGTTTGTGTCGCTCATAGTGTCACCACTCATTTTTCAAATCTTACTTGCATCATTCGCCGCGTGCTTCAACACATCACTCGCTTCATACGACCTTGCGTAGATGCTCGAGCCTCTTTCTCAGCTCATTAAGACCCGTGTACATTCTCGTCTTGACTGTCGAGATTGGTAGTCCCAGTATCCCGGCGATTTCGGAGAACTTCAGTCCTTCATACTCCTTCATTATGATGACCTGCCGCATCTCGGAAGG
>DATMCM010000283.1:0-4413 GCA_035558335.1 Blastocatellia bacterium | reverse complement strand
CGACAACGAACGCGTTTAGGATGACGTTGGAAACGCTGCTGACGCTCGCCCGGCGTTTTCGGCGCGCTCGGGGCGTTACAATCTAATCAGGCCGCGCCGGATCGCTTCTGCAACAGCTTCTGTACGGCTGACGACGTTCATCTTGGCGAAGATGGCTTTCCCATGCGACTTGACGGTACCTTCACTAATGAAGAGGGCTGAAGCGATCTCCTTGTTACTTTTTCCTTTGACCATGAGCTTCAGGACTTCAATCTCGCGTTTGCTTAGGGTCTCACCGCTGACGCGGTCGGCCAGCTTTGCCACGAGGTGCACGGGAACTGAGGTTTCGCCCGCGTGCACGCGGCGAATGCAATCCATCAAAGCCTCGCGCGGTACGTCTTTCAGCAGATAGCCTTTCGCGCCGGCTTGTATCGCGCGGTAAATGTCTTCGTCACCATCGAATGTTGTGAGAACGATGATCCTGGCTTTCTCGTCGTTAGCGCGAATCGCTTTGATCGCGTCGACACCATCGAGCTCGGGCATACGTAGATCGAGCAACGTCACATCGGGTCGATGCTCCTTCCAGAGTTCGACGGCTTCGCGGCCGTTGCTGGCTTCGCCGACCAGCGTCATGTCGGCTTTATTACGCTGAATCATGGAGACCAAGCCTTCACGCACAACGCCATGATCATCGGCGATAAGGACACGAATGCGGGATTTCAGCGGACGTGCGCTCGAGGCGTCTTGCCCGGTGGTTCTCGGGGCACTACGCTGCCGTTTCGGTGGGCGTTCGCCTTTTGAACTCATATTACGCCGATGGGATTGCGGGTCGCTGAGAGGCGTCTTGCGAAGGGGGGAGTGGTTCCGTACTCGGCCTCGCAAGCGAGACCGCTCCACGGTTCAAAGGCAATATGACCGTGATCGTGGTTCCTTTTCCTCGGGCACTCGCTATTTTTAATTTGCCGCCCATTTCTTCAGCTCGTTCGCGCATACCGCTCAGTCCGACACCGTCATTCGGCTCTTCGATCTCGAATCCATTCCCGTCGTCGCGGAGTTCCAAACGAAGTTCTTTCGAATTGGAAATGAAGCGCGTCCTGAAATTCCGAGCGCGGGCATACTTAAGGGTGTTCGTCAGAGCTTCCTGGCCGATGCGCAATAAATTCTCCTGCCAGGCTGGCGGCAGAACAGGCACTTTACCTTTCGCCTCAAACGTTGTCAGAAGGCTGGTCCCAACGGTGGTGTTCTTAAAAAAGCCTTTGAGCGCCTGCCAAAAATTCGCTTCCTCCAATGCATGTGGCCGCAGAGCATGCATGGACCTCCGCGCTTCGCTTAAACTCCTTCGAGCCAGTTCACCGGCCTGGAGCAAGTGCCGATTGGCATCCTCGCGATCGCCTTCGGACATGGCATACTCGGCAGCTTCCAATTGCACGATTACGCCGGTGAACCCTTGAGCAAGGGTATCGTGAACGTCTCGAGCCATCCTATTTCGCTCTGCCAAAACGGCGGCTTGCCGGCTCTGCTCGCCAACTTCGGTGAGCCGGATGGCCAGCATCACTTGATGGGCGAGCGCTTGCATTAGTCCGATCTCTTCGGTCTGATAGGGTGGCCGCTCGCCGTGACGAACGGTGATCATTCCTCTGACCTGTCCACCTACTAGAATTGGAACTGCCAAAAACTTCTTAGTTCCCTTTGGTATGAAGTACTCTCGAAACTGGCCGTTCACGCGTGGGTCTGTCTCGATGTCTTCGCAGACTATCGGACCAGCTGCGAAAAAGAGTTCCTGAATCACCGGATTCTCCTTCCATGACCGCGGACTCTGTATGAGCGGATGTTCTGGATCGAAACCGACGGGACTCACCGAGTCGACCACCAGTCGCAAAATGAGTGAGTCAGTAGGTTCGTCGAATAACCACAAAGTCGCGCTTTGCCCAGTCAAAAGGCGGCAGATCGTGCTCAGCATTTTTCCAAGAAACTTTTCCGGCTCAGATGCGGTCGCCAAAACATCCAAACTGTAGGTCAGGGCTTCAACCTGGCCGCGTGCCACCTGCTCCGAAGCTCTGAGCGCTTTCTCCGATCGTTTGCGCTCGCTGATGTCTCGGAGGACGGCCTGGAGATACCGGCCGCGGACCGTCGTCAGGGAAACTTCCACTGGAACGATATCTCCGTTTCTCCGGACGAACTTCCTCTCAAAACGCAGATAGGGCTCTGTCTTCATCATCTCCATCCGCGCAGGCAACAAGTTACGTTCTTCCGGCACGAACGTCTCGGCAATCGGCGTGCCAATCAGTTCCTCCTGTGAGCACCCCACTAACTCCGCGCCTGCTGGATTTGCCAGAACATAGGTGAGGTCAGTATCGATGATATAGATCGCGTCTGGCGAGACTTCGATGAGATCTCGATATTTCGCTTCGCTTCGGCGCAAGCTTTCTTGAGCCCGCGTGTGTTCAATAGCAACGCTGGCGACATGAGCAAACTGCTCGAGTAGCTTGCGCTCTTGCGGCGTTGGGCTGCGCGGCTCGCGGGAATAGATTGCGAAGGTTCCCAACACCGTCGCTTGTGCGGATAGTATGGGCGTGGACCAACCTGCTTGCAGCCCATAGGCCAAGGCTAGTTCACGATAATCGGCCCAAAGAGGATCCGTGTTGATATCAGATACGATGACCGTTTCTTTCCGATAAGCGGCCGTTCCGCACGAGCCCACACGAGGACCGATGTTGACTCCATCGACCGCAGTCATGAAGTCCGGCGGGAAGCTGGGCGCTATACCTTTTCTCAGCCGCTCGCCATCAGCATCCAAGAACAGGATCGCACATAAAGAACCGCTAAACATTTCTTCAACCCGCCGGCACAGCGTCTCGAGGATTGTCGCGAGCGAGTTGCTCCCAGTGATCAATTCGAGAATTTTCTTCTCAGCGCCAAGAACCGCTTCGGCCCACTTGCGGTCGTCGATGTCCGTGTTCGTGCCATACCACTTGACGATATTTCCCGTCCCGTCGAAAAGCGGTTCGGCACGGAACAAGAACCAACGATACACCCCGTCGAAACGTCGCAGCCGAGCTTCCAATTCTCCCGGCTCCCCCGAAGCCAGCAGCTTGTGCCACACATTCAATAGTCGCGAGAGATCTTCAGGGTGAATGGCAACCTTCCACCCCCAATCCCGCGCCGCCTCAATCGAAAGACCTGTGTAATCAAGCCAGCGCTGGTTTAGGAATTCATTCGAGCCATCAGGCCGGCTGCACCAGGCGAGGATTGGAATTGTATCAATTGTGAGTCGAAGGTACTCCTCGCTCCGCCGCAACGCCTCTTCGATTCTTGTCCCCTCCGTGACATCCAGTGCCGTGCTGTCGGCGTTCGTGAACTGCTGGCTTTCGGTCAACATTCTGTCATTCTGAGGGGACCGTAGTTCAAGGCGTTTCTGTTCCGTGACTTCCCGGCTAAACACGACGATCAAATCCCGGCCTGCGTGATTTTCTCGAGTCAGTCTCACGTCCACGATTTTCTGTTCACCGTTTTTGCATCGGTATGCGCGTTGGACCGTGACGGGATCTCCCAGCTCCATCGTGCCTATCAGGGCAAGAATTCCTTCCCACGAGGCGCTTGTGGCAAAATCCCACGGGCGCATTTTGAGCAACTCCTGCCTTTCATAGCCCAACAGCGAGCAGGCAGCCGGATTCACGTCGATAATCCGACCGTCGAGGTCGGCCACAAAAACGGCATCGGCCACATGTTCGAGCAGCTTTTCCGTCAGTTGCAACCGAGTAGCACACCGGTCGAGTTCGCTCCGGAGCCGCTCCAGTTCAAGCTGCAGCTGCTCGGTCGCTGTCTCAGCCCCTCTGACCGCATTTGAGCTGGTGTTCATGAGCCGTTTTCAACCGCAATCCGCAGCGTGGTCAAAGTTCCACCAAATTTCGGATACTGCTAGCGAACGATTTCCGGCTTCCACCTGTCGAGATGGAGGCCTCAGAAAACCACAAATGTAAGACCATCGTTGAGGCCTCAGCTGTTTGTGTTAGCGTCGACTGTTGTCAGGTGCGGCTCGACCTTCATGCCCGGACGCGTGCGCATCAGCCCCTGGACGACGACCCGATCGGTCGGCAGCAGGCCGTGCGTGATGACGCGCATCGCATGGTCTTCGAGGGAGCCAATCTCGACCGGCTTAGGCACCACCACGCCGTCGTCTTGGACGACCATCACGAGCTTGCTGGATTGGTCTGTGCCGACAGCCGCGTCGGGCACCAGCAGTTGGGGCAAGCTGGCCGAGAGCGGCACGCGCACACGGGCAAACCCGCCCGGCGCGATCATCATGTCCGGATTGGCGAGCGTGGCGCGCGCATGCAACGTGCCGCTGCGGCGATCGATCTCGTTGTCGAGGAAGTCCAGATCGCCGGCCCGGGCCCAAGGGCGCTCGCCGTCCACGCTGATCTGAACCGCGTT
>DATMCM010000282.1:0-4700 GCA_035558335.1 Blastocatellia bacterium | reverse complement strand
CAAGAATGTTCAAGCTGAACAGCGAGACTGCCGGCATCTCGGTAGCAAGCGGGTGATACTGATCGATCGTCCCGCGCGCATAGTTTAGAATCGGCAGCGCCACCAACAACGCAAATGTCAGCAGCATGGTCACCCCGCCAGCCTTGTGAAACCATTTGCCAACCCCAAGCCCGAGAATTGAAACCAGCACCAGCAGCCCGATAATGAACGCACTGATCAGCGAGATAAACCATTTGCTTCCGGCGATCCACGCGCCGCTCGGTCCGATCGCGTACGAAAGACTGGTAGACGCCTGCAACCCGATCTCGGAACAGTTTAGAATCACAAACAGCCAAAGGTTCCAGCCAACCATGAAACCCATCAGGTCGCTGAATCCCAGCTTGGCCCACTGATACAAACCACCTTCCAGCGGCATCAAGCGGTTCAAGTAAATCACGACGGCCGCCGAAGGGAGGTAGAAAAGCGCGATCGCGAGCAGCCAGAAGATGATGTGCGATGGGCCGAGTTTGCCGGCGACGCCGACCCAGGGAAGGCCGATAATGAAGAGTATTTGAGTGAGTGCGAGATCTGTTAGGCCCAGCTCTTTTTTGAATACCGCGCTGCGCCGCTCGACTTGCCGCTCGGCGTCGCGAAGTTCGGCCGTCGCTTCAGTGACGTCCTCCGGCATCTACGCCTCGCCCGCCCCTCGACTGTTTGGCTTGGGATCTGCTTTCTCGTCTTTACCAGGGCTGCTGGTCTGGCGATTGACGTAGTCGAAGAGCCGCTCTGGGACATAGCGTCTCAATGCAATGAGGACTTGAGCGTGGCGCGGACCGGAATAACGAGCTCTCGGGTTCGTCAAGCTCAGCGCTCTAACGATCAGCCTGGCAATATCATCCGGAGTGCCAGCCATCTTCCGCAACCGCTGCATGCTCGCGTTGCGGCGAGCGATTGAGGCGGCATACGGGTTAGCTTGCTCGATCACCTCCCGCGACACCTCGTTTGCTACCTCGAGGAACTCGGTGACGATAAAGCCCGGCTCGATGATCACAACCTTGATTCCAAACTGCGCCAGCTCACCGCGCAACCCGTCAGAGATGGCTTCCAGAGCGTGTTTGGTGGCATCGTAGACCGAAGACAGCGGACTCGCGACCCGTCCCGCCACCGAACTGATGTTGACGATCCTCCCCGCGCGCTGCTCGCGCATTATCGGGATCACAAGCTGAGTCAGCGCGATCAGCGAAAAGAGATTCGTCTCGAAGTTCCGGCGTATTGCTTCGACCGGTACGATCTCGATTGGTCCGCGCTGGCCGTAACCCGCATTGTTCACCAGCGCGTCGATTCGGCCGAACGCGTTCATGGTCCCTTGCACCACGCCCTGGCGGTCATCGGGGGAAGTGATATCGGCTTCGATCGCTAGAGCGCGGCCCCTCGAGGCCTCGATTTCCTGCTTCAGCTCATCAAGCCGCGCTTTGCGGCGAGCCACAAGCACCACGGCTGCGCCCTCGCTCCCAAGCATCCTCGCCGCCGCCTCGCCGATGCCAGCCGAAGCGCCGGTTACTATCACCACTTGCCCGTCGAGTTTGCTCATCGCAGTTCCTTGATAACTCGATCCTCAAAACTTCTGTGCGACGTAGTACTTCATCATCTCCCGCCAGGTCGGCCAATCGTGCGGCATATCATATCCCCACAAGTCCAACTCGTGTGGAATCCCCTTTTGAGAAAGAATGCCCGAGATCCGCCGCGACGCATCGGGGTTCTCGTAGTTCCCCTGGCCGCTTACGATGTGGATGTGCTCCTTGTGCCGAAGCGCCTCCAAGTCGTGCCCTTCGATGTTGGGCAGGTAATCAACCGGGTTGTTGAAGTAAACGTTGTCGTCGTAGTAGTCGCCTTTGTAGTAGCCGCGAATGTCGAACGACCCGCTCATCGCTATGCAGCCGGCGAACAGATCGGGGCGGCGAAAGAGCTGGTTCGAGCAATGAAACGCTCCCAGGCTGGCGCCGGCGGTGATGATCCCAAATCGGCCCTGACAACTGTTCCAAATGTATGGCACTACCTCGTCGGCGATGTAGTTGTTGTACTGGACCTGCCGCAGTGCTTTGTACTTTGGATGGAGTTCGCTGTTGAGCCAGCTGTCGCGATTGATGCTGTTTATCGAAAAAACCTTTACTTTGCCGGCCTCGACTGAATCCTTGATCGCGTCGATGACATAGAAGCGTTCATACTCAAGATAATCGGCCGCCGCCGTGGGAAACATCAGCAGCGGAAAGCCGTAGTACCCGTAGGTCACAATTTCCATCGGCTTGTTCAAGTTGGGGCTGTGCCAGGAATCGATGACTCGTTGCATAAGATTTTTCCCTTTGTCTTAGCTGAATGAAATTCGCTTGCGCTCGTTTAGCAAGCGTGTAACCTAGCTTCATCCGGCGGGAAATTCAAGCGAGAGTGGTGTTGGGAACGGCTTTAAACACAAAGGCAGGAAGAGCACAAAGAAAGATCTCTTTTTTCTTGGTGCTCTTGTTGCCTTTGTGTTTAGGGTACTCTAACGACTGCGATACGTCTTCTCATCTTTTTGTGACGCGATTGAAGTGAACGAGCGTTGACCCGGTCTTTGTGTATTGAAGCTCAAAGCTCGCGTCGCTGCCCGACTGGTTCTCTGCCAGTCGATACACGCCAGCTTTGCCCTCCGAATCGCCGGTTCCCTGCGACCGGGCGAGGAAAGCTTCGGCATCGATCCTGTTCACCTGCTGTTTCGAGGCATCGATCGTGCTGACCGATTCAAGCGCGTAGGACTTCAACATCTTCGGCCAGTAGGCTTGAAACAAGGCGTGGCTTGCAAAGACGTCCGCCGAGACGATCTTGCCGCCGACCGCCGCGATTACTCCGACAACGCTGGCTGCGGAGAGCTTGCTTTTAAACGCTCGATCGTAGTCATCGAGCCGGCTGTTCACGCGTTTGTTTTGATAGACGCTCTTCAAGTCTCCCGTCGAAGATACAGCCCGGTTCACTGTCACTGTTTCAGCGACTGCAGTCCACACGTCACCCTGGCTCTTTTGAGCCTGAGCCTTCTCGCGAATCTTAGGCAAAGCCATCGGCGCAACGACCCCAGTCCGGCGGTCAGAGTCCGCTAAGCCCGCTCTACTTCCGGAGCCGCTGCCTGAGCCCGCACCGCTCGCAACTGCCGCCCCGCCTTGCTGCCCGAATGCGCCTTCGCCCGACCATCGTCCGTGCTCCACGCAAAACACATCGAACGGAACCGGCGTGTTGCTGGCCTCGATTATGCAGTCGTGACCGACGATGCGATCCTGCTGGCCTCCCAGCAGCATCTCGCCCGCGATCAGCACCAGCGACTTGCCGGACTTGTTAGTCAGCGCGAGCCGGTTCACTTCCGGGGTCTCGCTGAGCTGACGCCGATTGATCCTGCGCGAGCGCCCGTTAGCGCCAAGCTCGGTGATGATAACTTTTCCCGAGAGCAGTCCTTGATCGAGAGTTATGAACTCGGTGCTCGAGACTGGTTGATCTGAGATGACCGGAAAGATAGTGAGTTTTTCAAAGGCGATCGGCGCGCCGACTCGCCAATCCGTTCGCACGGGACTGCTCGCGGCCTTGATGATTGACCTGCTCGCTTGCGCGTTCAGCGGCGAAGCTTCAAGCACACGTGAGGACCACGAACAAGCGAGCGCAAGACCAGACAATAGAACGCCCGCAACAAACATAGTCGGAGCTTTCATGTGAATCTCCTGGAGACGGAGTGTGTGAAGCAGGGCTGGTCTACGTGATCTTAGAACGAGGCCGCGTGGGTGACTTGCAGGGTTAGTGGTTAGTGGTCGGTGGTTAGTGGTTAGTGGTCAGTGGTTAGTGGTCAGTGGTTAGTGGTTAGTGGGCGGTGTCGGTGTTCAGCGGTTAGTGCTCCTGACGAGAAGGTAATTGCGCCACTGATCCTGTTCGGCCTCTAACATCCAGCCACTGACCACTGACGCCCTTACCACTGACCACTAAGCACTGACCACTAACCACTGACCACTGACCACTAACCACTGACCACTAACCACTGACCACTAACCACTAACCACTACCTCACCGGGCGGCACTTCCAGTAGTAATTCACAAAGCCCTCTGCTTCGTACATTCGGCGGAAGGTCATCTCGACTTCCTGCTCGATCTTTACCTCGGCAGGATTGCGATCGGTCATCATCAGATACGCGCGGCCGCCGCCTTCGAAGTCCACCACGCTCATTACACTTGGCGGGTCAGGGTCGG
Source organism: Blastocatellia bacterium (assembly GCA_035558335.1). Lineage (GTDB taxonomy): Bacteria > Acidobacteriota > Blastocatellia > UBA7656 > UBA7656 > Onstottus_B. The sequence continues at coordinate 464 of DATMCM010000282.1, read as the reverse complement.
CGTTCAGAAAGTCTACGGTATAGGTAAACAGCGACGCCCGCTTGTCCGCTAGCCTCACGCTCTCGAAGCTGTCCTTCGACTGGCAGCTGATGCAGACGCGTTGCTGCGGATACTGAATCTTGCCGCAGTTCAAGCAGCGGTGTCCGTGAAGCTTGTAGATGTCGTCGCTACGCCGCAGGATGACCGCGGCCGACGCTGAAGGCGCTTGCCGACGCGCGGCTTCGGTGTCGATCAACTCGCGGAACTTCGCGTAGCGTTCGTAGCTATCAAGGTAAGCCTTCGACGAGATGTGTCCTTTGACGCCACGGCGGGCCGACTTCTTGGCGTTCTCGATTTCATCGGTCACCTCAAACAGCAGCGCATCGCACCCTGAACCATAGCCGACGACCAACAGCTTATCGCCCGCGCTTGCGGTCTCCAGAACCGACGACAAGACAAGCAACGGCATCGCAGCTCCGCTGTTG
>DATMCM010000281.1:0-11821 GCA_035558335.1 Blastocatellia bacterium | reverse complement strand
ATATGAAGAGAACGATGGTCTTGGTTTCCGGTCTTGCTTTAGTTCTCGCGTTGGTTCCCGCGTCCTGGGCAGGCCAATCGAAAGACGGCAAGAAGGCGGCTGGCGCGCCCGAGACGGTTGTCTACGACGCCACCTCGGCGTTCGAGTTTCTGAAGACGCTCGCCGGAGATTGGGATCGGGGCAGCGGCGATCACGAACACGGCAGTAGCTCGCGTTCAGCGAACTTCAAGGTGACCGCCGCGGGGAGCACTGTGGTCGAGACGCTCTACGCGGGGGAGCCGACCGAAATGGTTTCGGTGTTTCACATGGACGGGAAGCAGCTGCTGCTGACTCACTATTGTGCCCTCAAGAACGCGCCGATCATGAAGTTCGAGAAGAGCGACAAGCCCGGCGAGATCAAGTTCGCCTTCTACGGCGGGACGAACTTCGACCCGAAGGTCGATACTCATGTCCATCAGGGTGTTTTCCAGATCAAAGACAAGAACACCGTGGAAGCGACTTTCGTGGCGTTCGCTAACGGCAAGCCGCGGCCGGAAGGCCGTGCCATTCTCAAACGCAAAACATCGGAATAGCTTGTCGCGCAAGCTGCCAGCTTGCGGATGTGGGCTTGAAACCGCGCAAGCTCGCAGCTTGCGCCACGTCACTCTCGAACACGAGGCGACGAGCCGGGCGAGTCCGTCAGGTGATGAGTCGTTTGTTCGGTGACCGACGGCGGCGGGCTTAGAGGTTCGGCGGTAGCGAGCTCACTCCTGCCAATGATTGCGCGCTCCGGCGCTGGATCCACCAGATCTCTCGGGCTAATTTCCCGTGAGTGGTCCGGAACATACTGCTTTGGGACGGTAAACAGCAACGCGTTGAGGATGAGGCCGATACCAATCAGGAAAGCGGTTAAGCCAACCCCAATCAAGAAGAACACATCCTTCTGATCCAGACTCATCAAGACAAAGAACACCGTCGCACCCATACCGATTGCGCCTACAACTATGCCTTCACGGATGCCGCGCAGACGTCTTTGCTGTGGCGATTCCAGGAACTTCTCGATTTGAGGAAGCACGTCTTCCGCTGCCTTTTTCAAATCGCTTGCATTCCTCAGGTCTCTGATCTTGTCCGCGATAGCGTGCCCGATCTCGTCGCGCGCAGAAACCGCCGAAGCTGTGATCTCATCGGGTCTTTCGAGAGTCACCCGCACCGCCCGCAAGTCCGTGCCGCAAGAGCGACAGAACTGGCTGACCTGACGTTCTTCGGATCCGCAGCTGGGACAAAACATTTCTTGAACTCGCAAAAAGAAATTAGGAAGTGTCGGCTTGTGAAACTTCTGATGCGTCAGCTGAATTCTACTTACCCGAAACATCAAAGCAAGCCATCTGCGTTTGGTTCCTGACAAGCAGACGGCCATCGGCGATCGCAGGATAGTTCCAGGTCTTACCTTCGATCGCCGGGAACCGGGCCAGCTCGATTTGTTTGTCGGGAGTTGCCTTGACCAGCACCAGCTCTCCGGAGTCGGTTATGATGATCAAGTGACCGCTGCCTAGAATGACCTGCCCGTAACCGTAGCGCCCGCCCTTCCATCGCCGCTCGCCGGTCTTCACATCGACGCAGGTCAGTATCCCCTCGTCAAGCCCGTACACGTTGCCTTCGTACAAGACCGAGCTGTTGAATTTGTTCTTCATCGAAGTGTTTTCCCAGACCTTGTTCGCCGTGAATCCGTCCCCGCTTGAGCTGATCTCAACCAGCGCCGCGCCCTTGCCATAACCCGAAGAGATGAAGAACCGATTGGCATCGATCGGAATTGGTTGGGAAACGTTGATGCCCATGTCGGTGTTCCACTTCGTCTCCCATAGCAACGCTCCGTCTTCGACACCAAGTCCGACGATGCGGTTGGAGCTCACGACAAGGATCTGCCGCCTTCCGGCCAGCGTGACAAGCATCGGAGAAACGTAAGCCTGAGTGTCATTGAGAGAGTTCCAAACCTGCCGTCCGGTGAGCTTGTTGTAGGCGACGACTGATTTTCCGGAACGCCCGCCTGGGAGCACTATAACTTTGTCGTCAACTATAAGCGGCGAACCGGACATGCCCCACTGAAGATTGTCAGCTCCGGCATCCTTGAGAATATTTCTGGACCAGTTCAGCTTTCCCGTCTTTGCTTCGAAGCAGCGAAGATCGCCTTCAGCGCCCAACGAATACAAGCGGCCGGCCTCCCAGGTTGGCGTTGCCCGAGGACCGTCTCCTCCCATCGACTCCCTGAACTCGGCATCAGAGGCCTGAGTCCAAAGCTCACGCCCGGTTTCAACGTCGTAAGCCGCCACGACTTCCTGCTGTCGCCGCTGTTCGATCGTAAACGCCATCCCTTCGGCTATCACAAACGAAGCGTAACCCCCGCCGATCGGTTGCTTCCACAGGAGAGGCAGTCCTTGAGCAGGCCAACTCGTTCGAATCGGCGCTTCATCGTAGCGGCCATCGCGCGCGGGACCTCGGAAATCCGTCCAGTAGCTTCGCGTGGATCTCGAAACGGCCGGAACCGGTTTTGTTTCGGCGGCGCTTGCCGGCGTGGAAGCACCGGCAGCCTGCTGTTGTTGGCCGGGTGCTGCGGCACCCTCCGAAGCAGTCGCGGTCATCTCCTTCTGGGCAGCCCGTTGCCGTTCGAGATCCGAGTAGTGCGCTTCCATGTCCGGGTCGGACCCGCCGCGCAACCACCCGCTGCTATAGGCGAAGAAAAGATACGAAGCGCAAAGGATGACAATGGCCAGCGAGGCGAAAACTTTCTTCCCGGTCTCAGTGTCCTTGCGCAACCAAAGCATTATCAGCCCGACTGGAGGCAGTAGAATCGTGGCCACCAGAAGTAACTTCGTCGAATGATACCAGGGAGTTGAAGCAGAAACTGATTCCATATCTTATTCCCCTAGGCCTGTTACTTCTTCACAAACACTCGCTTTGCCTCGTAGGACACGCCTCCCGGGTTGTCGAAGAAGTAGTCAACCGTCAGTGTGCTTCCATTGGCGGAGAGAGTCCACTTGCGCGCGATCTTCTGGGTGACCGGCCCTGTCGGCGAGTCAGAAGTGATCTCGTCGCTTATCAAGATGCCCCGGCCGTCGGGCAGCCATACCGCTGAGCGCTTCCCCTTTGTGCCGGGCTGAGCTCCTGCGGGCACGAAATCGCGCTCCTTGCCGTCAAGCGTGTATGACTCGCTGATCGACTGCTCGCCTCGAGCCGTGACCAACTTCGAGTCCAGCTTAATCTGATCTCCGGTGTGAGTGACGTTCAAAGTTTGTTCCAGGCCTGGCGGGTTGCTAAAGCTTCGGTTCTTGTCCAAGACCCAGTTGCCGCTGAAATCGGGCCTGGTCAGCCCCACCGCGACCGGTAAAAAGCAAAAACAAAGAACCAGGCCGTAGATGGCGAGTTTTCGTTTCATACCGTCGTTCTCCAACCTGGGTTGGTAGTCCCGCCTTCCTTTCATGCGGAAGTTTGTACGGCAGCGCAACTCTGAATGCCGGAGAGGAACTTCCGACGAATGCGATACTACGAACCGCTAACGACCGATGCAATACAGATTCTGTTCACCGCGAATAAAGATCATGCCGTCGGAAATTGCCGGAGACGCGTATACCGGTTCGGCGATCGAGTTGGTGGCAAGCACTTCGTGTTTCGGGCCGGCTTTGATCACGAAAGTATCTCCGTCCTCACTGGTCAGCAGAATCTTTCCGTCGAAAGCCACCGGCGATGCGGTGAAGGTGGCCGGAATCGGAATACGCCCGCCCTCGTAGACTATCTTTCCGGTCCTCGCTTCCAGACACGTGATGATCCCTCGATCGGACAGGAGGTACAGGTATTCCCCATACAGAATGGAGGAAGGCACATAAGCGGTTCCCTTGTCATACTGCCAGACGATGTTCTTGCTATCGCTGAGATCGCCGGAGCCGCCGAGCATAATCGCAATCGTCTTCTTCACCGGAAATCCAGCATAGACGAATACCATGCCGTTGCCCGCCAGCGGTGTTGCGATGGCGTTGCTCGCGTGACCCTTCGCCCGCCATAACTCTTTGCCGGTTTTCGGGTCGTAGGAGATGATCAATTCGTTGCCGCTGGTGATCATCTCCGCGCGCTGCGGACCGCGAACGATCAGAGGCGTTGACCAGCTTGCCTGGACCTTGCGCGGCGTCTTCCAAACTTCTTTTCCGGTCTTCTTGTCCAGGGCAACGATAAATGACTTCTCGCCGTTGTCTTCGTCGCATTGAAGAATGACGGTGTCGTCGAACAGCACCGGAGACGTGCCGGTTCCCATCCCGAATGTGGCGATCGGTCCGGGCGAGACCTTCCAGATCAGCTTGCCGTCGAAGTCGTAGCAGTACAAACCTTCGGTGCCAAAATAAGCAAAGACGTAGGTCCCGTCGGTAGCCGGAGTGGGCGAGGCGAAGCTCGACTTGCGATGCCGATCATCGTATACCGTGCCCTCGTAAGCCGTTCGTTCCCAGAGCATCTTGCCGGTGCCCCGGTCCACGCAAAGCACCTTGAACGTATGCTTGCGATCGGCGCCGACGCTGTCCGGATGCTTGAAGGGCTTTCCTTCATCCTTGTGTTCGACCGCCTTGGCTCCGGGCACAACAGCGCCTTCAAGATCGGTGGTCAGAAAGATCTTGTTGCCCCAAATGATCGGCGACGAATGACCGCGGCCGGGAATCGGCGTTTTCCATTTGATGTTCCTGGAGGCGGTCCACTCGGAGGGGAGGTTGGTTTCAGAAGAGATACCGTTGCCTTCCGGGCCTCGCCATTGCGACCAGTTGGGATCCTTTTTCGGCAATCCCAGCGCAGACCTGCTGAACGCAGGGAGAAGAACCAGGCCCAGGATCAAAGTGGAACACGACATGATTGCTAAGCGTTTCATCGTTCGTTTACTCCAGGAGGAGACTAGTGCGGTGCTAAACCGCAAGCAAAGTTGGGCACGACATTACGAGGAACTCGAGTCGCATCGTCTTCAGCAGCCTGCTAGGCCCCGTTCGCTTTTTTTCTTATGCAGAACAGAGTTTTCTCACCCCGAACAAACAGCTTGCCGTCGGCGATCGCAATCGAGGTTCGACACGGCTCACCGATTGAATTTGTGCCAAGGACCTCGTGCTTGGGTCCTGCTTTGATTACAAACGTGTCGCCGTCATCGCTGGTGATCAGGATCTTGCCATCAAAGGCGACCGGCGAGGCTCCGTAAAACTTAGTCGCAATCGGAACGCGCCCGCCTTCGTAGATCACTTCGCCGGTCTTTGCATTCAAGCAAGTGAGTATCCCGGCATCGCTCATCAGGTACACATAATCGCCGTACAGGATCGGCGATGGAACGTAGCTAGTTCCTTTGTTGTAGCGCCATACGATCTTGTCGGTTCCATCAAGATTCCCCGAACCGCCGAGACGGATCGCGACGATTGCCTTCGAAGGATAGCCCGATGAGAGTATGACGAGACCGTGGCCGACCACCGGCGTTGCGATCGCGTGACTGTGCAACCCGGTCGCCCGCCACAGTTCCTTGCCCGTCGCCGGATCGTAGGAAATCAGAAACTCGTTTCCGCTGGTCACCAACTCGGTGCGCTGGGCGGTCTTCGCAATAACCGGCGTGGCCCAACTCGATTGAACCGGCCGAGCGATTCGCCACACTTCCCTTCCCGTCTTCTTGTCCAGAGCGGTCATAAACGAAAGGCTGCCGTCGAACTCCTGATCGCAAACCAGAATGACCAGGTTTTCGTAGAGCACCGGGGACGTGCCGACGCCCATACCCATGGTTCCGATCCCACCCACGCTCTTTTTCCAAATCAGCTTGCCGTCGAAGTCGTAACAATAGAATCCCTCCGACCCGAAGTAGACATAGACATACGTGCCGTCGGTGACTGGCGTCGGCGCCGCGTAAGTCCCGCGGCGGTGTCTATAATCGTAGACTGGGCCTTCATAAGCGGTGCGCTCCCATAAGATCTTTCCCTTCTCCCGGTCGAGGCAAAACACTTTGAAGTTGTGAATCTTGTCGGAACCGACCCAATCCGGATGCTTGAACTCCTTGTCCCCGATCATGTGTTTTGCGGGCTTGTGATCGGCCGGAGCGGGGCCGCCTTCAATGGCAGTAGTCAGGAAGACTTTCTTCTCCCAGATGATTGGCGATGAAAAGCCGAGGCCCGGAATTGCGGTTTTCCAAAGAACGTTCTTTGTTTCGCTCCACTCAGTTGGGAGATTCGTTTCAGTTGAAATACCCTGGCTATCCGGTCCGCGCCATTGCGCCCAGTTAGCGCCCGAGCCAACGGACTTTGTCTTAGTTGGTGCGGACAGGCCAGAGACTGTCACGAAAGCTAATGATGAGTAGAGTAGTATCGTTATAATTCTTTTCACGTATTTGATGCCTCCCCGTTTTGTCTTCCACTTTTTACGTCTCACTTTGCCGATGCAGCCGGTCCTCGCTCGGCGATCGCAAAGACGCTATGCTGGCCGCGCACGAAGATCATTCCGTCTGAAATCGCCGGCGTCGCCATCAGCACTTCGCCCATCTGGTTTGTAGCCAGCAACTCGTACTTCGCGCCCGCCTTGACGACGAATATTTCGCCGTCTTCGCTCGACAAGTAGATCTTGCCGTCCGCCGCGACCGGCGAAGCGCTGTACGAGCCGCCCTTGTCACCAATGCGTTGTTGATACTGGCGCTCTCCGGTCTTTGGATTGTAACAGGCCATCACGCCTTGATTCGCGCAGGTGTAAAGATATTCGCCATAGATCAGCGGAGTGGGCATGTAGGTCCCGCCGCGCTGCATGCTCCATGCGATATGCTGGTTGGTTGTTTCACCGGGCTTGAGCGAGATGTCTCCTGTAGCGCCGGCGCGAATCGCGTAGATCGGCTGGTTCGGTCGATAGCTGTTGCAAATAAAGATCAGCCCGTGACCCGTGATCGGCGTCGTTGCTGTCACTTCAGGATTCCCCGTCATGTGCCACAGCTCCTTTCCTGTCATCGGATCGTAAGCGCGCACCGCTCGGGTCGCGTTGGTTATCAATTCAACTCGCGAAGGCCCTTCGTAGATCGTCGGCGAGCCCCACGAAGGAATCTCCTCGCGCGGTGTCATCCAAAGCTGCTTGCCGTCTTTCAAGTCGTAGGCTGCGATAAACGAGTTCTTTTGTACGTCGCACTGGACGATCACCATGTTCTTGTAGATGATCGGTGAGCTCGCCGTTCCCCACTGATAATCGGGGTCGTAGAACCAACCCGCGTCGAGCACTCCCAGATCCTTCTTCCAGATCAGCTTGCCGTTGGTGTCGTAGCAGTAAAGCCCCTGCGAGCCAAAGAAGGCTATGACATTTTTGCCGTCCGTAACTGGAGTCGAGCTTGCGTGGGTGGACTTGATGTGACGTTTGATCTTGGGCACGCCTTCGCACGCGACCTGATCCCAGATGATCTTGCCTGTTCGTTTGTCGAGAGCGTAGACGTGCCAGCTGTGCTTCGAGGTGTCCTTGTCCGAGTCGACGTCGCCGTAGAGCCCGTGACGAAAGTACTCGCCGCCCTTGCTGCTTACTGCGGTTGTCACAAACACTCGGTCGCCCCAGACAACCGGGCTCGAGTGCGCTAGCCCCGGGATCGGAGTCTTCCAGAGAATGTTTATGCCTTTGGTCGTATCCCAGGTCGTAGGCGTTGGCTTGCCGTCGCCAACGCCCGAAGCGTTCGACCCGCGAAATGACGGCCAGTTCTGAGCGCTCGTCGCATTGCCGAATCCAGCAGCGAGAAGAATCAGAACCGCAACGCTGGCTCTTGTAATAGCTCGAGTGGAAAACATTCAGCCTCCTCAAACGTTCTAAATCCCGCCTTAAGTCAGGCGCAAGTTCCAATCATCGCTGTCCGTAGTTCGGTTCGCATTCTGCTCTTTTCTGCGCAACCTCTGCGTGCTCAGCGGCTCCGCGGTGAATTCTCTCGCGAATCTGCTCACCGCAGAGCCGCGGAGCACGCAGAGGTTGCGCAGAGAAGACAGACAGATCCTTCAATGCGGGACTACGAACACTTCTACTTTGGCTCAACTCGCTTGAACACAAATGTCGCGCCGGATTGCTTGAGGGTGAACCCGGTGACTTTATCGCCCTCGACGTTGAATGTAAGAGTGGCCTCAACCTCGAGAATCGAGAACGTGTTCTTGTTTTGCGCGGCAGTAGTAAATGGACCCTGCCCCGCAATTCTGCCAACCAGTTTTCCGTCTTTGATTTCGACGGTCAGCTCACCGATCTGTTCGTGCTTGTACACCCCGGCGTAGCTCTTCAATGTCTCGGGGTCAACGCTGAATTCAACCGCGGTAGCGCCGGCTTTCTTGAGCATATCGATGATCTCTTTTTTGGCGCTTGAAGCGCGCAGCAGCGCATTGTTCAGCGTCTCCGGCTTTAGCCCGCCTTTGTCGAGTACCATCTTGACCAGTTCGACGTTGCCGCTTTGCACCCCGGTCACCAGCGCTCTTTCGATACCAGTCGCGCCCTTATCCAACAGAAGCTTTATGACCTGCAGGTGCTCGTGCGACAGAGCCCACCCGAGAGGCACTTCTCCGTAGAACGTGTCCTTGACGTTGACGTCTGCTCCCCGTTCGATCAGCAGCTTCACCACCTCGACGTGTCCTTTGTCGCAAGCATAGGAAAGCGCTGTTGCGCCGTAACGGGTCTTGGCGTTCACATCCACGCCCTTGTCCAGAAGCGCTTTGACCGCGGCGGTGTCGCCTTTTCGTGCCGCCGCAAAGTATTCTTCGTTGAGATCCTGGGCGCCCACCAGCAGCGGACATATCAACACCATCGTCAGCAGCACGATTCGTCTAGTGAGCATCGTTCACTCCGCTTAAGGACGTAGCCTGGACCGTCCGGGTCTTCGTATGATTTCAAATGAGGCTCGATTCAAGGTTTTGCGCAGGCTGGGTGGTCTACGCTCCCTCTCGAGTTTATTCGTGGGCACGACTCGAAGACGCGCTTCAAAGCTTGAAAAACGCCACTTTGGTTCAGCAGGTTCAAAAACATCCCCGCTTGACGCGCTCAACCGCAACATAATATCTTGAGATCATTGAGTCAAGCATGCCTTGTTAGGTCAGTGGAAAACTTGCATCGTTCGTGCGTGGTAAGAGCGGACCGAATGCACATCTGTGAAAGCCGATTATGAAAGCCATTCTTTCGAAATACTCAACCTGCGCTTTGTTGTTCTTTGTTCTGATCGCGACCGGCCGAGCATCTTCGGGCAGTGATTGGCCCGACTGGCGAGGCCCGGCGCGTGACGGCCATTCCGCCGAAACCGGTCTTCCGGCACGGTGGTCGAAGAAAGGCGAGAACCTGGTCTGGAAAGCCCCTTACGGTGGACGCTCGACGCCAATCGTAATGAATGGGCGAGTCTTTTTGTTCAACTCAGCAGGTGAAGGCGAATCGATGCAGGAACGCGTCATGTGCTTGAACGCCGACACCGGGAAGCTTATCTGGGAACGCCGGCTCAACATCTACGAGAGCGACGTGCCGCCGCGCCGCATAGCCTGGTCGTCGCCAACGGGCGACCCCGCTACCGGCAACATCTATGTCTTTGGCGCTTGCAATGAACTGACGGCCTTATCCAATGATGGCAAGGTTCTATGGAGCCGCTCGCTGACAGACGAGTTCGGCGCGTGGACGACGCACGGAGGGCGGACCACTTCGCCAATCATCGAAGGCGACCTGGTGATCGTGGGCACAATCATCGATGGCTGGGGAGATACTGCGCTTCGGAGGCATCGCTTCTACGCCTTTGACAAGCGAAGCGGTGATTGCGTCTGGACGAGTGCACCCGGAGGCCGGCCTTATGACACGGTTTACCCGACTCCCATCGCGGCGACGATAAACGGCACGCGATTGATCATAGTCGGCGGTGCTGACGGGGCGGTTTATGCAATGAAGGCTCAAACCGGAGAGCCGGTCTGGAGCTACGCGATCACCAAACGAGGCATCAACAACTGCGCAGTGATAAAAGGGACTACGGTCTTCGCCTCGCACAGTGAAGAAAACCTCGAAACAAACGAAATGGGTTTGCTGGCGGCGATCGACGCGACCGGCAAGGGCGCGCTCGGCAAAGACAAGGTCAAGTGGGCGATCACCGGTATCAGGGGAGGTTATTCGTCGCCGATTGTTGATGGCGACCGCCTGTATCAAATCGACGACAGCGCAAACGTGTTCGCATTCGACATCAATACCGGAAAGGAACTCTGGAAGCAGACTATCGGCACGTTGCAGCGTGCGTCGCCGGTGCTGGCCGACGGCAAGCTCTATGTTGGCACTGAGAACGGAAAATTTTTCATTCTCAAACCCGGACCGACCGGCTGCGAGGTCCTCGATGAAGACGAACTCGAACCGGTTGAGAAGGTGGAACTCAAGACCGAGGCGGGCGACGAAGCGATCACGTCAAACGAGCAAGTGCTTGCCTCGGTAGCAGTCTCGCGCGGCCGTGTCTACCTCGTTACGACGAAAGCAGTCTATTGCATCGGCAAGAAGACTCCTTCACCGGCTCTGCCGTCCGTAAAGGAAACCGTCGAGAACGCTCCGGCCGACGCCGCCGTTGCGCACGTCCAGATTGTGCCCGCCGATCTGGTCGTACAACCGGGCGAGGCGGCGAAGTTCAGGGTGCGACTCTTCGACGATCACGGGCGTTTCATCCGCGACGAGACAAGCGCAACCTGGTCGCTGGAAGGCTTGAAAGGCGCGGCTCAAAACAATCAGTTCACTCCTGCCGCGGATGCCGGCGCGCAGGCGGGAATGGTGAAGGCCACCGTCTCCGGAGTCGTCGGAGTCTCTCGGGTGCGGGTAATCCCGGCGCTGCCGATCACTGAGACCTTCGAAGCCATTCCGGTGGATGGGGTTCCAAAGCACTGGATCAGCGCGGGAGGAAAATACACGGTTCGCGAGGTCGAAGGAAACAAGGTTCTGGTGAAGAACCCCACTCCGCCTGCCTTCAAGCGCGCGCGGTCGTTCTTCACCCCTGCCAATCTGTCGAACTACACAACCCAGGCGGACTTTCGCGCGGTCGAGAAACGCCGCCAGATGGGAGACGCAGGCGTGGTCGCTCAGCGGTATGAGCTGGCGATTCTCGGAAGCAGCCAAAAGATCGAGCTACGCTCCTGGCAGATCGAAGAGAAACGCACAGTCAGGAAGCCTTTCGAGTGGAAGGCTGACACGTGGTACCGCTTGAAGATTCAAGTCGAGAATCTCCCGGACGGCAAAGTGCGAGCGCGCGGCAAAGCCTGGCTGGCCTCTGAGCCCGAACCGGCCGAATGGACCCTCGAGCGCATCGACCCGCTCGGCAATCGCTACGGCAGCGCCGGCGTTTTCGCAGATGCTCCGAATGAAGTCTTTATCGATAACGTCAAGGTGACATCGAACAAATGATTTTGAAAGGACTATCACCTTTGATTAACACCTCGATTCATCGAGGTGTTGTTAGGCGGACCCGCACGTTGCAAACTGTTTTAACAGTTTCTCCGCGGCAATGATGACGAACCGTTGAAACGGTTTTAGAGTCACGGTGGCGTGCGGCACCTCACTAAAGTGAGGTGTTAGTGAGATGGGGAATCATGAGAACAAGCACTTCGAGAATTCGCACTTCGAAATCACTTTTCTTCGCACTTGCGCTCGCAACAACGCTTGGCATCGCCAACAACATCGTGTCGGCTTCCGATCCGGGTAGCGGCGACTGGCCGATGTGGGGCGGAACGGCCGACCGCAACATGGTCTCGAACCAGAAAGGGATGCCGACAAGCTGGGACGTCAAGACCAAGAAGAATATCAAGTGGGTTGCAACGCTCGGTTCACAAAGCTACGGCAATCCGGTTGTCGCGGG
>DATMCM010000280.1:0-3330 GCA_035558335.1 Blastocatellia bacterium | reverse complement strand
TCCGGAAAATTCTTAAGCCCGGCTTGATAATACTCCTCAAAAAGCGCGTTCTGCTTTGCTACCCGATCCACCACCGTTTGCCCAAAAGCAGAGAACGCCAACCCAAGAACCAACCCAAAAACCAGTTGTCGCATATTTGTGCACGCTAGCAGAGTGGCGTCGCCGCGCACGTTGTGATTAGCGTTGTGCCCCGCAAAAACTGCGAATGGTGTCGGCGTCCATGGAGCCGTGGTTAAAGGGTCCGCAGGCGACACGCCCGCCACTCCAGCGTGACGAAGGATTTATCTAGGTTTTGAAACTCGCTCGCTGCTTCCCTCGTAGTTTCACCTTGATCACTCGCACTGCCCCGTGCTTGCGCCAGCTACCCTAGCTGCGTTGCCGTCTACCCGCGCGATTGAAACTCGTTCGCTTCCCAGCTCACTCGCCGCTACCCACCGCGGCTTTGCCTTCTACGTCGCTTTCTCCAAACGCTCCATTCCCTCAATCGCGACGTGTTCTATGTCGCTCATCCCATCCAGCTCCATTGTGTTGATCCGCGGTAATCACGAGGCGTTTAACCGGTTGGCTAGTGACGAGTCCGTCCACAATCTCAGGGACATCCGCAGTCGTGACGCGCCCGTAAAAAAAGTGATCTGGTTCGACTAAAACCGTCACGCCCGTGGCGCATTGATCGAGACAGCTTGATGTGCAGACGCGCGCCTCAAGCTTTGCGAGTCCCCGCGCGGCAACCTCCTCTTTCAACGCTCTGTACACTTCTTCCGAGTTCTTGGCCGCGCAGGATCCTTTCGGGTTGTCGTCGGCCCGACGATTGATGCAGACAAAGAGATAGCGCTTGCGTTGCAGAGAAGTGAGCGTGGAATACGCCGGGCCGCACGTCAAAGGCCAAAGAATAGCCAATTGTGTTCTGGCAATAACAGACGATAGTTAGAGTCTCGGCTGCGATTTCCCGGAACGCAATCAGGGTCCCACTCCGTTTCGGAATTTAACTCCGTCAGCCTGATCCGTCATTGTGAGCTAAATTATGAATCCAAATCTAGTCAAAGCCGCCGCCGAAGTTATTCCTAATCCGAAGATCCTGGTGAACATGGTCTCCCAACGCGTTCGACAACTTTGTATCGGCCATCGACCGATGGTCGAATTTGTTCCTGGTCTGGGTCACGCTGATATCGCGCTCTCAGAGATCGCTGCGGGGAAGTTGGGCTTTGAATTGACCCTGAATCAGAACGGGAACGAGGCAACTCCGCTGGTGGTCGAGTTTCCTACAGTCGTTGTCAAGAAGCCGAAGAAAAAAGCAGCCTAACAAGTCTTGGTTTGCACCGCCGATGCGATCGACGATCTGCTTCGCGCGGCCGGACATATGCCAAAGAGAAATCAAGAAAGCGGTCCTCGCTCCCGAGTGTTGGTGCTGGTGGACGAATCGAACGTCGGCAGTTCGGTGCGAACCGCTGGACGCGGGCTCGATTGGCTAAAGCTCCGCGATTTTCTGGCCGGTCCGAACAGCGGACGCGATCTGATCGAGATGGTGGTCTATGCCGGATTGCCGCCCGCCATTCCAACCTGGCAGGACGACCGGGACAGGAAAAATAAGTTCGTCCATTGGCTGCGCTCCAATGGATTCATGGTGGTGACCAAAGATGGGGCGCCCGCCGAAGAAGGTCATTACAAGGCGAACGTGGACGTGATGATGGCGATCGATGCGCTCGAGCTTTCGATCGAGATGCGGCCCGATGTCGTGATTCTCGTGACTGGCGACGCCGATTTCGCTTATCTCGCCACCAAACTGCGCCGGCATGCAATCCGCGTGGAAGTCGCATCAGTTGCCGGAAATCTCGGGAACATATTGAGATCAGCCGCGAACGACGTGATCGATCTGGCCCCGCTCTTTCGGACGTTCGACATCATCAACACGCACGACGTGGGACGCGCGCGGGCAGCCGGCCCGGCAACGAGGTCGCCGGCGGGAGCGCGGGATGAGCGACCGACTAAAGTTCAGGATGCGCGAGCGCAGCTACCGAATCGCACGCCGCGGCAGCAGCAACAGCGCGGACGCCGGCCTCGGTTCCGTCCCGTTGCTACGACACGACAACCGGGCGAAAGTTGACGTTTATGGGGCACAGCAAAGGCAGAGACAACGCTAAGAGACGCGCAAAACGCCGGAAAAAGACTGAACGCCTGGCGCTCGGTAAGAAAGCGAAGCCGGCTACACGCGCTACTCCGTGAAATATTTCGCGGCAAGAGATTGCGCGTCAGTGCCCATCACTTTGGACGCTGCTTTGCTACCCAGGAGTTTTCGCAACAGAGATTTCGCTTTATTTTTCTCCTGCTCCGACACGTCGGCTTGATTGACCGCGGTGATCACTTTCTCCAACGCCTCCGTAATCGCCTGCTGCTGACTGCGCTTTTCCCTCGACGTTTGCTTGCGCTTGGAAACCGAGCGTCGGCGGCTCTTATCGATGGAAACCGGGATCGGAGGCTCGACGCGAGCTTCGAGCACTTTGACTCCGAAGTCGTTTATCTTCGCAAAGCCCGACAGCAAACCCATCCCGCTCTTATCTTCGAGAGGCGTCCAATCGATGAGGCAATACTCTGAAAGCTGGGCAACGGCGCGCAACCAGTCGCGGCGATTTATACCCGCCGGCGGCAGAACGGCCTGCTCAGCCTGCCCGAATGGAAGCAAACCTTCGCTTCGATGTTCATAGAGAAGCTGCAACAGGCATCCTCTGACGACAGAATCTTTCATAACGTTGCGAATATGTTCTGTCTTCGGTGCGCCAACAACTCATCACCGTCACGAACTTGTCGTGCGGTGGAGCTATTACACTGCTGCCGGCTCGAATCAGTTTGCTCCCTGTTCGAGAAGCCGATGAGGATCAACAATAGATTGAGCGGATTTTCCCCGCGTCAGACTATTCAGCAGTTCCATCAGGCGCGTCTCGTAAGAATCACACATGGGAGATTTGCCATCTGGCGCGACCCATTCGGGGTGTTGGACCCGAAGGTCGTCGTGAATCTGTTGCCGGAGCTCCACGTAAGTGTGGATTTCATGAGGCGCGGCCGTTGGCCTAACGAAAGATTCATGAGTGGCGCGGGATGGTTTGTCTAGCTTGCCTTGTCTGTGAGCGCGCTTCGTTCTGAGACTAACGAATTTCATAAACGCCTTTCTATCTTGGGTTGACTAGTCCAAATCCGCGCGGAACGAGGAACCATCTTCGTGAGGTGCCCTGGAAGAGGGCCTCACTTCAGATGCCTCAAGGCTCCAAGTGAATCTGGAGATCGCGCTAAGCGGTGTCTCAGCGAAGGTTAAGCCTTTCAACCACCCTTTACCCCGGC
>DATMCM010000279.1:0-16772 GCA_035558335.1 Blastocatellia bacterium | reverse complement strand
GAAGGGTGCGATTAAAAGCCGGACTTCATCACATCAAGGGCATCCGAAAACTACTTAGCGTCTTTGCGGAGCTTTGCGTCTCTGCGCGAAATAGCAATCCGCCAGGACCCTTTTCGCGCAAAGACGCCAAGACCCGCAGAGCCGCACGGTGCATCCGCTCTGATTAAAGTTCCGATTGATGCTGGAGGGCGAACTTGATCAATGCGTGGCTCCCACGGAGTCCAAGTTTCGCGGAGATGTTCGTTCGGTGGTTATCCACTGTGCGGTAGTGAATGAAGAGCTCGTGGGCAATTTGTTTGCTGGTCTTGTAATCGGCGATCATCTGCAGGATGCGCCTTTCGGTCGGGGTAAGGTCTTTGACACTCGCCTTCTGGACAAGCGAGCCAGAATGCTGGCTGCGGTTGATGAGGTGGGTGGTGATGGAAGGGCTGGTGTAATGGTGCCCTTGCCGAAGGGCGTGAATGGCGTTGACGATGTCGGTTGATGAACTGTCTTTCAGCACATAACCTTTCACCCCCAGGTTCAGCGCCTCGTTGAACACGTCTTCTTCGCTGTGGATGGTCAGAAATATGCACTCGACCGGGATCCTGGTACGACGCAGCTCTTTCACGACCTGGAAGCCGTCCATCTTCGGCATATCAACATCCAGAATGGCAACGTCTGGTCTGAGCTCCTCGATCTTCCTGATCGCTTCTTCTCCGTTCGCTGCCTCTGCAATCACCACCATGCCCTTTTCTGCCTCGATGATGGCCCTCAATCCTTTGCGAAAGATTGAATGGTCATCGGCTATAACCATTCGTGTTTCGGTCTTCATTTCGGTAGTTCTCCAAGTGCCGCATTGATGCTGATGATCGTCTCCTTGCCGGGAGCCGAGTGGATCTCGCACCTCGCGCCCAATATCTTCGCGCGCTCGGCAATCCCAACAAGACCCATCCCGCCGGCTGATGAGTCGCCGGAGCTCCCCGGCACAAACCCTCTGCCGTTATCTCGAATCTCAACGAGGATGCGCTGCGCGTCTCTTTTGACGATGACGCTGGCCTCGGTTGCCGCGGAATGCTTGACGATGTTGTTCAGGCTTTCCTGAACGATACGGTAGAGGTTAATCTCGGCCCCCTTCGGCAAGACGGAGTCAAGCTCGGCGATATCCGCGCTAAAGCGAATGTCAGAGGAATCGGAGACCGCCTTTACCATTGCGTCGAGCGCTTTTGTCAGCCCCAGCCGGTCGAGCTGGTACGGTCGAAGGTTGTGGGCGACGGCTTTCACTTCCACGAGCGCCTCGGAAGCGGCGGTCGAAACCTCGTCGAGTTGCTCGAGAGCCTGACTGTGATCTTCCGGCGTGCTCAAACCGACGAGCGCGAGGTTCCGGATGATCGCCAGACTCTGGCCGATGCTGTCGTGGAGTTCGGCGGCGATGCGCTTGCGTTCCGCCTCCTGGGTCTCGATCAATAGTCGGGAGAAAGCCTGTTGCGCCGCGTTTGCTTTGCGCAGTTTCCTCACCCGGCCCTTGTAGACCAGCACGATTACGGCGGCCAGACTCGATGCAGCCAGCGCGTAGAACCACCAGGTCTGATAAAAGCGCGGGCGCAGATAGAAGGTGAGCGCTGCGCCGCTCTCGTTCCAGACGCCCTCATCGTTGAAGGCGATGACACGGAATGAGTACTGCCCCGGCGGAACGTTTGTGTAATAGGCCACGCGTCGCGCCCCTGCGTTTACCCAGGAATCGTCATAGCCTTCGAGTTGATACTTGAATCGTACTTTCTCGGGTGCGGTGAAACTCAGTCCCGTGTAGTGAAACTCCAGATCGCCTTTGCCGGCTGGTATCTCGGCGTTACGCCGCGTGTCAATTGCTGTTTTGTTTATCAACGCCTGCTCAATGGCGATCAGCGGCGGAAGGCGGTTGGTAGTGATTTTGCCGAGGTCAACGACCACTGGTCCTTTGACCGTCGGAAACCACATGTGGCCCTCGCGCGTTTTCCACCCAGCGGGCTGGCCGCCGCCGTTGCACTCGCGGTTTGCCATGCCATCAGCCACCCCGTAGGAGATCGAGGTGATCGCCTTCACCCGCCCCTCGGCGAAGTTGTCCAACTCTTTCCGGCTGACACGTGAGATTCCTTTGTTGCCGCTCATCCACAGGTTCCCGTTCTGGTCTTCAAGGATGTGCGAGACCGTGTCCTCAAACAGACCGTCGCGCGTGCCGTAGTGGGTGAACCGACCATCCTTGAACCGGTTCAACCCGCCGCCATAAGTGCCCATCCACAGCGTGCCCTCTGCATCCTCGTGGATGACCCGCACGCTGGCGTTCGACAGCCCGCTCTCTGTGGTGTAGTTGGTGAATGCACCGTCTTTGAAGCGGCTGAGACCGGCGTTGGTGCATATCCAGAGCGCCCCTTTAGTGTCTCCGGTTATGAAATTGATGCGTTCATTGATCGACCCGTCACTGACGCGCCACACGGTGAATTTTCCATCCTGTAAGCGGTTCAGGCCCGCATCGGTTCCGACCCAGAGCGCGCCATCGCCCCCCTGCCAGATGGCTTTAACGACGCGCCCTGACATGGCACTGTTATCGGGGTCGTAAGTGATGAAGCGCCCTTCCTTGAAGTGAGTCAACCCGTCGCCCCACGTCCCGATCCAGAGGCTGCCGTCGCGGTCAGCACAAAGCGACCACACACAGTTATTCGGCAAGCCATCCTTCATCCCGTAGATGGTGGTGAAGCGTCCGTCATGAAAGCGGATCAAGCCTCCACACGTCGCGCCGATCCATACATCGCCTGCCCGGTCCTGGGTGATGGGAACGATGCTTGCCGCAGGAAACCCTTCGGTCTTGGTGTACGACTTCAGCTTCTTCTCCCTCAGCCGGTTCAGCCCGCCAGTTGTCGTGCCGACCCACAGATTTCCCTCACGATCTTCGCTAATGCAACGGATGTTTTCGTCTGAGAGACCGTCTGCAGTTCTAATAGTCATCCACCGTGCGCCGGTCCGCTGCATCAGCCCGCCAGCTGCCGTGCCGACCCAAAGGCTTCCCGCGCGATCCCAGGTCATGCAGGTGATGTGATCGTCGGACAGCCCGTCTTTCATCGTATAGGTGGTGAACGACCCGTCCCGTAGTCTCACCAGCCCACGCTCAGTCCCTACCCACAGGCTGCCATCACCATCTTCACAAACCGCATGGACGCGATTGTCGGGCAGACCCTCTCGTGTCGTGTAGAGCGTAGATCGTTCTTTAGCGAGACGAAACAACCCCCGATTGAGTGCGACCCACAGATCCCCGTGCTGATCTTCAATCATCGACCTTGACCACGGCACCAGCCCGGCAGGCAGCCCGTAGTCGCCGGTGTAAGAAGTGAACACTCCGTCCTTCAGCCTGACGAGGGCGGTGGCAGTCGCCATCCAGAGGCCGCCCTCTCGGGCTTCAATGATGCCGGCCACCGCCCGATTCTTGATTTCTTCGACTTCGGGGTAAGAGGTGAGCTCTCCATTCTTCAACCGCATGAGGCCCTGATTCTCGGTGCCGATCCAGAGGCTGCCCTCCCGGTCTTCACATAGTGAGAGAATGCGGTTGCTCGTCATCGCCGGAGTGTTGCCGACATCGAAGGTCTTGAAACTCACGCCGTCGTAACGCGCCAGGCCGCCGTTGGTTGCGAGCCATATGTAACCATCGTGGGTCTGCAGGATGGCATTGACTGAGTTCTGCGGAAGTCCGTCATCGACTGTTCGGACTTCGACGTGGTACTGAGCTTGTACGGAGGTAGAGATCAGGAAACAGAGAGGGAAGGTCAGGAGGATAGCCGAGCAAACAAGTATCCTCGCCCAACACACGCGGTTCCTCTGATTCATATGCCCTACTAATGAGAGATCGTCGTTAGGAGCCAGACGACTACTTGCCTGATACGTTGAAAAGCAGCTCGATCTTAGTTCGTCTCACGGAAATTTTCAAATGTGGGATGTCTACGGTACTGAAGCACGCGGTGAGGCTGGCACTCCATGCGATTGGCCGTGGAAGACTGCGCGGTGCTGGATGCCTCGCGCTGGACGAGTACGGGTGTCCTGGCTGTACAGCACGGCTGGCGAGCCGTAGCCTTTTTAAATCCGATGTCGTACAATCCCTCTGCCGCATCGTCGAAATCTTTTAGAATCCTGCTAAGGACCCGACACACTCATGAAGCGGCGCGGGCTTCTTCGATAACGAGAGTCTTACTGCGCGGATTTGTGAGGTCACGTTTTCGACCAGCACCCTATTCCTCGAATCGACGTTGCTCGACACCGATATTGGAACTCCATGCCGCTTGAGACTGGTGCCCGTCATTAATAAGCCGACCGGAGGATAGCCGTGAGAAACCCGCGACGTTTTGCCCTCGCTTTTCTTGTCTCGCTTTCGCTGCTGCTTCAATCAAGCAACGCGCAGAGATCGTCACAGGATACTGACTCGATCCAGGAGGCTTCGATTCGAATAGCCGGATCGATTCTGGTCGGAGGCCGCTCGATGGAATACCTGCGCGGGTTGACCGAGCAGTTCGGCGGAAGACTCACCGGCTCGTCGGCACATCAACGCTCGGCCGAATGGGCTGCCGCTCAATTTCGAGCAGCCGGCATCAGCAATGTTCGTCTTGAGCGCTTCACGATTCCCAACGGTTGGGAACGCGGCTGGGCTCAAGGTCGAGTACTCGCACCCTTCGAGCGAAGGATTCACATCGAGTCCCTTGGCTGGTCTCCTTCGACGCCGCCGTCCGGCGTCAAAGGAGAAGTCATCAGTATCGGAGACCTGTCGGCCGACAAAATCAAAGCGCAGGCCGGCGCCATCAAAGGCCGGATCGCGATGCTCGATCTCGCCTCCATTTTCGCCGAAGGCTTCGGCGGCTTCGCAAAGTTGATAGCCGCGATTCCGCTGTTGAAGGAAAATGGCGCCGCCGCAGCCTTCGTGGGCGACAGCGAACCGAACAACGTGCTGAACGCATTTGGATTCTCGTGGGGCGGTTCGGTGAGCGCACTTCCACTTGCGCAGGTCGGCATGGAGGACGCCAAGCTGATTCAACGGCTGATGAAAAGGGGTCCGGTCACGCTGGAATTCTCCTTCCAGGATCGAGTGAGCGGTCCGACCCAGGTCAACAATGTGATCGCCGAGATCCCGGGCCGCGAGAAGCCGGACGAGTGGATCATCATCGGCGCGCACCTCGATTCGTGGGACTACGGAACCGGCGCGCAAGATAATGGCACCGGCTGCGCGATGGTGATGGAAGCGGCGCGAGCATTGTCCGCTATTTCTCAAGCTGGTCACGCGCCGCGGCGATCCATTCGGTTCGCGCTGTGGGGAGGTGAAGAGCAAGGCTTGCTCGGCTCGGCTGCTTACGTTCGGGCTCACTCGTCCGAGCTTGGAAATTGCGTTGCGGTGTTGAACACCGACAACGGCGCGGGGCACCCGAAAGGATGGAAAGTCGAAGGGCGCGCCGACTTGAGCGATGCGATGAAGCCTATCAGTGAGCTTCTTGCCGGGATGGGCGGCGACGATGTCTCGCTCGAGACAACCTTCGATACCGATCACGGGCATTTCATGCTCGAAGGAATTCCGTCGCTTGATCTGTTGGTTGACATGAGCGGCTACGGAAAAGTCCATCACAAATCGAGCGACACCATCGACAAAGTCGACGCTCACAACCTCGCATTAGGATCCTCGATCATAGCCATCACTGCTTACGCGATTGCCGAGCGACCCGAGCGGATAGCGCGCCGCATAGACCACGCGGCTGTGGGAGAAATACTGAAGAAGGCAAATCTGGCAGATTTTCTCAAAGCCGTCGGCGTCTGGAATTGAGCGCCAGGAATAGACGCGGATGAAATGGATCTGACGGATCAACACGGATCAGATCTGTGCTGACCTGTCCAATCCGTCCTATCCGTGGTCTATGGCTGTTTCAACAGTAAAGACTTCGACAAGCGGTGAGACGGCTGACTTCGGCATGAGCGCGGGCCAGTAGGCTACGATCTCTTCGACTTTGGGGCGGCCGCTTCCCAGGCCGCAGACTGTCGGCGGTCCGTTCAAACCGAGCGGCGCGAGTTCCTTTACGAAACGCTCTATCGCCGACTTGTTTTCAGAACGAACGCCGACGCGCAGCAGAACTTCGGGGAGATCGTCGGAGGGCGCTCCCGCTAAGTCACCATGCAAAGCGCCCGCGCCGACGAACTCCGAGCGCATCTCATCGAACTTCAGCCCCAACGCATCAAGCCGTCGCCGCAAGATCGCGTCCGCAGCTTTAGCTTTGTCGTAAGCTTCAGGCCAGGAATAGATCAGCGAGCCGACCGCCTTATAACCTGCTGAGTAGCTGACCGAGACTTTGTAGAACTCCGTCGCGGGCCTGCCCTGGATTCCAGAAACCCGAACGCCTTCGGGCGCCGCTTGCTCGAGTCGAACAGTCGTAAAGTCGGCGATACAATCGGGCGTGATGTACCGCTGAGGCTCGCCCATCTCATACATCAACTGTTCCTTGATTCCCGCGACGGTGATTCTTCCGCCGGTGCCGGGGTGCTTGGTTATCGAGAACGTGCCGTCCTCGCGCGCTTCAACAATCGGGTAACCGATGTCCCAGAACTCCGGGATCGACTTCCAATCAACCTGGCAGTTGCCCCCGGTGCACTGAGCCCCGCACTCGATGATGTGCCCGGCGATCGTTCCGGAAGCCAATCGGTCCCAATCGTCGGCAGGCCAGCCGAACTCGTGAATCATGGGCCCGAGCGTCAGCCCGGTGTCGGTGCAGCGCCCGGTGATGATTATCTGTGCGCCTTGCGCAAGCGCATCCGCAATAGGGGCCGCGCCAAAATAGACGTTCGCGCTTTGGACTCGCTGGCGAATGGATGAGAGAGGCTCGCCGGTGTCCATGTTTTCCAGAAGGATTCCGCTGGCAATAAGATCGTCGAGGCTTGCCATAATGTCATCACCGGCGACGATTGCGATTCTGACTTTGCCGGCAAGGCCGAGTTTGCACGCCACTTCGGCTACGGCTGCGCCGCAAGCTTGAGGATTGACGCCGCCCGCGTTCGCAACCACTTTGATGTTCTTCTCAACGCACGCGGGCAGTATGCGAGCCATCACGCCGATGAAGTCGTGCGCGTAACCAAAACGCGGATCGCGAGCCCGTTGCTTTTGCATTATGGACATCGTGATCTCGGCGAGATAATCGAGCGTGAGGTAGTCGATGGGGCCGCGCTCGACGAGTTGGACCGGCGCTTCGAGCGAGTCGCCCCAGAAGCCCTGACCGTTTGCTATTCTGATGATCTTCATTGTTGAGTCTTGTACTGGCGTCCCTCAGCGGCCGCCCCTCCTCTGCGCGTCGAAGCGCGTGGCTCTCGCCTTACGCACGCCCAGGGTGGCTAGGCTGTTCTCTGCTGTGCGATGGCGTCCAACCCGAGTTCTTTGATGAGCTGATCCTTCAGCTCGAACTTCTTCACTTTGCCGCTCGCGGTCAGCGGGTACGACGTCACGAAGCGAATGTACTTCGGGATCTTGTGCCTGCTGATTCCGTCGCAACAGTATTCGAGTATCTCAGCCTCGCCCGCGATTTCGTCGGGCTTCAAGCGAATGAGCGCCGCTACCTCTTCGCCCATGAAGTTGTCCGGCACACCGACTACTTGCGCTTCAGCGACCTTGCTATGCCGCATCAGAAACGATTCGATCTCCGCCGGATAAATGTTCTCGCCACCCCGAATGATCATGTCTTTCACCCGCCCGACGATGTTGACGTATCCGGCGGCGTTCATCGTTGCCAGATCCCCGGTGTGGAGCCAGCCGTCCGCGTCGATAGTCTCAGCGGTCATCTCCGGCATGTTGTAGTAACCCTTCATCACCAGAAACCCGCGCGCCATCAGTTCACCCGATTCGCCGAACCGGACAGGCTCGCCTGTTACCGGATCCGCGATCTTGATGTCCGTGTGCGGCAGAGGAATCCCGACCGTCGAAGACTTCAGCTCAAAACTGTCGCTCTGAATCGTCTCAGTCACTGCGCCAGTTGATTCGGTAAGTCCGAATACGATCGTGCAATCTGCACCCATCCTTGCTTTCACTTCTTCCATAAGCACAACCGGGACTGGGGTCGCACCGGTGATGATCTCGCGAAGGGATGACAGGTTGAAGTCTCCAGCAATGAAGCGCGGGTGGTTCAGCATTGCCACCAGCATTGTCGGTACATTGAACGAGAATGTCGCCTTCTCGTCGTGAAGCAGCTTCAACTCCTTTTCGGGGTCGAACCAGATCAACGGAATCAGTGTGCACCCGAGGTAAAGCGAAAACATGATGGCGCCCACCGAGCCGGCGATGTGAAAGAACGGCATCGCGGTCACGTAGCGCTCATTCGGCCGAAGCTGGGCGATGGAACACGTTACATGAGTTTGATTCAACATGCCGTGGTGAGTCAGCATCACGCCCTTTGGAAAACCGGTCGTGCCGCTGGTGTACTGCATCTGAACGACGTCGTGAGGATCGACACGCGACTGTCTCTCGCGAAGCAACTCATCCGAGATGTCCTCACCGAGCTGGGCAACCTGTGAATAGAGCGTCATTCCCGGTTTTTCGGTGCCTGCGATCAGGATCACTCGCTTTAGCTCGGGGAGCGCAGCGCTGTGCAATCGCTGGCGAATTGGATCTGCGAGACTCTTTAGCTCCGGCGCGATGTGATACATCGAATCGACGTACGAGTTACCGCGAAACTCCTCGATCATGAAAAGCGTAGAGACGTCGCCCTGCCTCAAGGTGTACTCGATCTCGGCCCGTCGATAGTTGGTATTGACTGTTACCAGCACGGCGCCGATCTTGGCGAGTGCGATCTCGAGCATCACCCACTCCGGCACATTCGTCGCCCAGACCGCGACGTGCTCGCCCTTTTGAATGCCGAGCGCGAGCAGTCCTTTCGCTAGTCGGGTTACTTCGTGTCGGTACTGGCGATAGGTTAGGCGGAGATCAAGCCCGATCTCGGGATAGTTGTAGACAAGCGCTTCCTTGTCAGGAATGGTTGCGCACTGGCGGTCGAACAGCTCGCCGATGGTGAGATTGATCAGCTCAATGCCGCGGCTTTCGGCTTCCCAGATGGCTCGATCGCCTTTGATTGCCATCTTGCTGATCCTCCGAGTTACCAGGAACGTCCAACCATGGTCTTACTATTCGAGGCTACCTAACCGCAGAGACGCCGAGGCGCCGAGGTTACGCAGAGAAAACACGCGATTCCGGACGCCACCCGGCGGCTCTGCATGTTGACAATCAAAAGGCCGTTAATTACTGTCTCAAAGCCTCGCTAGGCTATCAATTCTCTTCGAGCATCGCAACGCCGCGGGATAAACATGCAAGCGATCAAATCGGTCGTCGATCCCCAGGACGAAACCTACCGTGCGAACTACGCAGCCAATTCATCCGCGGTCGACAGACTGAAAGCTGAGCTTGCGCGCTCGACTAAAGGCGGAGGCGAACAGTACGTCAAACGTCACCTCGCGCGAGGGCGCTTGTTGCCTCGCGAGCGCATAGAGATGCTGCTCGACGAGGGTTCATACTTCCTCGAGATCGCGCCGTTGGCCGGCGTCGGAATGGACAACGAGTTTGTCGGAGCTGGAGTAGTGGGCGGCGTCGGCCTGGTCTCGGGACGCGAGTGCATGATCACCGCCAATGAAGCTACCGTCAAAGGCGGCGCGGTCAGCGAGATCGGCCAACTCAAGAATCGGCGGCTCTCCGATGTTGGCACCGAGAACCACTTGCCCAGCATTAGCCTCGTCGAATCCGCCGGCGCCGATCTTCCTGTTCAAGCGAAGATCTTTGTGCCGGGCGGGCGCGGCTTTCGCGAAATCACCCGCCGTTCGAAGATGCGCATCCCAAGCATCTCGGTCGTGTTTGGCAACTCGACCGCAGGCGGCGCTTATCTGCCGGGCATGTCCGACTACGTGATAATGATTCGCAACCAGGCGCAGGTGTTTTTGGGAGGGCCGCCGCTGGTCAAGATGGCTACTGGCGAAGTCGTCGATGAGGAATCGCTGGGCGGAGCTGAGATGCACTCGCGGAACTCGGGGCTGTCGGACTACCTGGCTGAAGACGAGCTCGACGGGCTGAGGCTTGCGCGGGACATCGTGAGTCACTATTCGGACCCGCCTCCCAAACCAAAGCTGCGCGCAGTCGAAGAGCCGCTCTATCCTGCGGATGAGTTGTTGGGCATCGCTTCGGCGGATGTGCGAGTGCCTTTTGAAGTTCGCGAGGTCATCGCTCGAATAGTCGATGGTTCTCGGTTCGACGAGTTCAAATCGAAGTACGGGACAACTCTGGTCACCGGGTTTGCTCATATCCACGGCTTCTCGGTTGGAATACTCGCGAACAATGGCGTGCTGATGTCCGAGTCGGCGGGGAAGGGCGCGCAGTTCATACACCTGTGCAATCAGCAGAATATCCCGCTTGTCTTCTTACAAAACATCACCGGGTTCATGGTGGGTCGCACTTACGAAGAGCAGGGCATTATCCGCAACGGCGCCAAGCTGATAAACGCTGTGTCTAACTCGACTGTGCCGGCGATCACGATAATGATCGGGAGTTCTTACGGGGCGGGGAACTACGCGATGTGCGGGCGAGCTTATGAGCCGCGCTTTTTGTTCACGTGGCCGAATCATCGTATCGCGGTCATGGGGCCGCAGCAGCTTTCGGGAGTGATGGACATAATCAAACGTGAAGCGCTGAACAAACAGGGACTGCCGGTTGATGAATCCAAGCTCACTGCCTCGAAACTGGCTCTGGAAGCTCAGATCGAGGCGGAGTCGGATCCATACTTTGCGACTGCGAGGCTCTGGGATGATGGGATTATCGATCCTCGCGAAACGCGAACGGTGCTGGCGATATCGCTGTCAGCGGCTTGCAACCGGCCGGTCGAGGGAACGATGGAGTGGGGAGTGTTCAGGCATTGAAGCGGATGGACCCCGATCAAGCGGATCATACGGATTTACGCGGATCTGATCCGTGCGAAATCGGTCCGATCCGTTTGATCCGTGGTCTATTCCCTCGGTCCGCATGAAACGTTTCAACAAAATCCTGATCGCCAATCGAGGAGAGATCGCGCTGCGCGTTATGCGCACCTGTCGCGTGTTGGGAATCTCTACCGTCGCCGTCTACTCCGACGCCGATGCGCAAGCGCCTCATGTGGGATTCGCCGACGAAGCCGTTCACATCGGACCCGCTCCATCCGATCAGTCCTACCTCAACATACAGAAGATCA
This sequence comes from Blastocatellia bacterium, assembly GCA_035558335.1. Classification (GTDB taxonomy): domain Bacteria; phylum Acidobacteriota; class Blastocatellia; order UBA7656; family UBA7656; genus Onstottus_B. Next base: position 5,550 of record DATMCM010000279.1, on the reverse strand, counting down.
TCGACGCTGCGAAGCGAACCGGCGCCGAAGCCGTTCATCCCGGCTACGGGTTTCTCTCCGAGAACGCCGATTTCGCCGAGGGCTGCGACAGTGTCGGCATCACGTTCATCGGGCCGACCCCGGATGCAATTCGCAAGATGGGTTTGAAGAGCACTGCCCGAAAAATGATGGCAGCCGCGGGCGTGCCGATCGTTCCCGGTTACGATAGAGAAGATCAGTCTCTCGAAATGCTTCGCAAGAATGCGGAAAAGATCGGACTGCCGATTCTGATCAAAGCTTCCGCCGGCGGCGGCGGCAAAGGCATGCGAGTCGTACGCGACAAAAGCGAGCTCGAGGCCGCGATCGAAGCATCACGCCGCGAGGCCGAGAAAGCTTTCGGCGATGGAACTCTGCTTCTGGAGAGTTACATCGACGACGCCAGGCACATCGAAGTTCAGATTCTTGGAGACAACCACGGCAGCTTGATACATCTGTTCGAACGCGAGTGTTCGGTTCAGCGGCGTCACCAAAAGATCATCGAAGAAAGCCCTTCACCCGCCGTGGATTCGGAGCTTCGGCAACGCATCTGCGAAGCGGCACTGGCGGCCGGCCGAGGGATCGGTTACACCAACGCTGGAACGGTGGAGTTTATTCTTGCTCCTTCGGGCGAGTTCTACTTCATCGAAGTAAACACCCGGCTGCAAGTCGAACACCCGGTCACTGAAATGATCACCGGACAAGACCTGGTCAAGCTTCAGATTGAGATTGCCGAAGGGAAGCCTTTATCGATTGGGCAAGAGGACGTTAAGCAGAATGGCCACGCCATCGAAGCCCGGCTTTACGCTGAAGACCCGAACAACAGCTTTCTTCCGGCAACCGGAACTCTTCACCAGTGGGAGATGCCGTTGGCGATAGAAGGCTTGCGAATCGACTCGGGTGTTGATCGAGGTACGGAAGTCGGTATTCATTACGACCCGCTGCTCGCGAAGCTGATCGTCCATGGGCCGGATCGCGAGTCCGCGCGTCAAAGACTTGCTTCTGCGTTGAAGAACCTTGTTGTACTTGGCGCTGGAACCAATCGCGAGTTCTTGATCAACACGCTCGAGCACCCAACGTTCGAAAGCGGGACGTATCACACGGGACTCATCGACCAGAACATCAGCGAGCTGATCGCACCGAAGGATGCGAATGAGGACCTGATCGCCGCGAGTGTTGTTGCGCTTTATTTCATCAGGCGGCGACAAGCCGAGGCTACGATCCTTCCCGATTTGCCGCTGCACTATCGGAATAATCCATTTCGTGACCCGTCTATCAAGCTGGAAGTTGGAGATGAAGCATTCGAAGTCTCATTGCGAGCCGGGGAGCGCGACCGTCCCCGTCGCAGCCTCACAGTCACGGCTGAAGACAACTCGTTCATACTCTCGAACAAAGATTGGCAAGCCAATGCGCAGGTTGTATCATTCGAGCCCGGGAGCATTCGCGTGGCATTCGATGGCGTGCAGCGATTGTTTCGCATCGCGGAAGCAGGGGATAAGATCTTTGTCCAATCTCACTCGTTTTCAAGCGTAGTCAAACGCCCCGCGAGGCACCCGCGCGCGCAGAGCGCCTCCGAACACGAGAGCGCTTACGCGCCGATGCCCGGACAGGTGTTGAAGGTTCTGGTCGCCGCCGGCCAGCAAGTCGCTGCAGGAGATCCGCTCGTTATCCTCGAAGCGATGAAGATGGAGCAGACGTTGCGAGCCTCGACCGCCGGCGTGATCGAGGAAGTGCTGGTGAAGCAAGGCGATGTAGTAGCTCCCGGCGACACGCTGGTGAAGATTGCAGGATTGATTACGGATTAATGAGTTGGTAGTCCCACCTTCAGGCGGAAGTTCGTAAGACGGCGTTTGAGACGACGAAGTACAACCTTTCGCCTGAAGGCGGGACTACAAACAATCTCGGTAGGAGCCAATATGCCCAGCATGACCGAAGCGGCGCCGACGGTAGCGTTGACCTATCCCTACTTCACCGAAGAGCACGATATGTTTCGCGAAACGGTGAAACAGTTCGTCCAGGCCGAGATCGCCCCTCACACCGAAGAATGGGATGAAGCCGGCATCTTCCCAAGAGAGCTCTTCAAGAAAGCGGCTAACCTCGGGCTGTTCGGGATCAGGCTGGATCCGAAGTACGGCGGCAGCGGGCTGGATTGGTGGTATACCGCTGCTTACCTCGAAGGCTTTTCCTATTCGGACAACGGCGGCGTGTCGATGGCAATGTTTGTGCAATCGGACATCACGCTGCCGGTGCTTGACGAGCTTGGAACCGACGAACAGAAGGAAGAGTTCCTGCGTCCGGCGATCGCGGGAGACCGAATAGCGGCGCTTGGCATCAGCGAACCTGGCGGCGGGTCTGACGTAGCGGCGCTTACCACACGGGCCCGAAGTGACGGGGATGATCTGGTGATCTCGGGACAGAAGCTCTGGATAACCAATGGTTGTCGCGCGGATTTCATCATCCTTGCGGTGCGCACTGGAGAAGATCGCTACAAGGGCGTGTCGATGGTGTTATTCCCTACCGATGTGAAAGGCTTTGCGGTAGGAAAGAAACTCAAAAAGGTTGGCAATCTCTCTTCGGACACTGCGGAGCTCTTCTTCGACAACTGCCGCATCCCCAAGCGCTACGTGCTGGGCGAACTGGGCAGGGGTTTCTATTACACTATGCACAACTTTCAGGGCGAACGGCTGGCATCCGCGATCGCGAACGTTTCGATGATGGAGCGGGCGATCGAGTATGCGGTTGCTTACGGCAAGGAGCGAACCGCTTTTGGAAAACCGATCGGCGATTTTCAGGTGTGGAAGCACCGCTTCGCCGAGCACAAGACAAGTATCGAAGCCGGGAAGTGGCTCTCGTATCGGGCGCTGGATCTGATCAACCGTGGCGAGCGAGCCGTTCGAGAGATCACGATGGCTAAGCTGTTCACCAGCGAGCTCTCGCAGAAAGTCACCTACGACTGCATGCAGATCTTCGGAGGCTTTGGGTACACGACCGAGTATCCGATCAGCCGGTTCTGGCGGGATGCGCGATTAAACACAATCGGCGCGGGCGCCTCGGAGATCATGAAGGAGATACTCGCGAAGGAAGAGAAGTTGTAGCCTGAGGCCTGTGATCTTACCGCATACCACTCATCTAACTCGGGAGCTCCCCCATTAGTATCAAGGTGTCCCGTTTCAGCGTCGGCATGAGTCGCGTTCACGCAGCTCCCGTAGGCCACTAGGCCAGCCGTTTACGGCTGGTTCGCCGAGAGATCGTTCGCGTCGAGCCCGTTTCAAGACGCTCCAACATGCTCGTTTCCTTGACACTATTTTCGGCCGTGTGTTAGTTTTCTGAACTCGAAACTAGCCGTAGATTCCTTGCAATGGAGTGCATGCTTTGCTGCTTACGATGGTGCTCGCTCTCGCCGAAGGCGGGGACAATATCATACAGCCTGACCTCTCGCTCATCCTTGTCATAGTCCTATTTCTGATCTTCGTAGTCGTTGTAAACAAGATCCTTTTCAAGCCGATCACGACAGTCCTGGACGAGCGCTACAACCTCACCGTCGGGGCTTCTGATGAAGCTCGAGCCGTTACCCGAAGTTATCAAAGGAGACTCGCCGACTACGAAGCCCGCATTCGTGAGGCGCGCGCCGAAAGCTACCGCGAGGCGGAGCTTCAACGCGCCGCCGCCCTCGAACGCCGCCGCCAACTGATCGAGCAGGTCAAGCAGCAAACCGCCCAGCAAATCGAAGAAGCGAAATCCAATATCCGAAACCAGGTCAAGGACGCGCGCGCCGCACTCGAGACTGAGTCTCGTCAGATCGCGCAAGGTATCGCGCGCACGCTGCTGGGGCGCACCGTGGGAGGTGGTGCCGACTGATGCTGCTTGAGCTTATCTTGCCGGCTCTCTTACTCGCCGGCCAAAGCGCCGAAGCCGGCGGCTTCTTCAAGAACGCAGATCTCTGGAGGGTGATCAACCTCCTGATATTTGTCGTCATCCTCGTCTATTTGCTGCGCAACAAGATTCGCATAGGTCAGGTGTTCGACAACCGCGCGGCTTCGATCGTAAAAGAACTCGAGCAGGCCAGAGAGGAAAAGCAAGCGGCCGAGCGGAAGCTCGCAGAGCTTGAAGCGCGGCTCGGGCGCCTCGACCAGGAAGTCGAAGAAATCCGCGCACAGTTCGAACGTGAGAGTAGGGCTGAGGCCGAGCGCATAAGCCAGAGCGCGCAAGCCGACGCCGAAAAGTTCAGGCAGACCGCCCAGCGTGAGATTGAAGGCGCGATGAGAGCGGCCCGTTCCGAGCTTCGCCAGTTCGTCGCGGAACATTCCGTCAAGGTCGCCGAGGAAATCATTCGACGTGAGATTCGTCCGGAAGATAACTCTCGAATGTTTACCAAGTTCGTCGATGAACTTCAGGAGGTGAACCGATGAGTCTTATCGCCGTGGCTCGGCGATACGCGGCTCCGCTGGCTGACGTCGCGATCGCTCACAACAAGGCCGATCAGATCGACTCGGAGCTTGGTGTCTTTGCCGAGATGATCGATAGCAACCGCGAGCTTTATGAGTTGTTTGCGAGCCCGGTCATCCCTCAAAGCTCCAAACGAGAAGTGCTTGATGCAATCATCGGGCGCGTGCATCCCGACGACCTGACTGCTAACTTGCTGCGCATATTGCTGCGAAACTATCGCTTGCAATACGTCGGTTCGGTCCACCAGGAGTTTCAGCGCGAGATGAACTTACGCAAGGGCATCGTGGTAGCGCACGTCTCGACTGCCGCGGCGGTCGGCGGCTCTGAGCGGGAGTTGTTGAGCCACAGGCTTCACGAGATGACCGGCAAACAGGTTCAGCTTGAGTTCAAGACCGACACGGCGTTGATCGGCGGCGTCGTCACTCGAGTCGGCTCGATGGTCTATGACGCCTCGGTTAGAACTCAGCTGCACGAGATTGAACAACGGCTTAAGCAAGGTGAGAGAATATGACGGAGTCAAAGTCAGGAACTGGAGCCGGCCTCCCGGCTAAGACTTCAAAGGACAGACACACATGGAAGGAATAAGAGCTGACGAGATAAGCAACATAATACGCCGGCAGATTGAAGGCTTTGACGCGGGCGTCGAAGTAAGCGAAGTGGGAACGGTGATTCAGACTGGCGATGGCATCGCGGAAATACACGGGCTCGAACGCGTGATGGCAGGCGAACTCCTCGAACTTCCGCATGAAGTTGCGGGGATCGCGCTCAATCTGGAAGAAGACGTAGTCGGCGCGGTCTTGTTCGGTGATTACGACAAGATCAGCGAGGGCGACGAGGTCCGGCGCACGAAGCGAATCATGTCCGTGCCGGTTGGCGAGGAAATGATCGGGCGAGTGGTCGATCCGCTCGGTCGTCCGCTGGACGGGCGGGGCCCGATCGACACCGGCGGCAAGTTCAACCCGCTTGAAAGACTCGCGCCGGGCGTTATGGATCGGCAACCCGTCCGCGAGCCGATGCTAACCGGGTTGAAGGCTATAGACTCGATGGTCCCTATCGGCCGCGGTCAGCGCGAGCTGATCATCGGCGACC
>DATMCM010000278.1:0-8250 GCA_035558335.1 Blastocatellia bacterium | reverse complement strand
AGCTTTGTCGCCGACCATTGCCGGTGCGTTCGGACTTCATCAGGCCCGCGTTCAGGTAGTCGCTCATGTAGGCGCGAAGGATTCCATTCTCGATCAGGACTGTTCGACTGGTGGGGAAACCTTCATCGTCAATGTTGAGCGAACCACGGACTTGCGGAATAGCTCCGTCGTCCACCACCGTGCACAACTTGGAAGCAACAGGCTGACCGATCAGACCCGAGAACGCCGAGGTATGCTTGCGGTTGAAGTCGGACTCCAACCCGTGACCCACGGCCTCGTGCAGCAGGATCCCGGGCCACCCTGGACCAAGCACGACTTCGAACTTCCCCGCGGGAGTATCGACGGCCTGCAGCTGAATAATCGCCTGGCGAGCAGCTTCCTGACCGAGATACTCGGGAGTGAACTCGTTCTCGAAAAAGTCGAGTCCAACGCGGCCCCCGCCACCTGCGCGGCCGACTTGGAGGTTACCATCGTCGTCCGCAATACAGCTCATCCCAAACCTGGCCAGTGGCTGAACATCACCGACCAACCTGCCGTCTGACGAAGCGATCATCACATACTTCAGCTCATCGGTGATCGAGGCTTGCACCTCTCGTATTCGAGAGTCGTAACGGCGAGCGACCTCGTCACCTTTTTTGATCAATGCGATCTTGCTAGCAAGCTCGACGGATGAAAGCGGAGTCTCAACCGGATAGAGGTTCAAGTTGTTTGGCGTAGCGTTGACCTCCGTCGGTTGGGTACTGCCTCCGGTGCGTGCGATGTGGCTGGCGGTTTCGGCGGCGCGCCGAATTGCGTCGAACTCGATCTCGTCGGTGTACGCATAGCCGGTCTTGTCGCCGATGATGACCCGAACTCCAACGCCTTGCATAACAGACTTTGCTGCCGACTTGATGATTTGCTCCTCGATATTGACGCTCGCGCCGACTCGGTGCTCGAAGTACAAATCCGCATAGTCGCCGCCCCTTGCAAGCGCGATGGCTAAAAGCTTGTCAACGTCGCCCGGCGTTAAGCCATATCGATCGAAGAAAAACCGAATTGAGTCTGCACTCATATTTCCTTTTGCGAATGCGCTTACACTTCAAGCCTTAGCTTGCCGCAAGCTGAAGGTTTAATGCTGAACTGCTGATTTGTCGCCCAAGTGCAAGGCGGCGATCCCGCCAGCGAGATTGTAGTATCTGACGCTCGAAAAACCAACCGCCCGCATCACGTCCGCAAGCGCGTTCTGATCCGGAAATGCGAGGACCGACTCAGGCAAATACCGGTAAGCGAAGCTCGAGCCGGACACCGCGTTTCCGATGCGCGGAAGCACGCGCGTGAAGTAGAGGTGATAGAGGGTGCGAAATATGGGTATCCGCGGGTGTGAAAACTCGAGAACCGCCGCGCGTCCGCCTGGCTTCAACAAACGGTAGATCTCGCGCAACCCAGCCTCGATGCTTTCGAGGTTTCTCAACCCAAACGCCATCGACACCACGTCGAAGCCCTCGTCGCTCAGGGGACACTGAAGAGCGTCACCTTCCACCAGGTCAACGGGCAGGGCTCCCGTGCGAAGCTTCGCTATGCCAAGCCTGAGCATCGGGTGACAGAAGTCAACGCCAACAGTCGGAGCGATCGCTGCAAGCTCCATTGAAAGCTCGGCAGTGCCGCAACAGAGATCGAGGGCCGTCGAGCCGGGGTCACGCAACCGATCCGCAACCTTCTTGATGACGAACCGACGCCAGCGCCTGTCGACGTTCAATGACAGCACATGATTAAGCAGATCGTAGCGAGGCGCGATCTCCGCGAACATCGCTCGGACACGCGCAGCTTTTTCGCTTTCGCGAAGGTTGTCTCGGTCGACTCGCATCGTGTCCGACGATTGGGAGCTTCGGAACAAACCGCCAATCAATTGGACACCGTGATCGCGCCAAGAGAGTTCAAGGCAGGTTGCAGCTTGCTTGCCGGGCCCGCCACTACTAAGGCGGCGGTCTGAGGTTTGAGATAGCTCTGGGCGGTGCGCTGCACATCGGCCGGCGTAACCGCGGCGATTCTTTCTGCGAGATTTATCAAGTAGTCGCGGCCGAGCCCATAAGTTTCGATATCGAGGATCACTCCACCGGCGCCGTCGTTTGCCCTAAGCCTTTCGGCTATCCCGGTGATCATTCGCGCCTTGGCTGATTCGACGCGTTCTGGACTTGCCGGCTCTGACTGCAAGCGAATCATTGCCGATTGCACCGAATCCAAAAGGCCCGCGAGTGCCGGTGTCGTGGACTTTAGCTTAACAACCAGCGGTCCTGCGATCTGCGCAGATTCGTGCTCGACCGCAACGGTTGCTCCTGGTGCAGCAGCGCCGATCGCCGAACAAGCCTGAGTGAGCAGGTCAATCAAGATCGTCGCCGCGAAGTAATCATCTGCGCGCCGCGAGAACCCAACCTGCGCGAGCGCCGCAACTGTTTGCTGAGCATCGGGGCGGTTGAGAATCAGAACGCTTCTTGCCAGGCGCGGCTCCGGCGGACGAAAGGTCGGAGAGACTCTTTCGCCTTTCTTCCATGCGCCCAGCTTGGCCCTTCCGAGTCGGGTTACTTGTTCGGCTCCAGCATCGCCGGTAACAACCAGCTCCGCATTGTTCGCAATGTAGAAGCGCGAATGATAGTAGGTCAGATCTTGTCTTGTGATTTGAGCAACCGACTCCGGGGTCCCGCGTGCCGGCCGTCCAAAGGGGTTTGCTCCGAAGACCGCTTCGATCGCGGTTCGCGCCGCGGCCTCCCCATCGTCGGAGAGCTCTTGTTTGAGGGCAGTGGTGCGAATTGACTTAAGTGCGTCGAGTTCTTTCTGGTCGAACGCCGGTGCGATCACAAGCCGTCCCAGCAGATCGAATATCCCATCCAGCGCATCGGCGGGTCCGCCAATCACTATGTCGGTAGTGTCCCAGCCCACTGAGATGTTGACGTTGAAGCCCGACCGCTCGATGGTGTCGCTTAGGTTCTTTGCGTTAAAGCCACCGCCGCCCCTAAACAGCATCCCTGCCGTCAGGTCTGCCAATCCGCCCTTGCCCGCCAGATCAAACAGCGCGCCGCTGTTTATCCGCAAGCGCGTTGAGACGCTGCCAGTCCCCGGCTGCTCAAGAACAATTAGTTGCAGGCCGTTTAGAAGCGAATCGCGTTTTACAATGGGCAACAAAAACGGCGATGCCCGCCGTTGCGTCTGGCAGCGCGCTTTCGGATGCGAGTATGCAACGGCAGCAATGAGCGCAACTAGAACGCAAGCAAGGCCCAGCCGAATGCTATCTAGCAAGAAACCCTCCCTATCTGACTTAAAGTCGAGTCTAACGACCAGTAAAAAGCGCGTCAACCTTTGTGTAGAGCGCGCTAACCTTTCGTGGTATACTCCCGCCGTTGCCCCTACCGAAAGCCGTCCGGCACCCGCAAAGTCGCTGATTTTCCTGAAGTCCTTGCCCCTGTTTAGACAGCCTGCTGCTCAACCCGGAGAAAACTTCATGTACTGCCCTGGCTGCTCGACTCAATCAAACGAAGGGGTAAAGTTTTGCAAAGTCTGCGGCATGAATCTGAGCACAATCACCCAGGCGCTCAGCGGTGTCGTAGTCGTTTCCGATCCGATGCGAGATCGCGAGTTCAAGCGAGCCCGCAAGCAGATCAGCGACGGCATCCAGGGTTCCGCAGTCGGCGCCGCCATCCTCCTCGCCGCCACCCTTCCCTACTTTCTGGTCAACGCGCTCACGTCTTGGCTTCTCGTGTGGTCGCTTGCACTGGCGCTCTTCGGAATCGTAAAACTCTTTCGCAGCATCGGCGGCATCATCGACGCAAAGGTAGGCCCAAAGCTGCTCGACCCGGCGCTTCAAGCGCGGGCGACCGGTGGCTTGAATGGCTCACAACTCCTGGCTAACGGGCTGGTGCGGCCCAGTCAGCGGTTGGTTGAACCGACGGTAAAGCCGGCGGCTGGTCAACGTCCTCCCACCCAACCGATTGCTCTTACACCAGAAAAGGATGCCGTACCGGCATCGCGCGGTCCCGCCGAGAGTCCCGTTCGCCCTGGGACTGGTCGCATCAATCGCGAACTCTCGAGCCCGCTCAGCAAGCTCGACGTCGGCGATGACATGATGTCGAAACTGCGAAATTGATTCCCAGTCAGTAGCCTGTAGGTTTTTTCGTGAAATCGAGTAGTACCTGAAGGACAAGCTACTGAGTACCGACCAATCACTACTTCGACTTAACCTCCGTCCACAAACGATCATACAAGCTAATCGTCGGGCCCAGTTCTCTGATGAACTCGCAGCGATCGAGTGCCTCGCGCGGCGGGTAAGCGGCCTCGTTAGCCAGTAAGTCGGGACGGATCAAGACGCGTGCTGCGAGGTTAGGCGAAGAGTAGCCGGTCCCGTTGGCGATAGCTGCTGCTGTTCTCGCTTCAAGCACAAAGTTGATAAACTCGTGCGCGAGCGCTTTGTTACGCGACAAGCGTGGAACACACATATTGTCGACGAAAATCGTGCAACCTTCTTTTGGAATCACGTAGGCTATCGCCGGGTTCTCAGCCATGGCTTTGGCTATCTGGCCACTGTAGCTCTGTGCTATCCACACGTCAGCGCTCAGCAGCAACTGATCAAAGCCTCCGCTGTCGTAAGCCTTCACCAGCGGCTTCTGCTGGAGTAACCGAGCAGCCGCTTGCTCAAGCTCTGCCGGTTCGGTGCTGTTTAGCGACTTGCCAGCCAACTTCAACGCCGCGCCGAGGGTTTCCCTCACATCATCCAGCATCGACAATCGGTCCTTATAGCGGCTATCCCACAACGCCGCCCAACTGTCGATAGGCCCGGCAACCTTGTCCTTGCGATACGCGATCCCGGTCGTGCCCCACATGTACGCAACCGAAAACTCGTTCACCGGATCGTACTCGAGGCGAGTGAATCGAGGGTCGAGGTTTGAGATGTTGGAAATCGAATCTCGATCCAGCTCGGACAGCAAGCCCTGCTCGCGAAGCACTGTCACCATGTAGTCGCTGGGCACAACGATGTCGTAGCTCGCTCCACCTGATTGAAGCCTGGCTAACAGCGTTTCGTTGGAATCATACAGTTCGACGTTGAGCTTCGCGTCGAAGCGGCGTTCGAACTCCGAGATTACCGTGTCGGGGAGATAGTTCGACCAGATAAACACATTCAACTCCCCACCCTTCGCCGCGCCACCCCGTCCGCCAACCGAAAAGAGAACAAGGAGTCCAAGAGCACTCGCTAAGCCGCCGATCGTCCATGGCGACTTGCGGCCCGAGACGAGCCGGTCCGAAACGAAGACGAGCAAGACCGTCGCGACCAACAGCACCGTCGAGATAGCGTTGATTTCCGGCGTTACGCCGGTCTTTACCATCGAGTAAATCTTGAGCGGCAGCGTCGCGCCTCCTGGCCCTGCTACGAAGCTGGTAATCACATAATCATCAAGCGAGATCGTAAAGACCAACAAAGCAGCGGACACAATCCCTGGCAAGATAAGCGGCCAGGTGACCCTGAAGAACGTTGAGCGAGGCGTAGCTCCCAGGTCCATCGCGGCTTCCTCGAGGGTTATGTCCAGGCCTGCGATTTTCGCTCGAAGAATAAAAACGACATACGAAATCGAGAACGCAACGTGCGCGGCGATGATCGTGCTTATTCCGAAGGCCTTTCCAACGAGACCGAAGAAGGTCGCTGTGGCAAATCCGATAACTATCTCAGGGACGATGACCGGCAGGAAAACCAGGGAGTCCATGGCCCTTTTGAGCCTGAATCGATATCTCGCCAGGGCAAAGGCCGCTGCCGTGCCGATCGAGGTCGAGAGCATAGTTGTCGCGAATGCAACAAGCAGACTCATGCGCAGCGCTGATATCAGCTCAGCGTCCCGCCACGCCAACCCATACCATCGCCAGGTAAAGCCGCTCCAGACGGTACTGAACCGAGAGTTGTTGAAGGATAGAATGATCAGAACAAAGATAGGTGTGTAGAGAAAGAGATAAACCAGGACGGTAAATAACGGAAGGGGAGAAGATCGTGGGCGTGTTTTCGTCCGCGCAAGCACGGCGAATGATGTGTGATCCATGCGTTCTGGTCAAGCGGGATCGTCGCCTTGATTGAGCGCTGAGTAGCTGCGCTCCGCACAAGCCCGATCAAACCCGCGGGGTGGTGATGTCCTAAATGGGTGTTGGTGGTAGTTCGAAATTGCTTCGATGGACCACGGATTGGGCGGATGGACGGATTTGCGCGGATCCGGATCTGTGAGAATCCGTCTAACCCGCCCGATCCGTGGTCAATTCACATGGCAACACAGATTCAGGACACTACCCGCGTGGTTGTTTCATCGCAATGCGTTTGGCTCTTATGATATGGTTTGGTTCTTGATCCACAAACGACAGCGTTAGAAAATGGCTCCGAGGACCCCTCGTCCTTGCTCAATCGAATGCTCCGACGGTTGTCGTGCAAAGTGTAGGCTATGAACCGAGCCGAACAAACGAACAGTCGTCAAATCCGTCTAAGCTTGCCGCACGAGCCATTTGCCGCTTTACCCTGGGAAGCGCTTACCAAATCTGGATATCAGGCGTATATCGCGTCGCTAATAACTGTCGCCGCCATCTACTTGGTTGCTGCAAAGCTGGGATTGTCGCTTGCTTTCTTGAATGCCAGCGTATCTCCGGTTTGGCCGCCAACTGGTGTAGCAATGGCCGCAGTCATGCTGTTGGGTTATCAGATCTCGCCAGCGATTTTTGTCGCAGCGCTCGTCGCGAACCTTGCTACGGGATTGCCAATCGCTACTGCAACCGGAATAGCGGCAGGCAATACCCTTGAGGCCATTTGTGCCGGTTTTTTGCTTCACCGATTCGTCGGATTCCATACGCCATTCTACCGTGCACGAGATGTCTTGAAGTTTGTGCTCCTGGCGGTGCTTTTCAGCCCGATGGTGAGCGCTACCATTGGCAATGCGAGTCTATGCCTTGGCGGCGCGGATCACTGGGCCAACTTTTGGTCGTTGTGGCTGACCTGGTGGATTGGTGATGGGGTCGGCGCATTGGTGGTGGCGCCGCTGGTACTCACCTGGGTTGAGCGATCATCCGAACGGTGGCCAGCGAGCCGCTGGGCCGAAGGTTTACTGTTGCTGCTCGCCCTGTTCGCGGCGTCCACCGTTCTGTTCCGCGAAGCACTGCCGAACAACTTTGTAAATCTTTCCCTGGGCCGCTTGATCGTCCCATTCCTTTTGTGGGCAGCGTTCAGGTTAGGGCCACGCGGGGTTGCAACTGCGATCGCAATGTATTCAGGTATAGCAGTTTGGGGCACGAGGTTGGGATTGGGCCCGATCGTAGGACAGAGTCCCAACGATTCGTTGTTGCTGTTACAGGTGTCAATCGCTGCTATCGGCATCACATTCCTGGTCGTAGCCGGGCTGGTCGCCGAACGCAAGCGGGGCGAGAATGCGCTCTCTTTGCTGGCGTCCATTGTTGAATCAACCGATGACGGCGTTATGGGGATTGCCCTTGACGGAACCATTCTGAGTTGGAACGAAGGCGCGGAACGACTTCACGGCTACGCCGCTGATGATGTCGTCGGGCGCTCAGTGGCGATATTGATCCCGCCCGACCGTAGCGAGGAACTACCACAAATCCTTGAACAACTCGGGCAAGGAGAGAGCATCGATCGCCTTGAAACCGAGCGGCTAAGAAAAGACGGTGGGATCGTTCTTGTTTCTCTTACGATGTCTCCGATTAAGGATTCGGGCGGTCAGGTTATCGCCGCTTCGGTGATTGCGCGTGACATTACCCGGCGCCGGCGAGCCCAACGCCGGTTGGCCGGCAACCTCGCCATCGCTCGTATTCTTGCTGAATCGCCTGCGCTTAGCGACGCGACGCCGAGGATTCTTCAAACTATTTGTGAAACACTCAGTTGGGAGTTTGGCGCGATGTGGGCTGTAGATCCTGACGCCAACGTGTTGCGTTGCCTTAAGGTGTGGCACGATCCGGCAGAGAAAGGGCAGGGGTTCGAGCCGGTGAGCTACAACAGCACCTTCCCGACTGGTGTTGGTTTACCGGGACGCGTGTGGGCGAGCTTGAAGCCCGCCTGGATTCCCGACGTGGCCAGGGACAGTAATTTTCCGCGCGCACCTTTTGCCGTTGCCGAAGGACTCCACGCCGCCTTTGCATTTCCGATCGTGTCCGGAGAAAAGCTGATGGCGGTCATGGAGTTTTTCAGCAATGAGATCCGCCAGCCGGACGAAGCAATGCTGGCTATGTTCGAGAGCATCGGTAGTCAGA
>DATMCM010000277.1:0-2269 GCA_035558335.1 Blastocatellia bacterium | reverse complement strand
TAAGCTGTTGATTTCATTAGACAGCTTACGGGAAGGGTTTCTACAGCGGCATTGGCTCGCAAAACGAGCTTGGTTGCTCCGTGGCCGCCCCTTCTTGGCCCAAGATCTTTGGCCGAGGAGGGGCGGCCACGGAGGGCCGCCCGTACAGCTTAATTGTTGCACTTCGCGACAATTGCGAGTGCTGACTACTCATCGATTTACGGACTGAAATTGACGAGCTACGGACTACTGACTACGGACTACTGACTCCTCCCCGTAAACCCCTGATTCTTTGCCCGGTTTTGCCCTGTTTCCGCTTTGAAATTTGTCGCCGAATCCGCTACAATTCCACTTGCGTTACAAGGCCGCAAATTCCAAGAAAACAACGCTCGACTAGACTGGGCGAGACGTCCGGATGGGTCGAATAATGTCTGCGCTTTGAAGCGCTGATAACTTGAGTCGAGAGAAAGAAAAATGTCAGAAGCCGCACACAAAATACCGGTAAATATCGAAGAAGAAATGAAGCGTAGCTACCTGGACTACGCGATGAGTGTGATCATCGGCCGCGCGTTGCCCGACGCGCGTGACGGCCTCAAGCCTGTCCACCGCCGGATTCTTTTTTCGATGCACGAGATCGGGCTGAATCCCGGGAAGCCGTTCAAGAAGTCGGCTACCGTGGTCGGCGACGTGCTTGGCAAGTATCACCCGCACGGTGACACCGCGGTGTACGATGCGCTGGTCCGAATGGCGCAGGACTTCTCGATGCGCTATCCGCTGGTCCACGGCCAGGGCAACTTCGGCTCAGTCGACGGCGACCCCCCAGCCGCGTATCGGTACACCGAAGCCAGGCTCACTCGCATCGCGACTGAGATGTTGGCCGACATCGACAAAGAGACCGTCGACTTCGTGCCGAACTACGACGAGTCGCGAGAAGAGCCGACCGTCCTGCCGACTCGCTATCCCAACCTGCTGGTGAACGGCTCGAGCGGAATCGCGGTTGGAATGGCGACGAACATTCCGCCTCACAACCTCGGCGAGGTGATCGAAGCGACGGTCTACCTGATTCAGAACCCGACCGCTCGTCTATCAACCTTGATGGAGCGAATGCCTGGCCCGGATTTCCCGACGGGCGGATTCATCTATGGACGCGAAGGGATTCTTCAGGCCTACAAACACGGGCGCGGCAGTATCGTTATGCGCGCACGCGCGGCGATCGAGCACATCGGGCGTGCGGCCGACCGAATGGCCATCATCGTCACCGAAATTCCCTACCAGGTCAACAAAGCGAGGCTGCTCGAACGAATCGCCGAGCTGACCAACGACAAGAAGATCGAGGGCATCTCGGACTTGCGCGACGAATCGGACCGCGACGGCATGCGGATAGTCATAGAACTCAAGCGCGATGCTCTGCCGGACCTCGTTCTCAACAACCTCTACAAGCTTACTCCGATGCAGCAGTCGTTCGGCGTCATCAACCTGGCCATCGTAAACGGCCAGCCGCGCGAGCTGAACCTGATCGATACGTTGAACATCTTCTTCGAGCACCGACGCGAAGTGGTCGTTCGTCGAACTCAGTACGAGCTGAGGAAAGCCGAAGCTCGCGCGCACATCTTGGAAGGCTTGAAGAAGGCGCTCGACAATCTGGATGCGGTGATCGCGCTGATTCGCAAGTCCAAGACGGCGCCTGAAGCTCGCGAGGCATTGATGTCTCGCTTCCAGTTCAGCGAGCTGCAGGCGCGCGCGATTCTCGAGATGCAGTTGCAAAAGCTCACCGGCCTGGAACGCCAGAAGCTTATCGACGAATACAAGGAAGTCATCCAGCACATAGCCGAGCTGAACGAGATACTCGAAAACGAATCGGTGCTCCGCAACTTGATCGTGAAAGAATTGCGCGAGATCCAGAAAGATTATGCCGACAAACGACGGACCGAGATCATCGACGCTGGAGCCGAACTATCCCTCGAAGACCTTATCGCCGACGAAGACATGGCTATCACCGTTACGCACTCGGGCTACATAAAGCGCACGCCGGCTTCGGTTTATCGGGCGCAGCGGCGCGGAGGGACTGGACGAAAGGGCGCCTCCCCAAAAACAGACGACATCGTGGATCACATCTTCGTGGCCTCGGCTCACAGCTACATCATGATCTTCACCGATAGAGGTCAGGTGTATCGCTTGAAGGTCCATGAGATTCCTGACGCCGCGGCTGCGGGACGAGGCAAGGCGATCGTCAACCTTGTGAACATTCCCAAGGAGGAGAAGCTGGCCGCAATCGTGCCGGTGCGCGAGT
>DATMCM010000276.1:0-11556 GCA_035558335.1 Blastocatellia bacterium | reverse complement strand
TCGATAAAGTTGTTGTGATCGATCAGGGCAACGGCAACGGTCAAAGCGGAATGAGCCGGTTCGCTTCGAACGCGCCGTCGGTAATATTCGGGTTGATCCAGCAACTCGAAGCATTGGGGTTGAACGTTCCGAATCTGTTGTCACAACTGGGAGTGAAGGCCGCGACCGAAAACGGCGCGAGCACTACACTCGAACCTGTCGAGGACGGGGCAGAAGCTGAGAGATCGGATTCGAAATAGATGCCTCTTTCTGGCAGCTCCCGGATTTGATTGAGCGTTGCATCGCAAACGTTGCGATCATTTGAAAGCATCGCTGTTAGGTTATTCTGGATCCAGAACAACCCGCGTTTGGCTGACCGATCTGACTTGATGCATCATCGGCGTACAAGACGAGGCGGCGGCGTTCCAATGGTATGAAGTTGAACCGCCGAGGCCCGGTTTCAAATAAACACTCGGCGATGTGTGGTACGATTTCATCCGAAGGGGATCTATGAATCTGACTGAACGAATCACGATCGACACCGAGATTTGCCACGGGAAGCCAACAATCAGGGGGTTGCGTTACCCCGTTGAACTGATTCTCGAACTGCTCAGTTCTGGCATGACTACTGACCAGATTCTCGCAGACTATGAGGACCTTGAGCGGGACGATATTCTTGCGGCGCTGTCCTTCGCCACCCGGCCCAGCCAGATCAAGCGAATCGAACCAGCCCTTGTATGAAATTCCTTATCGATGCACAGCTTCCGCGACGTTTAGTCAAACGATTTCGCGAGGCCGGATTCGAAGCCATCCATACGCTTGACCTTCCGCTCGGCAATCGCACATCTGACGTTGAAATCAACGATCTTTCGATGCGTGAAAAATACGTCGTCGTTACAAAGGACGCAGACTTCGTCAGTTCATTCCATCTGCATCACAGGCCTAACAAGCTCTTGCTGGTCTCAACCGGCAATATCAGCAATCCGGAATTAGAGGAGCTCTTCGCGGCCAACATTGTCGAGAATCTCGGAAGCGTTCTCTGAGTGTGATTTTATCGAAATGGACCGCGACACTGTCATCTTGCATTCCTGATGACCGTCCTAATACTCAATGACGACCGAGGAGTAGATCATGAAGAAACTTGCTCGCGTGTTCTGTCTACTTTTGGGAGTGTGTTTGGCGAGCGGCATAACCGCGCGATCCCAGACGCAGCCGGCGCCGATTACCGCAATCAAAGCGGGGCGCCTGATCGACCCGGAAAATGGGACTGTCGCAACCAACCAGATAATCCTTGTTCAGGGTGAGAAGATCACCGCGGTCGGGCCGAACCTGGCGATCCCAGCCGGCGCGACGGTCATTGATCTATCTAAGGTTACGGTGTTGCCCGGGCTTGTCGATGCGCACACGCACATGGCGTTGACGTACAAGGAGCAGCCGGAGAACAACTACTACTATCTGACGGTGGTGATGGATTCGACAGCATTGCGCGCAATCCAGGCCGCCTCGAACGGCATTCAGCTTCTTAGTTCAGGCTTCACCGTCATTCGCGACGTGGGGAACAACGGGCTTTACGCGGATACGGCGCTGCGCCAGGCCATCGAGCAGGGCTGGCTGCCCGGCCCAACGGTCATCCCGTCGGGCATTATCATCGGAAGTACTGGCGGACAACTGTGGCCGACGCCAGAAATGTACAAGCGACACGATATCGTGTACCCCGAGTATCTTGACGCGAACAGTCCCGACGAAATCGTGCGTGCGATTCGTGAGAATATGCTGTTTGGAGCGAGGACTATCAAGCTGTGCATCGACTGCAAGCCGTGGGGCTACTCGGTCGAGGACATCAAGCTCGCCATCACCGAAGCCGCGAAGGGCGGCTGCAAAGTCGAAGGTCACGTGCAGACACCCGAGGGCGCCCAGCGCGCGATCGACGCCGGGATATACATCATCGCTCACGGCAACGCGCTGACACCCGAACATCATCGGCAGATGGCCGAGAAAGGCATCTTTCTCGCAGGCACTGACACGCCGTTCACAAAGTATCGGGGCAGCGAAAACGCGTTCAAGCAAACGGTCGCACAACTGCGCGACGCCTGGGAGAAGAAGGTGCCGTTGACCTTCTCGACCGACTTCGATTACTGGAACGAGCGGATGAAAAACGATAAAACCGGCGAGTGGTTGAGCCGGGGCGACCTGACGATTGCTTTCATCGAGACCTGGAAAGCAGCCAGGATCCCACCGCCTGAAATCTTGCGGGCGATGACGATCAACGGATATAAGGCGGCGGATATCATAAAGGAACGCGGCCCAATCAAGCAGGGGATGTTCGCCGATATGATTGCGGTCACGGGTGATCCGCTAACTGACATCGACGCGTTGCGCGACGTGCAGTTTGTGATGAAGAACGGAATGGTGTTCAAGAAAGACGGAGTAATGTTACCGGAGAAGTTCTTTCACCCTGGCCCAGTCAGAACGCCGGCGGGGCGGTGGACCCGTTAAATGCAGTTCGTCGCCAAAGCAAAGCGGAATGATTCCGCCAACGAAGCAGTTGTCATTCACTGCAGCGACCACCGATTCCAGCAGGGCTTCCGTGAGTTTCTCTTGGAAGGACTCGGGCTCGGTTCTTATGCACTGCTGGCCATCCCTGGCGGCGGGCATTTCTGCACGCTGGGCGACTTGCTTCCCAAGTTCGCCAAAACCGGTATGCAGAGTCTGAAGTTTCTGATCAGGCGATCCGGCGCAAACCGCATAATCTTAATAGCGCACGACGATTGTTTGTTCTTCAAAGAACAACTTCAATTCTTCTTCACTGAAGCTGATCTGAACGGGAAGCAACTCGCTAATCTGAAACGAGCTCGCCCAGTTCTTTTGGAGTGGTTTCCGCGAACACGAGTAGAGCTCTACTTCAGTGACGCAGATCCGGCCGGATCGCTGCGTTTCCTGAGCGTTGAATGAGCCCGCGCCAATTCAACATCATGTAAGGGCGGCCCTCCGTGGCCGCCCCTCGTTCCATTAGGGGTCGGGCTTTGGGGGGCGAGGTGGCCAAGGACCGCCCCTACACTATGGCTCGCGCCACTTGTAACCTGGCTCGTTCGGTTGTATAAAACCCGAGCCTGCTTTTGAATCAATTCTCATTCGAATATGAAAAGCGTGAGGTGGCTTCAATGAAGAAAGCTGTCAGCGTAACCGTCAACGGAGTGGCTCATCACGATGAGGTCGAGCCTCGCATGCTGCTGGTGCACTATCTAAGAGAGGTGCTCGCACTGACCGGAACCCACGTCGGCTGCGAGACCTCGATCTGCGGCGCCTGCACAGTGATACTCGATGGGCAGTCGGTCAAGTCGTGCACGATGTTCGCCGTCCAGGCCGACGGCGCAAGCGTGACGACGATCGAGGGCCTTGCGGCGAACGGTCAATTGCACCCGGTGCAGGAAGGATTCTGGGAGCAACACGGCTTGCAGTGCGGCTACTGCACGCCGGGAATGATCATGGCCGCGGCCCAACTCCTTAATCGCAATCCCGATCCAAGCCAGGCGGAGATACGTCACGGTCTTGAAGGCAACCTGTGCCGCTGCACCGGCTACCAGCACATCGTCGAAGCGGTACAGTACGCGGCGCGCAAGACCAAAGCTAGCGCAGCAACGGGAGACTGAGGCGATTGCGGATTTCGGATTGCGAATTGCGGAATTGTCTTCCGCATTTGCGCGAGCCGATGGGGTTTTCGGCGAAGCCGCAATCTGAATCCTCATTCCGCAATCGAAAGGGGGAAATCATGCCAAAATATGTCGGACAAAGAGTAAAGCGCACAGAGGACCCGAGGCTGATTCAAGGGCTCGCTCACTATGTCGACGATGTGAGGCTTCCCGACACGCTTCACGTCGCTTTCCTGCGCTCGATGTACGCCCATGCGCGAATCAACAGCATAGACGTGAGCGAGGCGTCGCACGCGCCGGGGGTCGTTGCCGTATACACCGGGCAAGACGTTGCCGGAAAGATCGGTCCCGTGCCGTGCGCAGCCGCGCTTCCGGACTTGAAGGTCCCCGACTATCGTGTGCTTGCGACCGATCACGTCGTCTTCGTAGGTCATCCCATAGCCGTGGTCGTTGCCACCGATCCTTACGCTGCTCGCGACGCTATCGACCTGATCATGGTCGACTACGAAGAGCTGCCGGCAGTCGTTGACGTCGAGGAGGCTGCAAAAGGAGGGCCGCTCGTTTACGAAGAGTATGGCGACAACATCGCTTACAAGTTGACCGCGGGGGAAGGCGACATCGACGCGGCGCTCGCTTCGGCCGATCACGTGATCAAACAGCGAATGGTTAATCAGCGTCTGGCGCCCATTGCGATGGAGCCGCGCGGAGTGCTGGCGCGTTACTTTCCGGGCGAACAAGAGCTGACCGTCTGGTCTTCGACTCAGATACCGCATCTTCTTCGCACCCAGCTCGCGATAATGATCGGCATCCCCGAAAACAAACTGCGGGTGATCACACCGGAAGTGGGCGGCGGGTTTGGCTCGAAGCTCAACGTCTACGGTGAAGAAGCGCTGGTCGGTTGGATTTCCGTGCAGCTCGGCAAGCCGGTCAAGTGGATCGAAACGCGCCGCGAAAACATTCAAGCGACGATTCACGGCCGCGGGCAGATCGGCTACATCGAGATCGGCTGCAAAAACGACGGCACCATCACCGGGCTTCGTTACAACGTGTTCGCGGATCTGGGCGCGTATCATCAGTTACTGACGCCGGCGATTCCTACGCTGACCGGGCTGATGCTTTCCGGCGCGTACAAGATTCCCGCGATTCAAATCAACGTGACCGGCGTTTTTACAAACAAGATGGCAACCGACGCGTATCGAGGCGCGGGCCGCCCCGAGGCGACCTATGTCGTCGAGCGCGCAGCCGATCTGGTTGCAGCACAGCTGGGGATGGACGTGGTCGATGTGCGGCGCAAGAACTTCCCTGCTCCGGATGAGTTTCCATTCAAGACCGCTACTGGGTTGTTCTACGACAGCGGCAACTACGATGCGGCTTTGCAAAAGGCGCTTGCGATGGTCGACTACAAGAACCTGCGCGAAGAGCAAAAGAAGGCTCGCGAGCAGGGACGGTTGATCGGGATCGGCGTATCGACTTATGTCGAGATCTGCGCGCTCGGTCCCTCGCAGGCGATGCCCGCCGGCGGTTGGGAAAGTGCTACGGTGAGGATCGAGCCTACTGGCAAGGTAACGGTGTTGACCGGGGCTTCACCTCACGGTCAGGGGCAGGAGACTTCCTTTGCGCAGATCGCGGCCGATGAACTCGGAGTAGACCTGAACGACGTGACCGTTATCCACGGCGACACGTCGATCGTGCAGTACGGCATCGGCACTTTCGGCAGCCGCGCGACCGCGGTGGGCGGCACCGCGATGTTCATGGCGATCGAGAAACTGAAAGAGAAGGCTTCTAATATCGCTGCGCACCTCTTGAAGACCGAGGCGTCAAACGTAGCGTTCAAGCAAGGCCAATACACAAAACAGGCTGCCAGAGCTGCTTCTGCGGCAGGGACCCCCGAGCCTGACGTGCCGGTAGGAGAAGCTCCGGCGGGCGCGCTGCCTGAGCCGGATACGGACGACAAGAAGGTGACGATTCAGGATGTCGCGCTCGCTGCCCATATTGCGCGCGAGATTCCCCCGGGTTCGGAACCCGGACTCTCGGCCACTTACTTCTTCGAGCCGACTAATTTCACTTTTCCGTTCGGCACACACATCGCCGTGGTAGAAGTCGATCGCGATACCGGCGACATAAAGTTTCTCCGCTACGTCGCCGTTGACGATTGCGGGCGAGTCATCAACCCAATGTTGGTCGAAGGTCAGATACACGGCGGCATCGTTCAGGCGATCGGGCAGGCGCTTTTTGAAGAACTGGTGCACGACGAGCAAGGTCAGCTAGTGACCGGCACATTGATGGACTACGCGGTGCCGAAGGCGTCGATGCTGCCCTGGTTCGAGCTTGATCGCACGGAGACGCCTTCGCCGGTGAACCCGCTCGGCGTGAAAGGTGTTGGTGAAGCGGGGACGATCGGGGCTACGCCGGCAGTAGTCGGAGCAGTGGTTGACGCGCTTGCTCCGTTCGGCGTTCGCCATCTGGATATGCCGATTAAGCCCGAGGCGGTTTGGAAGATCATCAACGCGCAATGAGCGACAACGCGGCTACAAACAGGAGGCCAGGATGATTCCATCACAATTCGATTATGTAGCTCCGGCAACCCTCAACGAAGCGGTGGCGCTTCTGACTCAGC
The DNA here is from genome assembly GCA_035558335.1 of Blastocatellia bacterium. GTDB lineage: Bacteria > Acidobacteriota > Blastocatellia > UBA7656 > UBA7656 > Onstottus_B. Next base: position 5,310 of record DATMCM010000276.1, on the reverse strand, counting down.
ACCCGGACGACGCCAAGATTCTCGCGGGTGGGCACAGCCTGATTCCGGCGATGAAGCTGCGACTGGCGATGCCCCAACTCCTGATCGACATAGGTCGAATCAAAGACCTCGCGTACATCCGCGAAGAGGGCTCGCAGATTCGTATCGGCGCGATGACCACCCACCATCAGCTCGAGTCATCGGACCGCCTGAGGGAGATATGCCCGTTGCTTCCCGAGACGGCCTCGCAAATCGGCGATGTCCAGGTGCGCAACAAAGGGACGATCGGCGGAAGCCTCGCTCATTCGGATCCGGCAGCGGATTGGCCGGCCGCAATCATCGCCCTCGGAGGGGAGATGGTTGCCGTAGGCGCGATACGGGAACGCCTGATCAAAGCCGACGATTTCTTTGTCGACATGCTGACCACAGCGCTCGAACCGGGCGAGATTCTTCGCGAGATTAGAATCCCTGTGTCGAGCGGGCGCTTCGGCCAGGCGTACTTGAAAGTGCCGCAGCCGGCGTCGGGATTCGCGGTTGTCGGCATAGCCGTTTCGCTTGCGCTTGATGCCGGCGGCACATGCCGATCCGCAAGCGTAGGGGTGACTGGCGTTGCGTCAAAGGCTTATCGAGCCACCGCAGTGGAGAGCGCGCTTGTGGGGAGCGCGCTGGACGAACAAGCTATTGCGGCTGCGTCATCGCACGCGACCGATGGTATGTCAATCAACGGCGACCTCTACGCTTCGGACAACTATCGCAAGCATCTGGCGCAGGTGTACACGCGGCGCGCTATCGAAGCGGCCGCCTCAAGAGCGAAATAGCGGCTTCAGGTGGTTTAGGGTTCAGGGTTTAGGGTTTGGGGTTCAGGGCTTAGGGTTTGGGGTTCAGGGTTCGACCTCAAGTTTGCGATTGTAGTCAAGAAACAACCACAAACCCTGAACTCAAAAGTCCTTACCCGGAACTCCTTATCCGGAACTCCTTACCCGGAACTCGGAACTCCGAACTCGGAACTCCAAACCCGGAACCCCGAACCCGGAACCCTAACCGCCGCATCTGCATGAAGATCGAAGGCACACACCTGCTGCAAGCGAGTCGTGAACGCGTTTATCAGGCGTTGATAGATCCCGCAGTCTTGCAGCGTTGTATCCCGGGTTGTGAGAAGCTCGAGAAGACCGGCGAGAACTCTTACTCGGCCATTCTGCGGACCGGCGTCGGCTCGATCAAAGGCGTTTTCACCGGCCACGTCAAGCTCGAAGACATGACGCCGCCCTCTCACTATCGAATCGTCGTGGACGGAAAGGGCCAGCCCGGTTTCCTTAAGGGCTCAGGCGATCTGGATCTCGAAGACCAGGTCGGTGCCACCCTGATCAAGTACAGCGGAGAAGTGCAAATCGGAGGGGCAATCGCAGGAGTTGGTCAGCGAATGATCCAGGGCGCGGTAAAGATGATGGCCGGTCAGTTCTTCACTGCCATCGAAGCCGAAGCCAAAACAGGAGCTCACGAACCGCCTCCAGCTCACGGCTTTTTTCGAACAGCCCTGAGATGGTTCTCAGGGTGGCTGCGCAGGACCTTCAGATCGAGGTCGATATAACCGTATAAGACCCGCTGGCAAAACTCTCGGAACAACTCGATGATCATCAACACTGAGTATGTGGACATCCCCGCTGACGGCTCACCGATGCGGATGTTGATAGCCGCCCCACGAGCCGAGGCAAAATACCCGGGAATCCTTCTCTATTCGGACATCTTTCAACTAACCGGTTCGACGGTCAGGTCAGTCGCTCGGCTCGCCGGCTATGGGTTCGTCGTTGCTGCGCCGGAGATTTATCATCGGATTGAGCCGCCCGGCTCTGCTATTCCGTTTGACGACGAGGGCCGTGATCGCGGATTGAAGAATGCAGCTAAGACCGCGGTCTCGGAATTCGATGCTGACTGCCGAAGCGCGCTCGACTATCTGAACCGGCATCCACTGGTTGAGAATAACAAGCTGGGGGCGGCAGGCTTTTGCATAGGCGGGCATCTCGCGTTTCGAGCGGCGCTTCAACCTGATGTGAAAGCGACCGTCTGTTTCTATGGCACCGGCATTCACAACGGCAGACTAGGAAAGGACGAAGATGCGCGATCGCTGCAACGCGCTGGAGAGATTAGCGGTGAGTTGCTGATGGTTTTCGGCACCGCGGACCCGCACGTTCCGGAAGATGGGAGAAGGAAGATCGCGACCGCGCTCGCTGAAGCAGGAACCAGGTTCTCCGTCAGTCTTTATGAAGCCGCCCATGCATTTATGCGCGACGAAGGCCCGCGCTACGATCCCGAGGCAACCGACAAAGCATGGAGTGAGATGATCGACTTCTTCAAGCGCGTATTTTGAATCGAAGGCAAATATCTCATTCTGGGAAGCTGACCGTCGAGCAAGCCCGCGCGAATCACTTCCTCCCTCGGCCAAACCAGGCGCGTGAACGCCTGGGCTAGAGAAGGGGCGCTACACCATTCCTGTTCCAATGCGATTCAGCTTCGAGGCATGATTGCTATATTAGAGCCTGTGTGGTTTCCGCAGCTCGTAGAGGAGATTTGATGATGAATCATAAGTTCATTCGTTTATTCGCGGTTGCTACGCTTGCTTTGATGTCAGCCGCATCGGCAACGCCGTCGCAGACTGCAACCGCCCCACAAGATCTCGACGCGTTCGCGGCGCGAGTCCTGAAGGAATTTGAAGTGCCCGGGCTCGCGGTGGCGATCGTCAAGGATGGCAAGGTCGTGTTTGCGAAAGGCTACGGCGTGTGCAAGCTGGGCGATCCCACGCCGGTCGACGAGAACACTTTGTTCGGAATCGGTTCGAACACCAAAGCGTTCACGTCGGCGCTGCTCGGCATGCTTGTTGATGAGGGAAAGATCAGTTGGGACGACCCGGTGGTCAAGCACCTGCCGGGTTTTCAACTCTACGATCCATACGTAACGCGCGAGATGACGATTCGCGATCTGCTCACCCATCGGAGCGGGCTTGGGCTGGGCGCCGGCGATTTGCTCTTTTGGCCTCCGACCGACTACTCGCGCGAAGAGATTGTCCGGCGGTTTCGCTTCGTCAAACCGGCGTCGAGTTTCCGCAGCCGCTATGCTTACGACAACGTGCTTTACATGGTCGCCGGGCAAGTCGTCCCCGCGGTCACTGGAAAAAGCTGGGACGACTTCATCAAAGAGCGCATCTTCACTCCGCTCGGAATGATCACGACCAACACCAGCGTCGCCGCCCTTTCTTCGAGCCCAAACCGCGCGGCTCCACACGCCAAGGTGGACGGACGCGTGCAACCGGTCGCGCCTCAGCCTCTGGACAACGTCGGTCCTGCCGGAGCGATCAACTCGAGCGTCGCCGAGATGGCAAAGTGGCTGATAACCCAGCTCAACCGAGGAGCAATGGATGAAGGCCGGCGTTTGTTCAGCGAACGCGAGAGCCGCGAGATGTGGTCGGCCCAGACGATAACGCCGCTTGGCGATCTTCCGCCGTTCCTTGCCACGCTGAAATCGAACTTCTCCGCGTACGGGCTCGGCTGGGGGCTCTCGGAGTATCGCGGCTTGAAGATGGTCTCGCACACTGGCGGGCTGCTTGGTTTCGTCTCGAGAGTCACCCTGATGCCGGAGTTGAATCTCGGAGTCGTCGTGCTGACCAATCAGCAATCAGGAGGAGCGTTTCAGTCGCTGACCTATCGCATCCTGGATCACTATATGAACGCGCCAGCTACCGACTGGGTAGCCGCGTTCAGGAAGTTGGACGAAATGCGCGCGGCGGGCGCGGCGGAAGTCGAGAGACGCCAGGCGGCGGCGCGAGCAGCGGACTCGAAAGCTTCGCTGCCTTTGGCAAAGTACGCGGGCCGCTATAACGACGCATGGTATGGAGACGCGACAATTTCACTCGAGGGTGACAAGCTCGTGTTGCGCTTCAGTCACACTCCGTCGTTGGTGGGCGACCTCGAGCACTGGCAGTACGACACGTTTGTAGTTCGCTGGCGAGATCGAAGCCTCGAGGCTGATGCCTTCGTGACTTTCGCGCTCAAGCCCGACGGCAGCATCGAGCAGATCAAGATGGTAGCGGTCTCGCCGCTTACCGACTTCAGCTTCGACTTTCACGATTTGTTGTTTGTGCCGGCCGCGGAGCGCAAACCCTAGAAAAACGGGAATCTAAAATTGCAGATTGAGAATTGCAAATTGAGAATTGCAGATCGAAGATTGCAGCAACATCGGATATCACGAATTCCAATTTGCAATTTTCAATTTGCAATTTTCAATTTGCAATTCCCCAGGCTAGTCCCCAGGCTAGCCCCGTCACAAGTTTTGCTTATTGCCATTCTTCTGGCTTCGTGCAGAAGCAGTCCGCCCGTGCCGGCTACACATTGGGTTGCCGGCTCTCCTGTCGCTGAAGTCAATCTGCTAGCCGTAGATCTGATCGATCAGAAAAACGGCTGGGCAGTTGGTGACATCGGGCTAATGAGCGGCGCGGTGCTTCGCACAACTGATGGAGGGCAAAGCTGGCAAGCGGCATCGAAGACCGATGAGATCCTGGCCGCCGTGAAGTTCGTCACCACCACTCGCGGCTGGGTCGCAGGCTACGCAGGCCGCATCCAGCGAACCGACGACGGCGGGCTTACCTGGAAAGTCCAACGCGCTGAGCGCGAGGGCGAGGTTCTCAACTCAATCTTCTTTCTGGATCCCGAACGTGGCTGGGCGGTTGGAGGAAGTGGGCTTCTCCTCTTAACCGTCGATGGAGGAGCTAACTGGGAGGTTGTGCCAACCGGCCGCGCCGAAGACTTCTGGTCGGTCAAGTTTCTCACGCCTGAGCGAGGCTTCATCGTTGGCGAAGACGGTTTGATTCTCGCGACCGCCGACGGCGGAAGACGGTGGACTGCGCAACCCTCGGGCACCAGTGGCGCACTCCTGGGTTTGGCAGTTGCTTCCGACTACGCCGTGGCAGTTGGTGAAAAAGGGACAATACTGCGGACCGATAACTTCGAATCCTGGCACGCGATCGAAGCCGGAACCAGCGAGACGCTTAACGCCGTAGCCTCAGGCGGAGACGTTTGTTGGGCGGTCGGCTCCAAGGGTGCGACGGCGGGCTCGACCGACCGCGGACGCTCGTGGAAACCTTCCCCCGCAGTCGTGCAACGTGACCTGATGAGCATCAGCGTCTTTAGTGCGGTCCGCGCAGTTGCAGTTGGGCGGCGGGGAGCGGTACAGTTACTCGGTCCCGAATGATTTGTGATTCGTTAGGAGATCAAGCCTATGCCCAAGAGGTTTGCACGGGCGATATTTCGCATGCCGGTGGTTGGTATTGCATTGTTTGCGCTG
>DATMCM010000275.1:0-5060 GCA_035558335.1 Blastocatellia bacterium | reverse complement strand
CTCAGAAGAAATTCCTAGTGACGGGTGCGACCGGCGACACGGGCGGTTACACGGTCGAGCAGTTGCTGGAGCGAGGACATGCGGTGCGGGCGCTGGCCCATCGCGAAGATGACCGCTCGAAACGGCTGGAAAAGATGGGCGCAGAAGTGGTTATCGGCGATTTTCTGAAGTTCAACGACGTGCGCGCCGCGATGCGAGGAGTTCGCGGCGCATACTTCTGTTATCCGATCCGCCCCGGCATTCTGCAGGCGACAACCTATTTCGCTCAGGCCGCTAAAGAGGCCGGCCTCGAATGCGTCGTGAACATGTCGCAGAAATCGGCTCGCGAGGACGCGCTGAGCCACGCGGCGCAGGATCATTGGCTCTCCGAGCAGGTCTTCGACTGGTCGGGAATTACCGCGGCCCATCTTCGCCCCACGTACTTTGCCGAATGGCTGCTCTATCTTGCACCGATGATTCGCGCCGGAGTGCTGCACGTCCCATTCGGCGCCGGTCGACACGCTCCTATTGCGGCGGAGGACCAGGCCCGTGTGATCGTGGGGATTCTGCAAAACCCGAACCCGCATCGCGGCCAGGTTTATCCTCTTTACGGACCGGTTGAGTTCACTTATGCCGAGATCGCCCAGCTCCTCAGCCACGTCTTGGGGTGGGAGGTGCAATACAAGCAAGTGAGCTTTGAGACGATGCTGACAACGATGGCCTCTGGCGGTCAGAAACCACCTCCTGGGCATAACGCGCGGGCTCTCTATGGCGAGTTCGAACCAAAACCCGAACGTCAAGGAGATTCCTTCGCCATCCAGCATCTGCGTGAGGTCGCCATCGATCATCAGAACGGCATCTTCGCTGGGACGAATGATCTGGTTGAGAAAATCGGGGGCCGTCCTCCGACGACACTGGAGGAATTCATTAACAAGCACCGCGCTGCCTTTACTGCGTGAATATGACTGCCACGAACGCGTGCCAGTTGACTTGGAGCCGAGCGAGACGGTGTCCGCCGAAACAGGAGGGGAAGTATGAGTCGAGCCAAGACCTTAGTCACAGGAGCAACGGGGATGACGGGAGCCGAAGAAATCAACCATTAAATAGACCAATGGGATTCAGCAATGAATACGATCAAAAAGTCCGAAGAGACCAACCATGATCGCCGCAGCTTTCTTCGCACTGCGGCCATGACCATTGCTGCCGCCCAGGTCGGCAGTCTCCGTTTCTGCGGATGCGCAATCCCCAAAGGCAAAACCGGCAGGTGTGCCGATTAAGCCGGGGCGAACACGTCGTTAGGCGGATTCAATTTAAGGAGGTTTTTGCATGAGTACTAAGAATAATAGGCTGTTCCTGATCACAGGAGCGACCGGGGAACACGGGCGATACCACGGTGCGCCTGCTGCTTCAGCGTGGACACCGTGTCCGAGCCGCGCCGCCCTTGCCTCATCCGCGCCGTTTCTGCACCAGAATTATTCACGACGGACGGCTCCGCCGGGAATCAAAAACAACCCAGTTTCTTCGTCTTACGAAAGACGAGAACCAGATTGCAGTAGACAAAACATCATAGGAGAAGAACTGTATGAAAACCCTTCAGAGTATGTCCAAAACAATCCTGATCACCGGCGCTAGCAGCGGTTTTGGCCGTGACACGGCGGAAACGCTGTTCCGCGCTTATCTGCCGGTTGATGGCGGCCTCAGGGCGGTCTAGATCCCACAGGACTATCTATGCAATTCACGAAGTTTGGCCGCACTGGCGTGATCGTCTCCCGTTTGTGCCTCGGTACCGCGACCTTCGGCAAGCAAACTGACGAAGGCGTGGCGCGTCAGATTCTTGACAAGGCCGCAGACGCCGGCATCAATTTCATTGACACCGCCAACTTCTACCCGATGGGCGCCGAGCCGGGGCAGCTCGGTAGCACCGAAGAGATCACCGGGCGTTGGTTAAAGGGCAAGCGCGACCGCTTCATTGTCGCAACAAAGGCCGGGGCTCCCATGGGCCCCTCACCGTGGGACCAGGGCGCATCACGCAAGCATTTGCTCGATGCAATCGATGCCTCGCTGCGCCGCCTTGGCACCGACTATGTGGATCTCTACCAGCTCCACTTCGATGATCCCGGAACGCCCCTCGACGAAACCCTGGAAGCTCTCGACGTGATCGTCCGCTCTGGAAAAGCCCGTTACTTAGGCGTATCGAATATTCTTGCCTATCGTCTCGCCCGAGCTGTCGGCCGTTCCGACGTATTGCGTGTCGCGCGCTTCGTCTCGGTACAGCCGCGTTACAACCTCCTGTTCCGCGAGATTGAGCGTGAGCTACTGCCGCTTGCCCAGGAAGAAACGTTGGCCGTTTTTCCGTTCAATCCTCTCGCTGGTGGCCTGTTGACCGGCAAATACCGGCACGACCAGACGCCAGACACGGGACGTTTCTCGGTCGAGGTCGGCAAATTCGGCGAGATATATCAGGACCGTTACTGGCACAAACGCCAATTCGAAACGGTCGAGAAACTTGGCGAGATCGCGAAGCTGCGCGGCGAGCCGCTGGCAAAGCTCTCGATAGCCTGGGTACTCGCAAATCCGGCAATAACCTCGGTGATCCTCGGCGCCAGCCGCCTCGACCAATTGACTGACACGCTGGCGGCCGACGATCTCCAGCTCGATGGCGAACTGAAACAGCATTTGGACGAGCTAACGGTCGAATACCGCCGTGGGGACGCGACTCGATGAACAGCGACGGTTCGACATGTCATCAGCGCTCGACCACCGAGCTGAACGAGGCCCTTGTCAACGCCGACATCAGCAACAGTTACGAGGAGTTCCTTGCAATCTTTGACCGTTACTACGCGGAGGACGTGGAGGTAGCGAGCGATACAACTCCGGTCCCGCTGACCGGAAAAGCCCACGTTCTGCCCATCCTTTTTAATTTCCTCGCGCCACTTCACGTGATGGCTGAAATTGGCGGGCTGTCGGTCACTCCTCGATACTCTCCGATCCGCGCCGACGGGAGCGAGGGGCAATACGCCGAGTGGTCCCTGGATCTGTTGGGCGTCCTTGGAAGGCAGGTTACGGTGCATTGGTCCTCGGCCAGGCGGTGGAAGGGCTCGCGCGTGATCTACGAGCGGCACTTCGATCATCGCCAGATCGGCGGACCTCTTACTTTTATTGACCTTGATTTCGGCGGCGCTGCGCGCCATCAGAGTAGCGCCAAACCGTCTTGAAGCGGTTCGTTGAGCAAAACACACCAACTTTAGGAGTTTTTCATGACTGAGGAAATCAATCGCTGGAAGATCGGAAATGTCGCGATCACGCGGGTGATCGAGCTTGAGGGAGGCTTCCCGCCGGGCGCAATGTTCACGGGCCTGACCGAGGATCGCGTTAAATCAATTGCCTGGATTCACCCCCACTACGCTTATCCGGACGGTACAGTGCGGTATTCGGTGCACACCTATGTCCTCGAATCTCAAGGACGCTGCATCATTGTCGACACATGTATCGGTAATGATAAAGCGCGTGGCCATGAAGACTGGAACCGGCTCAAGCTTCCCTTTATCGAGCGTCTGACTGCGGCCGGCTACCCTCCGGAGTCAATCGACGTCGTCCTGTGTACGCATCTGCACCTAGACCACGTCGGGTGGAATACTCGCTGGGACGGCCAGAAGTGGGTGCCCACATTTCCAAATGCACGCTACCTCTTCGGTCGGTTCGAGTGGGAGCACTGGACGCGTGACGCTCACGGCACGGGTGATATGCCAGAGTTTGCCTCCGCCCTCGCCGAGCAGGAGACGGTAATGAACGATTCCGTATTGCCGATCGTCAGGGCTGGCCTTCAGGAGCTTGTTGAAACTGATCATCGCGTGACTGATGAGGTTTCCCTGTTCCCTACACCCGGGCATACGCCCGGACACGTTAGCGTGGCAATAAGTTCTGGTGGGAGGAAAGCAACGATAACTGGGGACTTGATACACAATCCGATCCAGATCGCAGATCCGGGGATCTGCGCTAACTTTGACTTCGATCAGAAACTCGCCCTATCAACGCGACGTACCTTCATAAGCAATCACGAGAGTAAGGATGTGTTGGTATTGGGAACACACTTTCCGAGCCCCAATGCCGGTCACATCGTCCGTGACAAGGGCGGTTGGCGCTTCGTCTCAGCCGAAGAAGGATCAGACGACCAGTAATCCGGGAACGAGTCTTTGAGAGAAGCCATGCGCCTTGTCTGTGAACTACCCCCGTTGCCGAATAGCTTGTCTGGCGAGCCCAGGACTCCGTGACATGAATTCCGCCCAAATATCGCAACCGGAGCGAGTGAGCCGCGACAGTTCCCGGCTTTGGACGGTTGGGGTGGTATTCGCCGTAGCCCTGTTCGCCAGCGTTCAGACGCCCGCCGGCACCGTTACCTATCAGCAGGCGAGTGTCGATAGCTTCGCAGAGTCGATTGGCCAAACCGGCAATGCTCTTTTTCAAAGAGCACTGCCGAGCAGTCGCAGTCGAATTGCAAGAAGGAATTTTCGCTGAAACGAATTCGTTTGCAGCGCAGATCAGCGGTCGGCCGCCAATGACGATCGAAGAATTCGTGGCCAAGAACCGCGCCGCATTTATCTGACTTAACCACAGAAAGGAATACTCATGTCCACTTTAACCCCAAGCCACAACGAGCCAGCCACCGTCGAGTCCAGCCGAGGTTTCAGAATAGGAGACCCGATGAATTATCAGGCATGGATCGCGAAGGCGGCTAAACAGCCGATGGTGCTCGAAACCGTTGATCTCGGACCGCTCGGGGTCGAGGATGTTGAAGTCGCCGTCGAACACTGCGGCTTGTGTCACTCCGATCTCTCTGTCTTGAACAACGAATGGGGCATCTCGCAGTACCCCGCGATTCTCGGCCACGAGGTCATCGGTCGAGTCACGGCCGTGGGCCCGAATGCCAAGAGACTCGAGGTCGGACAGCGCGTCGGCATTGCCTGGAGTTCGAGTAGCTGCATGTACTGTCACCAGTGCATGTCAGGAAACCATCACCTTTGCCCCCAAGTGCAACCGAACATCATCGGTCATCGCGGGGGCTTCGCGAGCCACATCCGCTC
>DATMCM010000274.1:0-2758 GCA_035558335.1 Blastocatellia bacterium | reverse complement strand
CAGCAACCGAGACCTTCGTTGTGTTGTTGACCAATCGCGTTCATCCGAACGGCAAGGGCGATGTGACCAGGCTTCGGTCTTTAGTCGCGTCCATTGTTGCGAGTGCAATTACTGATCCGCCGAAGGGCGCTCACTCCGACTTGAAGTCGCCGCCCCTTTTCGTCGATGCGCCGCGAGCGGTAATCAATCGCGGCGTTCCGAATGGCCCGCTTCATCCGGTGCTGACTGGTATCGACGTGCTGGAACGCGACGGATTCAAACAGCTTGAAGGACGGCGAATCGGCTTGATCACGAATCACACCGGCCGCGACCGAGCCGGGCGCTCAACCATCGACGTGCTTGCCGACGCAAAGAACTTGAAGCTCGTCGCTCTGTTCTCGCCCGAACACGGAGTGCGCGGCGTTGAAGACACGCCTGTCAGTAGTCAGCTCGATCAGAAGACCGGGCTTCCGGTTTACAACCTTTATGACAAAGACAGCCAACGGCCGACTCTCGAGATGTTAAGGGACATCGACACACTGGTATTCGACGTTCAAGACGTTGGCACGCGATTCTACACTTACATAACGACCTGCGGGTACGCGATGGAGGAAGCCGCGAAGAACAAGATCAAGTTCGTGGTGCTCGACCGCCCCAACCCAATCAACGGGTACGACATCGAAGGCCCGGTTGCCGACTCCGAGCTCTCCTCTCGGCGGGAGTTCTCTTTTACCGCGTATCATCCATTACCAGTGCGGTATGGGCTGACGATTGGCGAGCTGGCGACCCTGTTCAACGCTGAGCGAAAGATCGGCGCGGATTTGACGGTGATCAAGATGGAAGGCTGGCGCCGCGCGGACTACTTCGACGGAACCGGCCTCGAATGGGTGAACCCGTCGCCGAACATGCGAAGCCTCACCGAAGCGCTGCTCTATCCGGGCATCGGTTTGCTCGAGACGACGAACCTCTCGGTCGGGCGCGGAACCGATACTCCGTTCGAGTTGATCGGCGCGCCGTGGATCGATGGGCAAAAGTTGAGCGAGGCTTTAAATCGAGCGGGCCTTTCCGGAGTGCGGTTCGTACCCGTTAGGTTTACGCCACAGAACTCCAAATTCAGAGGCGAGCAGTGCGGCGGTGTGAACGTCATTATCACCGATCGCAGCGCTTTCAAACCGGTAGCAACGGGCGTGGAGATTGCGTATCATATTTGGAGGCTCCACCCGGACGTTTGGAAGATCGACGATTACCTGCGGTTGCTGACAAGCAGCGCCGCGCTTTCCGCATTGAAGGAAGGCAAGACACCTTCTGAGATTGCGGGAACCTGGCAAACCGGGTTGTCAGGGTTTGCGCGGATAAGACAGAAGTACTTGATATATTGATCTCGGGGATTAGCTCACAAACCTTGCTCGATACCGGCTTAAGTAGTGTCCCAAGCTGTTCGACTGGGAGTCGGACGGCTGTTTGCGGTCTCCGTCTCACTTACAATTTGATGGAGGGGAGTATGGACATCATTCGAACGCCAATCATCTGTCTGGCGATCATACTGTTGATTAGCGGCGGCGTGACGGCGCTGGCGCAAGAGACGACTGCCAGGGCCTCGGGCCAGGTGACTGACCAGCAGGGCGCCGCGGTGTCGGGCGCCGAGATCGAACTGACCAGCGTCAAGACTGGTGAAAAGCTTAAGACGGGGGCCGGAGAGGACGGCTACTACTCGATCACTCAGATACAGCCCGGCATCTACGACTTAACCGTGCGATTCCAGGGATTCAAGGAGTACTCGAACAAAGCCGTCGAGTTCCTGGTGAATGACCGGAAGACGATAAACGTACAGCTCGAAGCAGGCGCGATCAGCGAAGTCGTGTCGGTGACCAGCGAAGCGCCGATCATTCAAAGCACGCCTACCGTTGGCGACGTAGTCGAGAATCGCAAGGTCGTTGAAATACCTCTTAACAATCGCAACTTTCTGCAGTTGGTGACGCTGGTCCCAGGTGTAACCTCGGACGATACGACCGAGTCTTCAATCGGATTAACCAGCACCACGAACATTTCTATCGCCGGTAACCGGCGAAGCTCGACCAACTATTTGGTGGATGGCGTCGCAAACGTCGACGTGGGTTCGAACATAACGCTGCTGTCAACACCCACCGTCGACTCAATTCAAGAGTTCAGGGTCATAACTTCCGTTCCGACCGCCGAGTTTGGCCGCGCATCCGGAGGCGTGGTGAACATTGTGACTCGTGGAGGCGGTCGAGACTTTCACGGCGGCGCGTACGAATTCTTCCGTAACGACAAATTGAACGCCAACAGCTTTCTTAACAATGCGCAGGGACGCTTCTGCGACGACGGCACTGCTGCCCCGATTGACAAGCAGTGCGGCAACCCGCGCTCGCCGCGGCCGACGCTTCGGTACAATAACTTCGGCTACGTCTTCAGCGGTCCGGTGTGGATACCAAAAATCTATTCGCGCGGGCACGACAAGACTTTCTTCTTCTTCTCACAGGAATTCCGTCGAATCATTCGCCAGCCGGCTGAAAACTTTCTCACCGTTCCGAGCCTGCGCGAGCGCATTGGAGATTTTTCGCAGAGCAGCCTGCAGATCATCGACCCGCTGACCGGGCTGCAATTCCCAGACAACAGGATTCCAACCGAGCGGATTGACCCCAACTCGAAAGCGCTTTTGGATTTGTTCCCTCAGCCAACGATTCAGGCGGCGACCCCCGGGATGGATCCGAACAGGATTGAGACTACGGCTCCCGGTATTCAAAACACACGACAAGAG
>DATMCM010000273.1:0-3389 GCA_035558335.1 Blastocatellia bacterium | reverse complement strand
TTTTGAAGCGCGGTTGGCGAGAATGATCTCGCTGAAAGCTGATGCTTCGAGAGAGCTTCAAGGGCTGACTGGTCGGGCTCGACCAGACCATCATACGGAGTCCACCGCTTGAGCCACTTGCGCGACCGCCCGCGCAGCGCGCGCGCCAGATAAGGGTTCGACCCGAGCAAGTAGTGCGCGGTCCCCGAGGTCGTTTCGGGATCCGCGTCCAACAGCGGGCCGAGCAACGCCAGATCGTACTCAGCTTCATCGATCGCGTCGGTGGCCAGTTCGGGCGCGGGCCAGCCAAGCCGTCCGCTCGAACCGGATTCCGCCCGCGTGCCCAGCTCATCGAAGCCCGGCAGCTTGCCTTCAGCGGCGCGTAGCGCTTCGAGCCCATAAAACGACGGCACACGAGGACGCGACTGCTGAACGTCGATGCGCGGATAAGAAAGATAAGCGCGGCTGTGAGCGGCTCCCAGAGCCAATCTCAAGGCGAGCCGCTCCGCAGCTACCCGGTCGCGCTGAGTTACAAGCTCCGCGGTCTCGAGTTTGTGACGCTGGCCGTCGAGCAGGATCGGATCCTCGACGACTTTTCGAGGGAACAGTTTTTCGGCCAGGCCTGGAACAAAAACGATATCGAAGGTCATACCTCGCGCAGCATCGGTCGAGCCGACAAACACGCGACCATACCGGCGGCGGGGAGGAGCTATCGCAAGCTCGCGAAGCCGAGGGGTCAGCACCTGTTGGACTTCGAACAACTCGACCGGACCGACCGGCGACATCGGAGCAAGCTCATTCAAAACCGAGATCACGCTCTCCGGCTCACGCAGCGCCGCCCCCGCAAGCTCACTAAGCCTCGCAAGCCACTCGCCCCACGTCGCCTCGCCAGGCAGCGACGCGAGCTTCTTGATCAAGGGTAACGCAAACTCACGAAGGTGAGAGAGATCGCTGATATCGCGATCCAGTTGCACGGCGCGGTCCTCGTCTTCTTCATCCAGTTCCTCACGGCGCAACCGCAACTCACGGTCGAGCCCCGCGATGCGCCGTTCCCATCGCTCCTCGCTCCCGATCACCGAAGACTCAACGAGCAATCGCTCCCAACGCCACGGCGCGCGAAGCGTTCCTCCCACCACAGGCTTCCCCTCGAGCTCGACCGGCAACGGAGCATCTTCGTTCCGGGTTTCTTCTTCGTTCTCGATATCGGCCGCCGTTGGAATCAAGTCGTGGTCAGGCGGCGTCCAGTGCTCGTCAGTGCGAAGGGCATTCGCATCTGCTGGGTCGGGGACCTGTGCAAGCGAGATGTACTCGGCAAACCGTCGCGCCGACAGTCCTTCCGACTTGCACGCAAGCAACGCCAGCAGACCTCGTCCGGCGGCATCAGGCCTTGACGTCCCGCGCGCGAAGTAAGCCGGGATCGCAGCGCGTCGAAACGCTTCTTCGAGATGCGAGCCGTACTCGCCCGGCGAGCGCAGAAAGACCGCGATCCGATCGAACGCGACTCCGCTTGCGGCTTCTTGTTGAATGAACCGGGCGATCTCGACGCACTCGCGGGCCTCGCCGGGCCACGACGTGAGCTTGACGGTCTTGTCCAGCTTCGCAGGCTCGCCGGACGAATCTTCGAACAGGTGCCGCTTCAGCGATGCGAGCGAGCTGTTCTGGTTTGGATCATGTACCTCGATAGCCTTGCAGCCCATCGCGCGTTCAAGACGTACGATCGTTCGCTGGTCGCCTCGCGCGGCGGTCGCGAACACGGCAGGCGCGCGACTGGCAAGCGCGGCCACAAGCCCGGCTTCGCTCGAGGAAATCAGAGCAACATCGAGCAGCAGCAGCGGCAAGCCCAGGGAGTGGTGAGTCCTGAGTGCTGAGTCCTGAGTCGCGTTGATGGCGGCTTCGAAGACTGCGGAGCGATCGGCGATCTTCGCCTGGGCAAGCTCGCGCGCGACCCTTTCGGCAAGAGCCGCGAGGTCCGAACCACCGCGCGTGAGCTTGCTGATCGCTCGCCCGTCGGCGTCGTTCATTCGCAGCTCTTCAAGCGTTCGCGCCACCGCAGTCGGGAAACCTGGTCTTGTGGCGACCGGCTCGAAGTATGAAAGCGCGCCTTCAGTCAGCAGCAGATGCACGGCGCGAGCAGCGACGGCGGTCAGGGCAAACCCGCTTGCCGGAACGAGTCCTGCGCGAGCGAGCACCGGCGCCGCGAGGCTTGCCGCGAGATGATTGAGGGTAAACCGAGACAGCCCGAATCGCGCGCCCGATTTTCGCGCCGCGGTTCGCGCGAACTCGTCTCCCGCTTCCCGCGATGGGGAGACGATGAGGATCTCTGCGTCCGCCGGGTAGGAGTTCAGCCAGTCGGCGGCTGCGTTCAAACGTGCAGCCGTGTCGCGGGCGATAACTATTTGTGCGAGGTTGTTGTCAGGCATTCGGACCAGGGCATTCTCATTCAGCTAAGAGATCAATTGTTAACTCGTTCGCTCACGCGAAGCTCAGCGGCGAAGAATGAGTCAATCTGCGAATGGCCAGTTGCGCCGAGTATGATAGCACGGCCAGTCGTGTGCTTCGCATGCGGCTGGCTTCATCAATCAGCGACATTTCTGCGGGTTCCCACCGAGTGAAGCCGGTGAACCCGCGCAGCGGGCAACAGCGTGTAGCCCAAGGCAAGTCCGCGCAGCCCTGGGTAACCCGCGGGGCAACGGTCGACGAGCCCGCGAAAGCGGGCGGCAGAGAATCCCGATGCAACAGGATTCTGTCATCTGCTTTCGCGGGCTTGAGGGCCATCGGAATTGGCGTGTTACCCAGGGCTGCGCAGACTTGACCTGGGCTACACGCTCTCTCCCGCTTCGCGGGCATCCCGCTTCGCGGGCTCCCTCAGCTTCAGTGGTAATGCGGCTTTGAAAACCTCCGCAACTGATAACTCACTTAATGAAAATCGCGCGAAAGAGCATGGAGTTCAGGCTTTAGCCTTGTCTTTTCTTCGCGTTGATCCTCGCGCTGATCCAAGCCCAGGTCTAAAGCCTGAGCTCTATGCTCTTCTTCGGTCGTGAAATCGAGCGGGCGGATGCGCCCTGCTTTTACGTGAATGACACCGTCCTGATTCTGAAGCACGCCATTTATAAGAAGCAGCGGATAGTTCACAAGCACGTCTCGATTCCGGTCGAACACACTCGGGGTCACGATGATGTTGGCGATGCCGGTCTCGTCTTCCATGGTGAGGAACAAAAATCCTTTTGCGGTGCCGGGCCGCTGACGAACTATGATCCATCCGGCGACCGTCACCGGGCGTCCGTTGCGAATCTCGGCCAAGTCGATCGCCCGGGTGACGCCAAGCTTATTCAGCTCCTCGCGCCGATAAGCCATCGGATGTTTCCCGATCGTAAGCCCGGTGCCGCGATAGTCCGCCGTCAATCGCTCTT
>DATMCM010000272.1:0-19321 GCA_035558335.1 Blastocatellia bacterium | reverse complement strand
GCGGATCAGTAATAGCACTCGCAACGATGGATGCCACTAAAGACCGAAGTCTGGTCACATCGCCCTTGCCGTTCGGGTGAACGCGATTAGTCAACAACACAACGAAGGTCTCGCTTGCTGGATCCAGCCAGATACTCGTGCCGGTGAAGCCGGTGTGCCCGAACGTTCCGACCGGAAACAGATCGCCTCGATTCGAGGAGAACGACGTATTTACATCCCAACCGATGCCTCGCATCTGCGAAGTCGGAAGCGACTGTGCGCTGATCATTCGCTCGACGGTGTACGGTGCCAGGATGCGCTTGCCGTTGTATTCACCCTTGTTGAGAATCATCTGACAGAAGATCGCGAGGTCGTCTGCGGTTGAGAAGAGCCCGGCGTGACCCGCTACGCCGCCCATCTCATAAGCTCGCGGGTCGTGAACTTCGCCGCGCATCCAACGGCCCTCGCGGTTTTCGGTCGGAGCGGTCCGTTCGATCCGGTCAAGCCAGGCGAAGCCATATTCGCTTAAGTCGCCCTGAGGTCGGGACGCGCGGTTCGCTGTAAAGCTTTTCGCGAGTTCTACGCTATTGAACAAGGTGTCATTCATTCCAAGATGGGTGTAGATGTTCTGACGTGCGAATTGATCAATTTGTTCTCCCGACACTCGACGCACCATCTCTGCCGCCACGATGAAACCCACATCCGAATAGACGAATCGCGTACCCGGCTCGTAGCTCGGGCGTAGCTCATAGATCAACTGAAGCGGATCAATCTTGCCAGCATAGTCGGCGATCTCGTTATCCGGAGGCAGGCCAGCCCGATGAGTCATCAACTGCTCGACGGTGATCCGCTCTTTGCCGAACTTGCCGAACTCGGGAATGTAGAGGGCGACTGGATCCGCGAGGCTCACCTTGCCTTGCTCGACCAGGATCATTATCGAAGTGGCGGTCGCTACAACCTTGGTCAGCGATGCAAGATCGAAGATCGTGTCAACGGTCATCGGCTCGCGTTTGGGCTCGAGGGCGCGATCTCCGAACGCTTTGCGATAGACGATCCGGCCCTTGCGGGCTACGAGCACGACGGCGCCCGGCGTTTCTTTGCGAGCGATCGATTCACGCACGGCCTCATCAATCTTCACGAGCCGCGCGCTCGACATACCCACGGACTCGGGCGCGGTGGGCGAAAGCGTTGGCGCGCTGCGCGCGTTATGTTGAGCGAACAACGTCAGCGGCAGAAGCAAAACAAGTGACGCACTCGCGACAAACGATCTGCGAATTGGCGTGTCACGCAAAGACGCTAAGGGACGCAAAGGCGCAAAGAATCGTAAAGACCGCACCGCCACTCCCGGTTGCGTCTTGGCGTCCCTTAGCGTCTTTGCGTGAAACTCTGCTCTCGCTTTCATACCTTCAATCCGCGGCGTGCTCTAACGCAGGAATTGGCTTTCGATCAACCATCAGGCTCGCGGCGTAGCCAACCACAAACGTAACTAAGGACCCAATCAGCACATACCACTGCCACGATACGTCAAGCCGCGCCCAAACAAAGACCATGACAGCGATGCCGCTGATGACACCCGCAAGCGCCCCGGCTTGCTTCACTCGCCTTGTAAACGTTCCCAGGAAAAACAGCCCGAGAATGGGACCGTTGGTGAACGATGCTATCGCAAGCACGGTGTCCACGATCCGCCGGTCTTTGCCGATCGCGTATAACGCCGCGGCTATCTGCACCGCTCCCCACACCGCTGTTATCACGCGCGAGGCGCGAACATAATGGGCCTCCGACCGGCCGGGTGCAATCATTGGTTGATAGAAATCCGTGATCGAGGTTGAAGCCAATGCGTTGAGCGACGACGACATCGCGGCTGCTAACATCGCGGCGATGACCAAACCGATAACTCCGGTCGGAAGCTCATTGACTATGAAGTGTGAAAAGACCCGGTCAGCGCTGATATCGGCCGGCAGCGCCTTGTAGCGGCCATAAAACACAAAGAGCAACACACCGATCAACAGAAACATGATGAACTGAGCGAATACGATGGCTCCGCTTGCCAGCAGCGCCTTGGCCGCCTGTCGCGCATTCTTGCTGCACAGGTAGCGCTGTACCATGTATTGGTCTGTTCCGTGAGTCGAAGTGGTCAGAAACGCGCCTCCAAAGACCCCGGCCCAAAATGTGTAGCTGCGGGAGACGTCAGTTGCGAAATCAAAGAAGCGAAACTTTCCCGCCTCGCTGCCTACTGCGACTACTTCGCTCCAGCCTCCGTGTATCAGGTTGAGCAGCATCAATCCGGCCACTATTGCGCCGAGATTGTAGATGAGGAGCTGAATGACCTCTATCCAAATGACTGCCGTAATCCCGCCGAGATAGGTAAAGATGATCATCACCGCGCCTATTATCAAAATGGATTTCCAATCGGCCCAGCCGGTGAGCGCGACGAGAGGAATCGCCGTCGCATATAGACGCACGCCGTCCGACAGAGAACGCGTTACTATGAACAGCGACGCCGCAACGCGCTTGACCGGCCCGCCGAATCTACGGTCCAGGACCTGATAAACCGTAAAGAGCTCGCCGCGAAAATAGAGCGGAATGAAAAGAGCTACTATGACCAGCCGCCCGACCATGTAGCCCAGGACCAGTTGCATGAAAGTGAAGTTGCCGCCCTCGCCGCGAGCGTTAGCGGCAAAAGCGAAGGCTGGAACGCTTATGAACGTCACGACTGATGTTTCGGTAGCTACAATCGAGGCGGCCAGCGCCCACCAGGGCACATCGTGATCGGAGAGGAAATAATCTCGAAGGTCCTTCTGCCTTCGGCTGAAGTACCAGCCGAGCAGCACTACTCCGGCAAGGTAGGCGACAACAATTGCGAGATCGAGAGCGTGAAGTTGCATTCGCGAAGCAGCATAAACTTTAGTGTATGCGGGTTCAACAAACAACGGGACACAGACTTAAGCTACCCTGATTCTGGAACGCGAAGGTTAGAGGACTCTTCCCTCGACACAGCTTATACCGTGTCTTGAGCCGCGGTCTTCAATTGAATTTCGTGTCGAGATTCCAATGCGTCACACGCATCGCTCCGGGACGAATCAGGCGTTACGACCACCCGCGCATTTCGAGACTCTTTACGGTGGAAAGAACAACAGATTCAGTGGGACCTACTCTTTTCATTTGTCGAAAAACCTCAAACGCTACATCCGCATATGTAAGTCGGTTTGTTCCACTTTCCTTTAGAAGAGCAGTTGCGTATCTGATGGCGCGATCTATTAACTTTAAGTTGCTCGCCCTAACCCAGGTCATTACATTACCTTCATAGCGACCCAGTCTTCCCATGACCAGTGTCGAGTGGGTATTCAAGAGTAGCTTTAAAATAATATGACGAGCTAGAGATGAAGCATCTTTCCATCTCACTCTATGAGCAAGGTGTTCTAAAGCAAAGAGTAAGTGGTCACCCTCATCAATGATTCTAAAGATGTGGGGGGAAAGATTCGGAAATATCTCTTTCCTTCGCTCAATAATTCCTCTACTAAAATCAAAACCAAGAAGGCGGGTCAGGCTAACTCGTTCAATATGCTCCTTCCAATCCAACGCACGTGGTTGACGTAACAGCAATTTTGACCACGCGACCCTCGATGAATCAGCATTGGAGAATAAGAGATATGCCAACGATGGAACGGGATCCTGATCATTTGAATTATCAAAAGAAGCCAGGCTGAAGGTTGGCGAGCGTTCAGTGGTGTCAGTAAGCACCGAAATCCCTAGATTCTCCGACGTCTCATAATAAATAACTCCTGAGTTTTCGTATATTTCGGTTTCCATCTCGATAAACTTCGCAAGAAACAGAAAGTCTGAATCGATTACAAGTTTGACAATATCCTGACGTACTACATCTGGTTGCTCGGATAGAAGTGCGATACCAATTGCTCCAAGCAGAACCGTGCTAGCCTGCATTCTAGTGCTGCCTGAAATTGCCATTGGTCCCACAGAGAGATTGATCTTCTCTATATTCTCCTGGTCAAGCACTCGGCGTGATCGCTCGACGTGACTCCTTAATGCCTTATCAGGATTACAGTACATGAAAAACGGTTTTCTCGATTCTGACAAAGAGGCGGCATACTCGACCGCTCCGATTACAAAAGGTGTCTCTCCCCCCTCAGTGCTGCCGATCAGGAGGTCTCCTTTCTGGAATCCCAGGTCCTTCAATTGCCGAACACCAAACTCGGGCGAGTCTTCAAAGTTCTCGATGGAACTTATAAGCGCTACATCCCCTCCGGCCATAAAACTCACAACCGAATCACGAAGTAGGGAGGAGGCTTGTTGCCTCCACAATACCTCCAACGTGAGAGACAAACGACCCGTTGCTCCGCAACCGCATAGGAATACTCGCCTTCCGGAGAAAATGGTTTCATTTATCGCTCTTTGTAAGTGATGGATTCTATCCATCTGATGATTGAGGACCTCCAGTGCTTCAACATCAATCTTCTTTAAGATAGAAATAGCCTCAGGAAGATTGCCCTTAGAAAGATCTGAAAGGAACGTTGTCTTTGGATGACGTTGTTCTGTAGGAAGGACTGCAAGTTGAAAATGTTCAGCGACCTCAAGAAAAGCTTGGGCGGCTTTTTCCGGTGATTGGTCTTCGATGAAGAAGTTTTTGTTGATTGATATTGACATAAATCAGGCAAGTTACATCCCGCGAACCTTCAAGACCGCCCACCACCTAAAACGGCCCCCTCGGAGCTGTGGTCATCTCCATTTCGCCGCGCCGATTTCCGGAGGGTTAATCGGCGCCGCGCCCCGGGCCGTCGGCGGGACGTTGTTCTACCTCCTCGAGTAGCGGGCGTCACGCTCAGTTCGCCCGCTTCAAATATGATAACAAAACTTCTTGCTGGTTCGCGGGCTGGTCCGGTTGTGCACATAACTCGGCGCTCGACTTACCTGTTTGTGCGGAGTCCGGGGCCAGACGCGCTGAAAGTGTTTGCGTCAGGGTCTCCTACCGGCCATATTAGTCGCTGACTCGAAGCAATCCATCTCGCCAATCCGGTGGGAAGGTCGCTTGTCGCGAACGTGAGAATGGCCCGGCTCGAGGTACGAGTCGGGCTGTAGCGAAGCCGACTGGAAGTCGAGGTAACGGAAATGCAATCGAAGAAACCTGACGAGCTCACGATCGAGGTCACTTGCACCGACCTGCCCGGTATTAGGTTCGCTGAGTACGAGCCTGTTTTCCTCGGCATTCAAAGAGGAGCCGATGTGATTGAAGCCGTCCCCGGCGACTCGAAACGCGTCGTGTTCAAGCCAGTGTTCCGAATCGGAAAACAGGCGGACGGCGCGCCAAATTTCCTTGGTCCGTTCTCTCAGGGCACGCCTCAGCAAAGATTCTTTTATCTGTCCTGGGGTGTCATGCGCCACGATCAGCGGTTTGAGATGTTCCGCCGATTGAAGATTCATTTGAGTCACATTCAATGGAAGCATATTCAGAGGGGGCAGTCCGAAGGAACAATGCTGCGGGTGACGCTCAAACTAACCGGCAAGAAAGGCGACCCGCTCTGCGGATCGGCGAAGAGCGAGAACATCGAATGGAAATACTAGCCGATAACGGTTGCGGTCACGAAGGCCGGCCGCATCGCGGCTACCTAACGATAGTACTGGCCACGCTCACCAGCTCCCGGGCCGCATCGCGGCTACCTATCGATTGCACCAGCCGATCAGTAGTCTCTTGGGTCGGCAGTTTCACGACCAGCTCAGGTAACCGCTACGCGGCCCTGGTCGCGCTCGCTCGACCCGGGCTATCGATAGGAGACCGCTACGCGGCCAGCCAGCGTCGCAAACTTCGACGCGATAGGATGTACCCTCTCGCGGCGCGACCTGAACTAATTCAACAATCCCGAAAGCCAATGCATGATGTTCAGTGCGAGCTGGCGATTGTCTATCCCCGGTTTGTTCATTCCGAACTTCACCTTCTGTGGACCGACAATTTGAGCCGACATCATCGCCGCTTCGCCCAGCACGACTACGCGGCCTTTGCCAAACTTGAAAGCGATGCCCTGCGCCCGGCCGGCCGCCGAGACTTGTTTGCGTTCGTTCGTACCCTGACCGGTGGGAACGATATCAATCGCGGTGTCCGCCAGTTTCATAAACACGATGCAGCCTTCCGGGCCTTTCAACGACTGACCAGTGAACGCGATGATACTCGAGACGTTCTCGCTGGCGTCGCGTCCGCGAGTGATCGCGCAATCGACGAGCAGCTTGTTGTCGCGATTGTATTTGATAAAGCCCTGATTGTTGGATTCCACGTCATAGTTCGAGGGATCGCCAGTAGCCCCCTTGCTCATATCCACGCCAAAGCGGTGACCCATTTTTTCGTTAGCGGCTCCCATCGGCGCGTGGTCGGCGATCAAAAGCAAGCTCCCACCGGCGCGAACCCAGTCAGCGACCGTATTGCATTCGTCGTCGGTGAAGGCGGGATTGCTTGCTTCGGCGCTACCCATCTCCGGCGCTCCAAGCGCATTCGAGATCACAAGAATGTCAAAGCCTTTCAAACTTCCCTTGCTGAACTTCTGCTTGTTCGGAGTGACAAGGTATCCGTCGCTTGCAATCAGACTGGCAAATGGTTTGTAGCGACCGCTTGCAGTGTGAAAGTTGTTGTGGGCTTCATCGATCAGGACCTTTGGGTGCTTCTTGGTGTAGGCGGGCCTGGCTACCTTAGCGTCGAAGTCCGGATCGGCAACTTGTTGCGCGAATCCTGCGATCGCCAGTGCGCTCGCGGCTGCAACACATCTCAAGATCGATGGGCTCATTTTTGCTTCTCCTCGTCAGTTTCACGCAAAGCCGCAAAGGATCGCGAAGGCGCAAGATAATCGCCCAAGAATCACTCGATTACGGCTATGGCTTCAATCTCGATCAAGAAGTCCTCGACCGCAAGCGATGAGACGCCGATCAACGTGCTGGCCGGAGGATGGGCCGCGGAGAAGAACTCCTTGACGGCTTCGCCAATGTGTCCGGCATCGGCGCGTTTATAGTTGACGACGTAAATTCGCATCGACACGACATCTGCCATTATTCCGCCGGCAGTCTCGACGGCGGTTCGAATGTTTCGCAAGGCTTGTCGAGTTTGCAAGCCGAGGTTCATTCCACCGATGATCCGCTTCTCGGCATCCCACGCGGTCTGACCGGAGATATACACCGTCTTTCGGCCTTGGGTCGTAACGATTTGAGAAAAACCGAACTCCACGCTTGGGAATAGGGTTGCCGGGTTTATGTGTTCCTTAGTCACAACGGCCTCCTTAGCGAGGTGGTTTCACCGCGACAGATCCGAACCCTGCTCGGCTCCGATGACCGCGACACCGCGTCATCTTGAGATCAACGTCCAAATCCCCACTGCAATAAAGCCGAAGCCCGCGAGCCATCGGAGCATTGACGGCGAGATAAACCTATCAAGTTGTGACCCCGCCAAAACGCCGATGCCCGCCGCTAAGACTAGCGCAGCAGCGGAACCAAAGAACACCGCCCACTTGCTAGTGTTCACGTCGGCCGAAAACAGCATTGTAGCCAGTTGGGTCTTATCGCCAATCTCCGCCAAAAACACCGTCCCCATAACTGTAAAGAAGGTTTTCCACAACATATGCTTTCTCTCTGACCTGTATATCAATGGGTCGCAATCCGTTGGGCTGATCCCTTGTCCGCCACCCGAGCGGCGAGCCTGAAACTCGAGAAGGACAGTTGCGGGAAATGACAATGATGAGATAAGACAGATTGGCGGGACGAGTAACGACGTAGCCAGGATGCAATCATGACGCAGAGGCCGAAGCTGGTATTTTTCTCGGACCCATATGGCGCAACCGCGGCGAGATCGTAGTCACGGCACTCAGTCCATCAAGATTCGGTTCTTGCGGCAGATCACGACTCAAACTCGCCCGGGATACGATAACGAGCGAGCACCACGGTTACATTGTCCTTGCCACCACCATCAAGAGCCAGGTCGACCAACGCGTTGCAAATGTCAGCGGCAAACCCGGGCGCTCTCAGCTTGTCAGCGATAGCGGCGTCCGTAACCATGTCCGTCAATCCGTCGCTACAGACCAAGATCTGATCGCCGTCCATCAGCCGCAACTGATGGAGTTCCACCTTAACATTTCCGGCTTGCGTATCGATCGCATTAGTCAACAGATGCCGCATAGGATGCGTGGCTACGTCTTCCTGACGAATCGCTCCAACCTCGGCGAGCGACTGTACCAGCGTGTGATCGCGGGTCAGCCGCGCCAGCTGCCCCTCGCGAAACAGGTAGGCGCGCGAATCGCCCACGTGGCAGATAATCGAGTTGGCGCCCAGACTGCAAACCAGCGTCATTGTCGTGCCCATGCCGGTAAGAGACGGGTCAGACTTTGCACGCTCCATCAGCGTGGTTTTCAGATCGTTGAACCTGCTGGCCATCCGCGCCAGGACTTCGGTGACCGACCGTTCGTCGAAGCGCATGATCCAGTCGGGCGTATGCAGCACCAGGTCAACAAACTCGCTGATCGCCGTCCGGCTCGCAACCTCTCCGGCTGCCATACCTCCCATCCCATCCGCGACCACCATTCCATACACGGTCTCGGTATTCAGTGCCTGAACGTAGCCCTCGGGGACGTTGGTCAACAGTGCGCGCATGATCCGGTCAGCTCGTGCGACCAGATAGTGGTCTTCGTTGTTGGCTCTGACCTTGCCGGGATGGGACGCGGCGCCCAGGTCCACCTTAACGAGTGACGAAGCGCCCGGAGTTCCGGGCTCCGCAGTAGTGTGCACTGGGAGCTCGGCCGTATCGGTATTGTCCTCGTCCGCAATTACGTGTCTCTTCATCTCGGCCTGCAATGACTATCGCTCACTCGAAGCATGAACACTCAAACTAGTACAGTCAAACCGACTTTGGGCAGTGTTTCAGTTTGACCTGGTAGAGGATGCAGCTTGGCGCAGTAGGGCCGAAGTCCCGTGGAGAAGGCGGCTGGATACTCCGAGCCGCGTGCAAGGCTAACCGGACGTTGACCACTGATCAGGGCTCAATCTCGATGTTGTTTCGATCAGAACGGCCGCGATGGTGGAGAGATGAACACCCGCCCAGCAAGCACCTCCCTGATCGCCAGCCGCAGGTCCTGCATCATACGAGGTTTGACAACATACGCGGATGCGCCGCTCGCAAGCGCAGCGTCCACGAAAGCCTGGTCTTCGTGAACAGTCAAAAACACGATCTTCGCTGTCGAGCCCCGCTGTTTTAGGATAGTTGCCGCTTCAATGCCGCTCATTTGTGGCATCGAAATATCCATCACGCACACATCCGGCCTGGTGAGGGATTCGGCTTCCAGCATCGCCTGACCATCTCCCACAGTCCCAACCACGTCAAATTCGACTTCCAGCTCTCGCACTGCCTTGTCGCACATTTCCTTATGATCTTCAGCCAATAGTAATCGAGTCCGATCCACTATTTTTCTCCTCTGTAGACCTGTGCTCCAATCATGTCATCTTAGGTGACAAGCGTGTTGGAAAACTACTGGCAAAACTAACAGCAAATCGTCCTGGTACAGAAATGGGAGACTCATACGCTCTAAAAGAGCACCGTAACTGGAGGTGCCTCAGCCTCCAGGCGTGACTCGCTACTTTGGAATTGGGAATTGGCTCAATCGCAAGTGACCGCGTGCAAGAACGCCCCCTCGGGCAGGAATCTCAACAACTCCACCTGCTGCTCTCTTTATGGGGAGAGATCATTCAGCTCGGACTAGCCACCTGAGATGGAACTCTTTATCGCGAACTGGATCAGCTCCGCGCTGGTCTTCAGCTGAAGCTGCTCCATCATGGCGTACTTGTGGAAGGCGACGGTTCGCGGCGTGACCCCCAGGATGTAGGCTACTTCCTTCATCGAGCGGCCCTCAGCCAACAGCTGAAGCACCTCTCTCTGACGCAAAGTCAACTTGTGAGGCCTCTTCCTCCGCTTGAGATTCTGGATGAATGAGCCGACCATCCCTTTGGTCATCAGAGGCGTCACATACGATCGTCCGAATATCGCCTCGCGTATCGCATATGCGAGCTCGGAGGCGGCAGAGTTCTTCAACAGGTATCCTGAGGCGCCCAACCGGAAAGCCTCGGCCGCCAGGTCGGGATCCTGATTCATCGTAAGATAGATCAGTTTTACTTTCGGCAGTGCTTCCTTTAGGTGTTGACCAGCGTTCAGACCGTTCATTGTCGGCATTCCAATATCGAGCACAATTACATCGGGGCTCAGCGCCGGCGCAGACTCAACCAAAACGTGACCATCGGCAAACGTGCCCACGACCTCGAACTCCGGCTGAAGCAAGTTCTTGAAAGCCTCCAGCAACAAAGTGTGATCATCGGCAAGAACGATTCGCGCGCGTTTCATCACTCCTCCATTTCGTCATAGCCGCCCGACGACCTCAGTCGGATGCTCCAAGGGCCTGGTTACTCTCATGACGAAGTTCTGCCTGGGGATCAGTTTGACCAGCGGTCGTTTGCGTTCCGAGTGGAACCGACACCTCTACTCGTGTGCCCCCTGGCTGCGAGCTAATTGAGAGATTGCCTCCAACCAGCCGGAGTCGTTCCCTCATGCTGATGAATCCAAGCCCGCTGGTCATCTTGTCCGACTCAGTATCGAAGCCACACCCCCTGTCCGAGACTGAGAGGCGAACTACCTGATCGGTTCTTTCAAGCACGACAGTAGCGTGCTGGACGCCGCTATGCTTGACAACGTTGTGCAGCGATTCCTGGGCGATGCGAAAAACGCTCAGCGTGACGTCTTTTGGAAGGATCGCTGGAAACCCCGCATCGCGGAAATCGATAGTGAGACCCTCTCGCTCGGAGAGCTCGTTGCAAAAGCTCTTCAACGCCGCCGCCAGCCCAAGGTGGTCCAACTTCGAGGGATGAAGCTGGTAGGACACGCGATGGATTTCGCCGGAAATCTCCTGAGCCTTGGTCCAAAGGGCTTTGATCTGGGGCCGTAGCCTTCCTTTTGCGGGTGTCTTCTGGGCAAGCTGTTCTAACTCGATGGAAAACAGCGCCATCCTTTGATTCAGGTCATCGTGAAGTTCACGGGCAATGCGGCTCCGTTCCTCCTCCTGAGCCTTGATCAGCCTCCCGCCGAGATCTCGCACTGCTTCCTCCGCAAGTCTGCGGTCAGTAATGTCGATGCATGAACCTATATAGCCGAGAAACTCTCCGCTCGATGAGACACGAGGAGTCCCTACGTCGTAGACCCAACGGTAATTACCATCCGCTCGACGAAGCCTGTACTCCATTTCAAAAGGCTCTCTCCGATCGAAAGCCGACGTGTAGGTCTCAAGGCAATGCTGGTAATCTGCCGGGTCGACTCCTTCGACCCAGCCGTTGCCGATCTCCTCTTTCATGCTTCGCCCGGTGAAGTCCAGCCATTGCTTGTTGAAGTAAGTGAAAAGCTTGTCGATTCCTGCAATCCAGATCATCACCGGAGCCGTGTCGGCCATGTTCCTGAATCGCTCCTCGCTCTGGCGCAGTGCTTCCTCTCCGCGGCGCCGCTCGGTGATGTCCATTAGGACGCCCGTGACTTTCTCGACTCTACCCGTGCTGTCCCGCACTGCTTCGCCGCGTTCTTCGATCCATATCACTTGGCCGTTGTCGGGTCTGACGACGCGAAACTCCGAGTGGTAGCTTCCCCCTCTCTCAATGGCTCTTTCGACAATTGCCTTATGGCGGGCCAAGTCCTCGGGGTGAAGCTGCGAAAAGCCTTGCTCGGAGCCGATAACGGAATCGACTCCGTAGATCTCAGAAACATCGCCGATGGTAATAAGCCTGTCGCTTGAAGGCTGCCAATCCCAGGCGATCATTCTGGCTGCTTGCAGACCGACTCTGAGTCGCTGATCGCTCTTGCGAAGCGTCTCGTCTGCCAGCTTGCGATCGGTGATGTCGCGGACCACGCTTAGAAACTGGTCGCTATTGGTTCGGACGATACGTGCTTCAAACCATCGCTCCTCATCCTGAAGCGGAAGCATGTACTCAATGCCCTGCGGTTCGTTCGTTTCCTCGGCACGCCGAAAGCAAGCCAACAAATCTCGCGCAAGTTTCGGGGGCAGCACGTCCCGCATATTCTTTCCGAGAAACTCCGCGGGTGGCACGAGCAGGGAACCAGAGTCTTTGGCGTGGTAGTCAAGATAGGTTCCGTCGCGGCTCTGAAGAAACATCAGGTCAGGAATAGCGCGAAGGATCGCGCGGTTTCTCTCCTCACTTTGTTTCAACGACTCTTCGGCCAGCTTGCGGTCAGTTATGTCCATCGTGACGCCGCGGAGGCCAACCGGCTTGCCGACCTCGTCACAGATCGCGGCCAGGATCGCTTCAACCCAGAGCGTTCGTCCATCCTTCGTGAGCCAGCGAAATTGGCTGATACCTTCTCTGCCGCTGGCAAAGACCTCATCGCTGTCTCTCAATGCTCGCTCGCGATCCTCCTCGGGCATAATACGAAGCCAAAACCCGGGGCTGGACAACCACTCTTCCACGCTGTAGCCCAGCATTGTCTCGACGTACTCGCTGACAAACTGGTCCTTCCGCACGTTTTCGCCAGGCTTCAAACGGCTCTCCCAAACGATGCCCGGGACGTTGGATACGACTTCGTCCAGCCGCTGATGTTCGGCCTTTGCCAACGCGGCAAAACGAAGGCTCTCTCCCTCGGCTCGTTTGCGCCGCGTACGGCTGACCAGCAAACCGAAGATGAAAAATGCCTCAACGATGCACAACGTAATGATGGCGGCGATTTGCCACTTGTAATGTTCCCAGAACGACGGCTCCTTGAACCGGATGATGCTTCCCGCTGGAAGACTCTGCTCGCTAATGCCCCATCGGCGAAGCTGGCGCCAGTCAAACATATTGACATTGATCTGAAGTTCAGTAATGGGGATGTTCTCCGGCTTTTCCCCACTCAGAATGCGCAGTGCTAGTTCCGCCGTCCGTTTGGCTATGATCTCAACGCTCATCAAACTGCCCCCAACGATTCCGTGATCTATACCCACGTCATTCCAGGAATAGATTGGAGCGTTCGCTACCGCGGAGACCTTGTCGAGGGCTTCAGTCGGGAGGAACTTATTTCCCGCTCCGTCCTCAACAATTGAGGTGTAATAGATGATCGAATCTGCCGGCAGATTAGCCACGGTCTTTTGCAGGTCTGCCATCGGTAGACCCGTCAGGTAGGTAAACTCCACCTGTCCTTCAAACTCCTGAAACTGCCGGCGCGCGATTCTCTCGTAATACTTGTCGAAATCCGACGCCCCGCTGACGACAAACACCCGCCTCACATCCCTGCTGACTACAAAGCCCCGTGTGATGCCTGGCGGCAATTTCAGCGCGAGATCAAGCGTGCTTTTCATGTCTATTTTAGAAGACACACCGGTAGCGTTAGGGAGCGGCTGCGCAGCCTCGCCACCGTTGAAAACCACGGGCTTGCCCGGAAAAAGCTGGGCGCCGTACCGCTCGACAAACTCAATGCACGTCCCGCTTGTAGCGATGATCAGGTCGGGTTGATGGTGCTCGTACTTGTGACGGAGGAAATCCCGGAGCGCCGCCTGATAATCGGGCTCGGGGAAGCGAGCGACATCGATATGCTCGCTATAGTAATCGAGGCTGTCAGCCAGACCTTCTTGTAGCGTCTTCTGATAAGTATTTTCAAAAACGACAGGCGCTGGCGCCTCTTTTCTCACGGCATAGAGAACAAGCACCCGCTTCTGCGTCCCTTCGGCGGCTCGAGCTGGAGTAGTCAGCGCCAGCAGTAAACACGCCGACGCGACCCAGGGCAGGGATCGCTGCATCGAGTGTCCGTTCGCGAATCTGATTGACCGACTGCAAGGTTTCATAGCTGTTTCGAGTGAAAGGCAAAGGACAACGACGTCAGGACAACCAGGAGGCCTGCCCGAGCATGGCACATTTTGCTAGTCGTCTGGACATCCGGCAGTACTCCCAGATATTCCGGCGGCGACGTGGAGAAAATGCCTTTAAGGGCACGAAGCACTTTCTCGCGATGTTATTTTAGACAAGATCCATAATCGATGACCGGTCTATTCTGACCGTTTCGGTTGATACAATCTAGTCGTTTTTGCCGTTAATCGCAAATCCTCAATTCCTCCTTGCAGGCCTGTCATGGTATCGAATCTATTCAAAGCGCCCCTGTATCTTTTGCCAGTAGCTACACTCCGGCGGAATCATTAACATCGCGTTGCATCGCTTTGTCTCTTAGGCGTTCTGCCGACCTAACTAACACTTTCGCTGAGCACAGGCTGTTGTTTCTACTTTGTTGGGGTTGGATTCTTAACGCGCATATCTGTAAGCTTTCAACGTTATGGCTGTCACGGAAGGCACAAGGCTCGGTCGTTACGAGATTCGCTCACTGCTGGGAGCAGGCGGCATGGGGGAAGTGTACCTTGCTCAAGATCTAACCTTGCACCGGCCGGTCGCAATCAAGGTTCTTCGCTCGGATCTCACCGCCGACAAGGAACGGTTGCGGCGATTCGAGCGCGAGGCCTATGCGGCCTCGAGTCTCAACCATCCGAACATACTGACGATTTATGAGATCGGTCACGAAGGCGAACTCGCGTTCATCGTCACCGAATTTGTCGAAGGCGAGTCGTTGAGCAGCCACATCAAGCGGGGAGGATTCAAGGTCGCGGAAGTCCTGGAAATAGGCATCCAGATCGCCTCCGCGCTCGGGGCCGCGCACGCGACCGGCATCGTCCATCGAGATATCAAGCCCGATAACACCATGCTCCGCCGCGACCGGCTGGTTAAGGTCCTGGATTTCGGTCTTGCGAAGCTCAAGGACGTCGTGGGCGACGGTCTCGACACCCAAGCGCAGACCGAATCGTTGTACGAGACAAAACCCGGCGTGGTGATGGGTACTCCCGCGTATATGTCTCCCGAACAAGCGCGAGGCCTTCCGGTTGATGCCCGAACTGACATCTGGAGCCTGGGTGTTGTGCTCTACAGAATGGTAACCGGCAGTCTGCCGTTTGCGGGCGAAACCACCACCGACGTGATCGTGGCGATTTTAACTACTGACCCGCGAGGCTTGAACACGATTGCGCCCGATGTGCCAGCCGAGCTCCAGCGCATCATCGGAAAAGCGCTGCAAAAGAACCAGGAAGCGCGTTATCAAACGGTCAAAGAACTGGAGCAGGACCTAAAGACCTTCAAGCAGAGAATGGAGTTTCAGGCGGCGCTCGAGCGCTCGGGCATGCCAAGCGGTGAGACGAGGCAGGACATTATCTCCCCCGGTAGCATGTCGACCCTCGCTCTCGACGTGGACGGGCTGCCGATCGCGGTTGCCGCGGCCACGACCGCGGGTGGCGTCGCCTCGCACTCGACATCCAGCGCCGAGTTTTTGCTGAGCGAAATCAGACACCACAAGCGTGGCGCGGTAGCGATCCTGGCGCTTTTCATCGCGGCAACAATAGCCGCCGGCTATTTCGCTTACACGCGCTACCTCAGCGGAAACGGCAAAGCGGGGATCACTTCACTCGCGGTACTGCCCTTCAGCAACCTGAGTCGCGATCCGGAAAAGGATTACCTTTCCGACGGCATCAGCGAGAGCCTGATCAACCGCCTCTCGCAACTGCCCGGCGTCAAGGTCATCGCCAACAGTTCCACCATCATGTATAAAGACCGGGACCCGGACCCGCGGGAGGTAGCTCAAGCGCTGGACATCACTGGCATCCTGACCGGAAAAATCTCGCAGCGCGGCGACAGTCTCTCGATAAGCGTCGAGTTGATAGACGCTCGCGACCGAACGCAAGTATGGGGCGAGCAATATGTTCGAAAGACGACGGACCTTCTTGCCTTGCAGTCGGAGATTTCCCGTGAGATAGCCGACAAGCTCCGGCTGCGATTAACGCCAGGCGAACAGCAGCAAATCGCGAAACGCGAGACAGTAAACCCGGAGGCTTATGAGCTGCTGCTCAAAGGGCGCTTCCATCGTTCCAAGGGTGGGGTTGAGGACCGCAAGAAGGCCGCCGACTTCTTTAATCAGGCTATCGCCCTGGATCCCTCGTACGCACCGCCTTATGCCGCACTCTCAGACATCTACCGGAGCCTGGTTGGCGGCACCGTTTTCGATGCGAAGGAATATCTGCCAAAAGGAGAGGCGGCGGCAAAAAAAGCGCTTGAATTGGACGAGAGCCTTGCCGAAGCCCATTATGCGCTGGCCAACCTGAAGACCTATGCCTGGCAATGGGAAGACGCCGAACGGGAATACAAACGCGCCGTCGAGTTAAACCCGAACCTTGCCCTGGCACATCGCTGGTACGCCTCCTATCTCAGACTCATGGGCCAGCATGAACAGGCCATTTCCGAGATAAACCGCGCGAGAGAGCTTGATCCGCTCTCACCCGGGGTCAACGCTACTGTCGGTTATATTCTTCTCAACGCACGCCAATACGATCGCGCAATTGAGGTCTTGAAGAACACGCTTGGACTGAATGGTGAGTATCCCTACACATATCTGTTTCTCGGCTTCAACTATGCTGCGAAGGGGATGTACACGGAAGCGATCGCGGCTTACAAGCAGGCCGTCGAACTGGGACTGGATACTTCGAGCACGCAGATTTTCCTGGGTTCGGCATACGCACGTGCAGGCCAACGCGAGCAAGCACAAGCGATTTTGAAACGATTGCAGAACGACGAAAATGTCTCGCCCGGCCAGTTGGCAATTCTCTATTCGGCCCTTGACGAGACGCAGCTAGCGTTCAAGTCGCTGGAGAAGGCCTATCAACAGCACGATCTACAGTTGCAATATCTGGGCGTGGATCCGGCCTTCGACCCTCTGCGAACGGACCCGCGTTTCACGGACCTCCTCCGACGGGTTGGCCTGCACGCTTGAAGCATATCGGTAAAAAGAAGATGGCAAAGGCGGGTCTGTTCGTTCCGGTTCAGAACGCGAGGTCGTGACGGATCGGTACGTAGGGTGGCTTACACTTGAATGGTCCCTGGCAGGCTATGGTCAGCAGGTCGTAAGCGATCTCCAGGGACTGGATTGTTTCCTTCCAGGAGTCACTCGGAACGGACCCTTTCATAGTGACGACGCTGAAACCACATACCGATGATCCCAGACAACTGATTGGATGTTGTGAGATTGTCGCGCCCCCTAATCCGTTTTGGTTGCGCCGGCCGCGTAGCGGCTACCTATCGATAGCAACTCGATAAATCAGTCATACCTTGGCCGCGTACCGGTTACCTAGATCCTGGCCGGTTGAGCGAATAGGACGAATTTGGTTCATAGAGTAGCCGCGGCCCAAGGCTCCTGCTGGTCGTAGGGCTCTTTATTCGATAGGTAACCGCTACGCGGCCCGGACGATCCCGGCTGTCCTGGTCTATCGATAGGTAATCGCTACTCGGCACGGATGACTCCGGCTGTCTCGGTCTATCGATAGGTAACCGCTACGCGGCCCGGACGATGCTGGTTGTCGGTACTATCAAAGAGGAGACCGTCACGCGGTCTGCCAGCACTCATTACGCGAGAAGATGACGCGCGAGAAGTTGATGTGTAGCGAAGGGGCGGGGAGGTCTGCGCTCATTTCTACGCGGAAAGAGCGAGCGAGCACCAGGTTTTGCCGTTACCGTTTGACAATCGAATGTAAGCCCAGTTAAAGCGTAACAGGTTAATACTGTTTGTTTCGGTTCAAGCCCGCAGGATTATCATCGCATGTAGGCTGGCTTACACACGCTGATCCAGAAAGGTAGGGCTAGTGACTCGATCTACACGCAATATCTTACTCGCGCTTGGTTTGGGTATAGCGACTGGGCTGTTTCTTGGTGAGAAGGCGGGCGTCTTCAAGTTCGTAGCCGACGGCTATGTGCGGCTTCTTCAGATGACCGTGTTGCCCTACGTCGTCGTCTCCGTGATAGCGGGCTTCGGCATCCTGAATGCGACGCAGGCGCGGAGCCTCTTCCTGCGGGTAGGCCTCCTCACAGTTGCGCTCTGGGGTCTGACGCTCTGTCTTGTATTCGTGATGCCGCTTGCGTTCCCCTCGGTCGAGACAGCGTCCTTCTTCAGCACATCCCTCGTCGAAGAACCGCCGCCCCTGGATTTCCTTTCACTCTACATCCCGGCTAATGCCTTTCAGTCCCTCGCCAACAATGTAGTGCCCGCGGTTGTCCTGTTCAGTGGCTTTCTGGGCATAGCTCTCATTGGCATTGAGAAGAAGGAGCCTCTGCTTTCAGGACTGCAGGTTCTGGAGAAGGTGCTTGCCCGCGCTAACCGATTCGCGGTCCGGCTAACCCCGTTAGGTCTGTTCGCCATCGCCGCCAACACTGTGGGAACGATCGACACCGATCAGCTTGGTCACCTGCGAGTCTTTCTGATCGGCTACGGAGCGATGTCGCTGCTACTCGTCTTCTGGATCCTGCCGGGACTGGTTGCCTGTCTCACACCGATTCCTGCGCGCCGAATCTTGCAGTCGACGCGGGACGCGCTGATTACCGGATTCATGACTGGCGATTTGTTTGTCGTTCTGGCCGTCCTCGTCGACCGTTCGAAGCAACTGCTTAAGGAGCACGGATTCGCCGAGTCGCAGGAAGGGGCGCCGGCTGACATAATCATCCCCGCGTTCTACAACTTTCCTCATGTAGCGAAGCTGCTCTCCCTCAGTTTCGTGTTGTTCGCCGCCTGGTACTCGGACACCGCGGTGTCGCTAGCTAACCGAGTGCAGCTCGCCCTGACCGGGATCGTGAGCATGTTCGGGAGCATCAACACCGCAATGCCTTTCCTTTTGAATCTCGTCCGGGTCCCTTCAGACACTTTCCAGCTCTTCCTGGCCACCGGCATTGTCAACGCCCGCTTTGGCACGCTAGCCGCTGCAATGCACATGGTTGTTCTGGCGCTGGCAGGGACCTACGCGCTGACTGGCAAGCTTCGTTTTTCGCCTCCCCGCATAATTCGTTACGGCCTGATCACAGTGGTGGCTACAGGAGTCACGCTGGCCGGGATCAGCTTCCTGCTCCGCGTAACCGGACAGGGCAGCTACGATAAGGATCAGATGGTAATGCAGATGCAGTTCCTTCATCAGCCGGCGCAGAAAGCGATTATCCTGAGCGAACTGCCGAAAGACTTGCCCACACCTCCGCGCGAGGCAGCCTCGGTGCTGGAGGCGGTGCGCAAGCGAGGGCGCCTTCGCGTGGGCTACGTCGAAAGCTCGATGCCTTACAACTTCGTGAACGGTCGGGGCGAGCTTGTTGGCTTCGATATCGAGATGGCTTACGCCCTGGCGGATGAGCTGGGAGTTGGGCTCGAATTAGTTCCCGTCTCGCGTTACCAACTGCTCGACACCCTTGAGAGAGGCCTGTGCGATGTAGCCATGGCCGGGATTAT
>DATMCM010000271.1:0-5726 GCA_035558335.1 Blastocatellia bacterium | reverse complement strand
TCCGGCGCTGATATCCAGGCCATTCGTTGCCAGGAGCAAGGATACCACCAGCCCAATACCGCAAAACGCGCCAACGATTTTATGGGTTTCGATTTCAGCCTGACTTGCAGGAAACGCGAGCGAGAGCACTCTTGCCAAAGTAGCCATTTGCGATCTCCAGGCCCGACCCCACGGATGGGGTCAGCTGGAGCGTTGGTAGCTCAGCCCGCGCGCAACCAATGTGAGCGAGGTCACACTACCGAATTAAAACCGCCTGGATCATGATCCAGCGGCTCGTGGTTCGCCACGTACCCAACTCGCCAAGCAAAAAGGCCGCCCGAAGGCGGCCTCTGTATCTGCGATCCAGCTCTCTCACCTCGCGGCGAGAGCGCCCATGCGCCGGAAATACGTCATGACGCCAATCCTCGTAAACCGATCAGCGGCCCCGACAAGCGCGAAGGTTCAGGCGCGCCGGAATGCGATGGCGCCTGCGATGGATCGGGGCCGGGTCCGTACGGCGTGGCCATCGTTGCCGCTTTGAATGATCCACTGGCCGTTTTCCTGGCCGACAATTTTCCCGACGTGATGGCGCCACACCACGATGGCGCCGACCTGGGGACCGCCCGCGTTTGACCCATAATGGGCCCATGACCGTGCGAGATTGAATGAAGGGCCCGGATCGCTTCCGACTTGCCCGCGCATGAACCACCCGCACCAGGCTCGCGGCCGCGCGGCCTGCTGGGAGGCATGATGGTGACCATGATGGTGGCGATAATGGCTGTGGCGTTGATGATGGCGCGACTTGGCCTCCGCCGTGGTCGCACACGCACAAAGCACGGCCGTTGCAACTAAAATGTTCCGGAACATGAGAATCCTTATGTTGGGAAAAAGCGCGCAGCGCGATCTGAAATCCCGCCAGAAAAGCGGGACTGATTAAAGCCCGTTTGAAACTGCCGAGGGAATTGACCGGCAATACGAGGCTTGATGCTTCAGGACTCAACCGCCCCGAATGGCTAAAATGAGGCAAGCAAAGGATAACCGCGCAGGTCTGTCCTGCGTGTCAGGCCTATATGCTGTGCAATATTGTATCTCTGCTGCAAATAAAGCGGCGGCGTCGCCGCCAACCGATGCGGTTACTTTAGCATTACATGCGCGGGCGTCGGACGCTTGATTCCGCCTCGCCTTCAACGTCCTTCATCGGTGCCGTTCGGCTTCGGTCGATAGTCGCAGCCTTGGCCGCGCCATTTGCGCGTCGACTTCAGTCCCGCCCTATGCGCGCTCAAACAGCGCGACGTCCCTTCCCATCAGCAGCCTGCCGTTGGCGAAGCGAACCGTCACCCTCTTGCCTTCGGTGCACTCAATGATCTCCCCGGTCTTGCCTTGAAGGTCCATCTCGTCCCTCCGCAGTGGCGCTTTCGAAACGAGTCTCACCCGATCGCCTATTTTGGGACCTGTGTCGGTTGGCGGTTTGCGCTTTTTCATTGCTGTTCCAGCCATGGCTGCATGGTTAATTTGTCTTGCCATCGCGTTTGATTGAAACGGCTAATAGTGCCGCCGGTTTTGAAAATGGTGCCGGATCTGATCCGGCTGCGACGCCTGGCAATCTTTCGCAAACGATAGCGCGACCCGGTAATGCCGCAACCTGATCCGCGTCTTAACCTAACCGGTCAAGGTTACCGAGCGCGTCTGCTCGCGAGAACCGAGACGTCGGGGCGGAATCCAAAGCAGATGGTTCGGCTTTGCCGCATCTCGAAGTCGAAATGCTCCGGCGCGGACAGTTCTTCGAGATGATCGATTGGGCCGAGGGAAGTCTTGGTTTCGAGCAGCGATCGTCAGTCGAACGGTCGCAGCGCCTAGAGCGGGATGACTTTTCTTCGAATCGTCATCCCGCTCTATCTTTTTGTTTGAGCATGATCTTTTCGGAAAACCGGTACCCACTTTTCCGGATCATGCTCTAGACGCCCAACGGGGCACGTCGAGTCTCGGCGCTCCGGTTCAAGGCATGGGGGAAGTTGCGACCGCCGCTTTGCTTCAACAATTCTCTTCGGACGCGGCCGCGCTCGGCTTCTATCAACAGGAGGTGGCGCCGCAATTCGACGCAGTACCGGTCGATCTGGTGGCGCGCTTCGCGGTGCTCGAGCGGCGTGAGGATCGGGTTTGCAAGGTCGCGCCGAGCAACCCTCAGCAATTCCGTCAGCCCGTTGATGCTGCGGGTCAGAGCTTCCAGCTCGATCATCTCCGGATTTCCTTCGAAATGAGCAAGGCAGCGTTCCTGGAAAGATGACTGGGAATCCCGCTCCCGGCGAACTGCGAGGATGTCCCCAAGACGTCCGGAGTCGCGTTGAGCCACACCAAGGCGTCCCTGCAACCGAGAAAAAGGATGCGCTCTTCGCGCCCGGTCTTGCCTTCCGAGGCCATGTAAAGAAGAAACGATCCGTCGTCGGTTCGAAACAGCGCTTCGCGCGCGAAATACCCGGTCGGCGTTTGCGCATCAGCGATCGGATGACAGCGCGAGAGCACGAGCTTCATGGATTCGGGCCTTCAAGGTGCTTGCCCCATCAGAACCCATCTTGGTTAATAAATCGCTGCCCGCCCCGGTGGCGGGAGTGGCACAACGGCCAAAGCTCCGCGCGCAGCACCGCCCGGCACCGGAGCGAGCGATGATGTCGCCGGGACCTAAGCAGACTAGCCCGGTGCTTCCTACGCTGGCGCTCCAAGCAGCCAAAACCCAAGGCCAAATTCGTCAAATACTGGGGAAATCCGTAGAATAGTAGAATAAAATTCGACGGGAGACCTTATATTCTCAAGCTTGAAAGGCCCGTATTATTGAACTTTTAGAAATTCTATCTATTGTACGTTCTACGAACAGAGCCGAACCGGCTCCCTCTATAGGACGAAATCATGAGCGAACAGGAACTGCGGGAATTCAAGGCCGCAATGGAAAAGCTTCGCTTGGAGAATACTTCGTCCCGAGAGAAAGCTACCCAATTTCTCAAGGAAGAGGGATTCCTGGACGAAAACGGCGAAGTGTCCAAGCGATATTCCACGGCTGTTGCTGCTGCATAATTGCACCGGCTCTCCAGTTGAACGGCGAATTCGCCTACGCGCCTTATGAATGGGCTGCAAAGGCGATCGAGGCCTACAGGCGGCACCGGGCCGATCGGATCATTGCTGAAATCAACAACGGCGGTGCAATGGTAAAGGCCACGATCCGTACCGTGGGTCGTGTCGTGAGCTTTAAGTCAGTGCATGCGAGCCGCGGCAAAGTGGTCCGCGCAGAGCCCATCGCCGCAATGTATGAACAGCGCAACGTGCATCACGTTGGCGCGTGCAGCATACGAGCAGTGTCACAGAGTTACGGATTTAGGGCGTTGACCGGCGTAGCTTCTAATCGACAAGCGAACTACGCGGCAACTCGCTG
Organism: Blastocatellia bacterium; assembly: GCA_035558335.1. GTDB lineage: Bacteria > Acidobacteriota > Blastocatellia > UBA7656 > UBA7656 > Onstottus_B. The sequence goes on along the minus strand of DATMCM010000271.1, from coordinate 2,326 downwards.
AGATTCTCTCGCGATCTGCTCAACCTCCAAAAACGCACTTCGAGCCGATTCAGACGAGACGTGTGGCTTTAGCGAAATAAGTAAAGATGCCCGCCGTTCAACGGGTAAATGTGTGCTGTGCTTTTCGTTTACGTACACTGCTGTCGCAAGCCTCTCCAAGTCGGCCACCCCTTTACGGCCTAACTTTGCAGCAATGAAATCGAGCTTCCTGGACAAATTTAGGTCCGATGCTACGGCTCGATAGAGAGCACTCACATCCTCTGAAAGCTCCAAAGACGGCCCATAGGGAGGTCTCGATCGAACATGAATAAGATCGTCGGCGATCAATCCCTGAAGATGTTCTGATAGCTGAAATGAATAAGGTCCATGTTTGTAAAGGATGAATTTGAAATCCGAGCGCACACCGAAAAGTTCCTGGCACATGAAGAGTGTCTTTTGAACATGGGTCTCTCCGCACCAGCTACCATTGGCCTTGAGAGCTTTCATCACATACAGGACGATCGATGTTTGATGGGGAGCGCTCATGACGCGACTTCCTTTACCGGTGTGATGATCTTTTCCCGATTCGCTTTCAGGAAACTAGTAGCATTCGCAAGAATCGCTCGATCGCACAGAATCAGATCAAAAGCGGCCGAGGGTATCTTCTGAAGAGTTTCGGACAGGTTAATAGAAGACTCGATGCTGCTGTCGGCACGCAAAACCGGGAAATCCAAAGCGGCGGCGCGCGGCGGATAGCTGTCTCTGCGCACGCTGTCGGCTCCAAATTCAGCGACGAGCGAATCATAGATTTGGTCTACTGCAGCTCGATTGATCTTCTGATCCGCTGGGTTGCGCTCGTAAAGCCTTTTAAAATGTTGCCTTTCAACGAATCGCTTGGCATGGACGTGCCCGAGCATTTTAGGATCGCGCGCAGCTGCCAGCAGAGCTGCCATCACCTCGTTGTCCGTGTATCGTAGATGATCTTCCGTGTTCGTCGGAAAATGGCCTTCCAGCCAATCCTTCAGGAAATCTTTGAGGTGGATATCGTAGGCTCTTCTGACGTGATGGAAATAGACCTGCTTATACATGAAGTACCGCGCGAGAGACATCGCTTCGGCAGCCTCCAAACCTCCGGCTTCAATTCCGAGCCAAGGCTCGGAAGAACCTGCTTCTTGATCACTCCGAGGGAGAATTCGCAGCGTTTGGAGTAGACGGTGATGATCGAAGCGCCCGTAGACCACGCCAGCGTGGTAAGCATCGCGGAGCAGATAGTCGATGCGATCGACACCAAATGCGTCACCGACGATGATTTCGGACAATAACGTTTCCCAAACAGTGAAAGTGACGTCAGGCGCGAACTCCGAAAGCTTTTTTGGCCCAATCGCGATCTTCGCGACATGATCGGGATTTACAGGCGGCACAGAAGTTTGAAATATGTCCCGCATCTCCCTCGAATTGATCAGATCGAAGGTGAGGCGTTCATGATTCCAACCTGGAGGCAAAAGGTCATGTTCTGCAGCATGCGAAAACGGCAGGTGGCCAATGTCGTGACACAAAGCCGCAAGTCGAACTACCCTTCGCCAGTAGCCCAGCTGATGATCTCCCGGCATCTCCGGTCGAATTAACTGATGACGATTGTTGGGGTGCATCACCACGTCGAACACTTCACCCGCTAGATGCATCACACCCATCGAGTGTTCGAACCTGCGATGGGTAGCGCCTGGAAATACCAGATATGATGCGGCAAGCTGATGGACATGTCTCAGCCTTTGAAATGGACGAGCATCAACGACCCGTCGTTCGTCACTATCGAGTGTGACGAACACGTGAATCGGATCCCGAAACTCGTGGTTATGCTTCAACGCGATCGCTTCCCTGCAGTCTTTCCTTAGCAATCCACGGTATCGGAAAGTATGGGGCGCCCCATCAGATCACAGTTATTTCCGATCCAGGAGAGTAGAACATAATAGGAACATTGCAAGAGGACTCAAGAAGGGCCCCAGATGCATGGCCGCGAAATCGCGCGTTACCCGGACCTCCAGTTGGATGATAGATTTTCCAGCTAAGTATTGGTCGGAGCGAGAGGATTTGAACCTCCGACCCCTAGTCTCCCAGACTAGTGCGCTAACCGGGCTGCGCCACGCTCCGATGCCGTTCCATTAGCTTCGATCAGGCTTGCGCGCAAGAAGGCTGACAAGAAGGCTGATAAGGCGCGTTCGGACTCACGTGGGGCCGGAAAAGCCCGTTCCGCTCAACGCCGCCTAGCCTTCCTTGAGCGCGGAATCGAGCAATTGCCGGCAGGCGATCAAGTCCTGCAACACCGCTTCCAGACGCGCGACGTCGAGCG
>DATMCM010000270.1:0-6646 GCA_035558335.1 Blastocatellia bacterium | reverse complement strand
TTCGTTATGAGCGACGATGAGTTCATCCGATTCGCCGCCAAGCATCGAATCTTCGCTGTGCTTGGCAGTCACTCGGCCGAATCGGCCTTGCGAGCCGCAGAAGCCGCAATCGTGGGCGGCATCCGAATGCTCGAAGTCACGCTCCGAACGCCTGGGAGCTTCAGGGTCATCTCGGAGCTGCAGCACCGCTTCGGTGATCGCGTGTTTGTAGGCGCGGGCTCGGTTACAAGCTTGGAACAGATCGATCGCGCGGTTAAGAGCGGGGCCACGTTCATATCTATGCCGAACACCAGCGCTTCGCTGGTCGAGGCCTGCCGCAGACATCGTGTGGCTTCAATAGTCGGCGCGTTGACGCCAACAGAAGTTGCAACCGCCTGGTCGATGGGAGTGCCGCTGGTGAGCTTGTTTCCCACGTCTTCGATGGGCGGGCCGCCTTATCTTGGCGCGCTCGCGGCGCGACTCGGCGGAGTGCGGCTTGTGGCTTCAGGCGGAGTCAGTTCGGAGAACATTGCCGAGTACTTCACCGCGGGCGCGTTCGCGATAGCGGTTGGAAGCAGGTTGTTCACGCGCGGTGACTTGCAGAACGAGAACTACGCCGCAATCGCGGAACGCGCGCGCGGGATGATCCGGCTGGCAGGCGCGGGATGAGTTTGATTGCTCTAAGGCTTTCGTCGCAAATCGTCGTCCGTCATCCGCGGCGTTCTCGAGCTGCCCGATACTCGCGGACCCGGTTCACTGACTCCAACCCCGGCTGGTAAAGGCGTCCTGGTCGAACGCCCTGAGCTTCCACTTGCCATTGAAGCGAGGGCTTGAAACGCCAGGTTGGACGGCAACTGCGCCTCAATCATCATCCCTTCTTCGCCTGGGATCAGTTGAATTGCGATCGGCATGCGAGCTTGAGCCGCGCTCGCGGTAACGATCGGGGCGCTCGACTTGACCGCTTCTCTCGACATAGCCTCGAACAACTCGCTCGCCAATGATGGCGAGATATAAGCTTGAAGAGCCGCCGTCGGAGTAGAGCCGAAGGCAGATTTGAAGGCCTCGGTTGACCCGAGCGAGACGCCAGTCGCCTGCGCATCGATAGCTCGCCGAATCTGAGCCGCGCTTCCGCCTGCAACAAAGAATCCGTTGACTATCGCGTAGGCGAATGTCTTGTTCGCGTTCACCATCACCGCGCGATACGGGGTGTGCGTGAACTGCGCCGCCGCGCTTGTTGAACGATTGAGAAGCCGCGAGATCAGCTTTTCGAAGCCGGTCGGATCCTTGAGTGCAACCATAAACATGAAACGTGGCGAAGCCGGCTTTGTCGTGCCGGTAATCGCTTGCTTCGGTGAGAGCGTGTGGCCCAACCCTGACAGGGTGAAGGCTACTTCGCCGCCAAGCGTAGGCAGCAAATCGTTTTTGATGCTAAAGCCCAGCGAGGTTTCCAGGACGCCGAGGATGTCCGCGCCCTGAGCCGGGGTCACGCCCGCATTCGCGGATCCCCCGCCCAACGAGCCGGCAAACATTGCCAACATCGATTCGATCGAGTCATAAAGCTTGTCCCAGTCGAGCATCACGTCAACAAACACGTCGGCATCGGTGCTTGCAAACGCTCCCGCTGTCGGCTGTCCGGTTTGTGCCGCCGAGGACAGCGATGAGAACAGGCTCGAGAACATGCCGCCTTTTTGAGGGGCACCGCTGATGATCAAGGCGCGCACCGTCGCGACCTCACCAGCGATTGATCCTCCGATGACGATGGCGGAGGGCAAGCCGCTGAGCGCGGCCATTGCGCCCATCGTGTAAGCCGGGCTCTGCGACGCCTGGCCCTCAAACAGCGACCGGCTAATCGAGCCAAAGTCGACGTATGCGAAGAACTGATCCTGTTCGAATCGCCCGCGCGCTCTCACAAACTCCTGATCTTGCGAGAGTGTGACCGCGCCGCCCGATTGAGAGAGCTTGACCGCGAACTGTTTCGGCGTTGCGATAACCATGCGGCCCAACCGGCTCGTTTCAACCTCTGCTCCGGAAGCCTTCCCCTTGCGAGAACCCAGCAACGCCGCTACTCCTGTTTGAAGCTGCTCCGCGTCCGCCGGGCTGGCAGCCTCGATCACCACTAGCGCGCCGGCGTCGTACCCGGCCAACGCAATCCGAGCCCGCGAGAGCAACCCGAGATTGGCCATCACAAAACTGGCCAGATCCGTTGTAGTGGTCTTGACCGCCCCGGAAGAAAGTAGCTTTGCAAACGATCCAATCGTGGCGGATGACTTCACAAGTTCGGCCAGACCGCCGTTTCGAATCTCGACATACAACCGAAGCCCGTCTCTTGGCACCAGCGACTCGAGTGTCACCGAGTCGTTGGACGCGGTCTGTGTTGACGCGCTGCCGTTAAGAGCACGCCCGCCGCCCGCGGTTAGCGAGCCTTCTCCGGTCCGGCTGCGAGCCGAGCTGTCGAACGATTGCGCGGTCGCGCCTCCTACCATTGAGAACATCAGCAAAGTTGCAACGAATAAGGCACAGATCTTGGTTCTCATTTGAGACCCCCGGAGTCTTCGCGAAAGTGTTTTCGCGTTTTGGCGAACTCGGCCACGACTCGATTCAATATTCTGAGATTCAGTAACGGAGGGGCAAATCAAGGCCAATAATTACAGCTCAATCGTAGCATGTGCGCACTTGCCGAAGAATACTTATCTTGGTGGGTTCAGGGTCTAAAGCATGGAGTTGAATGTTTAGCCTGGTATTGCTCGCGCGAATAAGAAATCCGGCGAAGGCGCGACTCATTGGCTCCGCTCCATTAGCCTTCGAGCTTCGCATCGGTGACCGAATCGCCAACTGCAAGCCGCAAACCGTTTGCGACATCTCGCGCTGACAATCTACGCTTCCCCTCGAGCTGCATTTCTTCCACTCGAAGGACCGTCGCCTCGACGCAACGAAGCAGAACGCCAGTCGAGTCAATCCTCGCGATCGTTCCCGGTTCGCCCCTTATTTCAGAGTCAACCGATTCAGGGATCACCTCTTTGGCGCTCCAAATCGTGAGCCTCACTCCACGAAGAAACGTGTAAGCGCCAGGCCATGGTTGAAAAGCCCGAACGCGGTTTGATATTTCTCGGGCGCTTCGTCGCCAATCGATCAACCCGTCCTCGCGCTTGAGCATCGGCGCATAAGTAGCCTCGCTGTCGTCCTGAATCTCTGGCTTGATCTCGCCGCGCTCAATTCGATTAACATTGTCGGATAACAGCTCTGCCCCGAGCTGAGACAGTCGGGCGCTCAACTCAGGCGCGCTTTCCGTCTCGCCAATCTGAATCGTCTGCTTCGCGAGCATCGCCCCCGTGTCCATGCCAGCGTCCATCTGCATAATCGTCACGCCGGTTTCTCTTTCACCATTCGCGATCGCCCAGTTGATCGGAGCTGCGCCGCGATACTTTGGAAGCAAGGAAGCGTGAACGTTGAGGCAGCCGAGCCTCGGGATCTCGAGCAGCCAGGCAGGGAGAATCTTTCCATAAGCGGCAACAATGCACGCATCGGGAGCGGCTTGCTCGAAGACTGCGCGCACTTCTTCATTTGACTTGATCTTCGCCGGTTGATGAACCGGGATGCCGTGTTCAAGTGCAAACGTCTTAACCGGCGGCGTGTGCATTTGTTTGCCACGACCGGCGGGTTTGTCCGGCTGGGTGAACACGGCCGCGATTTGGTGGCCATCGCCGATCAAACGAGCCAGGGGCGCAACGGCAAACTCGGGCGTGCCCATGAAGATCAATCTCACGAGTCATTCATAACCGCGCGCTTCGATAATTTCAAATAGGAGTTAAACCACCAAGGCACAAAGAACACGAAGGAGCTCCTAGGGCGGCGATTAAACGCCTCGGTGATTTCACGCTCGCAAAGTTCTTCGACCATGGCCGGGCCGCGACACAAAGGGCCACGCTGATTTCGTCCTCGGAAGGTTCTTCGACCTTGGCCGGGCTCCTTTGTGTCTTGGTGTCTTTGTGTTTGACTCCGAGCAGTCCTATGATCTCCTCACATTGCGCCGCCCAAGACCCCGCCTCTATAATCGAGTCTTGCTTTGCTGCAACAAGATGCAAAGCGCGGACGTAGAACAGAGTCTCAGGCCATGCCAGAAGTGCGACTAAACGGAATAATGCCGCCGCTGACGACTCCGTTCAGCTCAGACGGCTCGGTGGACCTGGGCGCGCTGCGTGCGAACGTCGCGCACTACAACGAGACCGGACTTGCCGGATATGTCGCGCTAGGCTCGAACGGCGAAGCGGTCCATCTCTCGCCAAGCGAGCGCGGACAAGTAATCGAAACGATCAAGCGGGCCGCAACCACCGAACACACAATCATCGCCGGCGTGAACGAGCTTTCAACTCGCGCGGCGATGGACGCAACGCGAGCCGCCGCCGACTCAGGGGCAGAAGCTGCTCTTGTGATTACGCCTTACTTCTACAAGTCGGCTATGAACGCCGACGCTCTCGAACGTTTCTTCACCGAGGTGGCCGTCCGTTCGCCGATTCCGGTGTTGATCTATAACGTCCCGCAGAACACTGGAGTTGTGATCGAGTCGGCAACGATCGCGTCGCTTGCCGTACATCCAAACATCATTGGTGTAAAAGACAGCTCGGGGAACATGGGCGCGATCTCGGACACGATTCGGCGCACTCCGTCGAGCTTCGCGGTGATGACCGGCAACGGCGGGATTCTTTATCCGTCGCTGATGATGGGTGCGCGAGGCGCAGTGCTCGGCGTCGCTTGCACAGCGGCACGCGCGTGCGTCGAGCTGTACGAAGCTGTAAGGGCTAACGATCATGCGCGCGCCCGCGAGCTTCAAAACCGTATCGCGCCGCTGTCTCACGCGGTGACCGCTCAGTTTGGTGTACCGGGTCTAAAAGCTGCAATGGAGATGACGGGACTCGCCGGCGGCGAGTCCCGCGCTCCGCTCACACGAGTGTCGGAAGTCGATCGCGCTAAGATCAAAACCGTCCTCCGCGAGACGGGCTTATTCTCGAACCTTGAGTGAACGGTTGGCAGCACGCGGGCGCACGAGTCTGCAACCTGCCATCGACGGACTGCCAACTGATTATGAGCGAGCCCGACTGTGTAGACCTCGAAGCCGCATCCGGCCGACTCGCCGACTCGCTGCGCTTCACCGACATCCCGCGCACCTCGCGGCTGTTCAACGATTTCCTCTACGACTATTCAAAGGTCGCGCGCTTTTACACCGACTGCGGGCGTTCGGTCGCGCCGCTGGCAGATCACGCCCGCAGGGTTGGGTCTCAAAGCTTCGACCGCCAGCGAGTGCCCGACGCGCTCGAGCGAATCAACCGAGCCGCCGGATCTTCGGAGCTGACCTTCAAGCACATCGACATTCTGCGCCGCCCGGGTTCGGTTGCCATCGTGACCGGTCAGCAATCCGGTCTTTTCACCGGACCGCTCTACACGATTCACAAGGCGCTGACCGTAATCAAGCTCGCGGCGTGCCTTCGCGAACAAGGCGTTGAAGCCGTGCCGGTCTTCTGGATCGCAAGCGAGGATCACGATTACGAGGAAGTGAATCACGTCAAGCTCCTCGATCGCGAAGGTCAGGTGAAAACGATTCGCTACGAGGCGAGCGACCTGCCGAAAGACGCGCCGGTCGGCCGAGTGGTGCTGTGCGACGGGATTACTCAAACCATCGACGAATTCATCGCGCTGCTTCCGCCTTCGGAGTTTACGCCGGACATCGAGCGCGATCTTCGCGAGAGTTACAAACCGGGAACGGGCTTCGCTCAGGCATTCGCCAGGCTGATGGCTCGGCTTTTCTACAATTATGGAGTGGTGTTGCTCGACCCGCTCGACGAAGAGTTGAAACAGGTCGTCGCGCCGCTCTACTCGCAAGCGCTGGAGAAGACTGAAGAGATCGCCCAGGCGCTTGTCGCCCGCAGCGGTGAGCTTGAAGCCGGCGGCTATCACGCGCAGGTCCACGTCTCCGAAGACATGGTTCCGTTGTTCATAGTGGATGACGGCCGCCGCGTCGCGATGACCCGAGAGAACGGCCGGTTCAACGTGAAGGGCTCCAGTCGTTCGTTCGCGCACGACGAGCTGGTGGCGCTCGCCGGGCGATGTCCGAGCTGCTTCAGCCCGAACGTGACGCTGCGTCCCATCGTTCAAGACTACCTCTTGCCTACTGCCGCATACATCGGCGGGCCCGCCGAGATCGCTTACTTCGCTCAGCTTCGCGCAGTTTATGAAACGCTCGGAAGACAGGAACCGTGTGTGCTCCCACGCGCGAGCTTCACGATCGTCGAGGGCCGGCATCAGAAGACGATGAAGAAGTACCGGCTGGAGCTGCACGATTTCTTTGACGGGTTGCACGCCGCGGTCACCAAAGTTGTCGAGCAAAGCATCGATCGCGGCACCGCCCAGACCTTCGAAGAAACCGAGCGAGTGCTGAACGAACAACTCGACAAGCTGGAAGCTTCGTTGGGCAAAGCCGACCGCACGCTTTCGGACTCGGTGGCGGGAGCGCGCGCGAAGATCCTCTATCAAATCGAGCACCTCCGCACACGGTTTGTCCACGCAAGTGCCCATCGCGAGGAGACGGCTTATCGCCAGGTCGAGCGTGCTTATACGACTCTGTTTCCGGAGAAGAACCTTCAAGAGCGCGAGCTAAACGCTTATTACTTCCTGT
>DATMCM010000269.1:0-4165 GCA_035558335.1 Blastocatellia bacterium | reverse complement strand
GTCATTGTTGTCGAGTCCGTCAATGGAGAGATTGTTGCTCCGAGCGCGCAGACCCCCGAACGTGAAGCCGCTGTCAGCAAGCTGAGTCTGTGCCGTTCCAGTCTGCTGTCGATTGGAGGCTGCAACACCTGGGGCGAGTAGCACGAAATTGAGATAGTTGCGACTTCTCACCGGCAGTTCTTCGATGCGTTCTGTATCAATAGTTGTGGTGACCGAAGTCTGTGACCGGTCGATTGCAGGCGGCTGATCAGTTACGGTGATTTGAGTTGCTGAACCAGCGGGAACAAGCACTATGTCGAGGCGAGCAGTTTGACCTATCGCCAACATGATTCCCGCGTGCAAGTACGGAGCGAAACCTGATTGTTCAACGCGCACCTCATAGGGGCCAACTGGCAACTCATTTGCGCGAAAGAACCCTCGTTCATCGGTCTGTACTGCGCGTGTTTGATTGGTTGCCGCATCGCGCAGTTTAATTTGCGCACCTGGTATTACTGCGCCGGCGCTATCGGTGACTGTACCTTCCAAGGTGGCTGAAATCCTAGCCGTTTGGGCATCGGCTGGAATTACAAGTAGCGTTGCATAGAGTGCTGTAGTGAATATTCTGAGTCGCGTGTGAGTGATTGCCGACCTTAGATTCATATAGTCGGATTTTGGAAGGCGACAGTTGGCCGGTCAAGGCAGTGTAAGGTGGAGGTTGCGGCGGCTGATCGGCCCACCCTCAAGCCGCCACGGAATAGTGATCTGTCCGACTTCGTAAGGAGCGTCAGCAATAACGCCGTAGAAACAACCGCTTGCTAGAGCTCATTAATGATTTGGTCGCCGATCCTAAGCGCTAGCGCTGAAATCGTAAGTGTAGGATTCACGCCAAGAGCAGTTGGAATGATCGAAGCATCCGCGACATACAGCTTCTCATAGAATGGCCGCGCTCCAGTCTTAGACTTGTCAAACACGCGACCGAACTCATCAACTGTGCCCTTTGTGGCTTCCGCACCCATTATGCAGCCGCCCAGAGGATGGCTCACTCCGATCGAAGTTGCATCGAAAGCGCCGGCGGTGTTCGTGAGGAAGGGATTGACGAATTCACTAGTCGGGTCGGTGGGATCTCTCATCGCGGCGGCTACACGAGCGAGCGATTGTCGGATCGCGTCATAAATCGGATCATCATAAAACTTCCTGCCATCGGCTCTGGAAAGCCGCAATGACGTCTCGCCTGATTTCCCTAATCGAAACTGCCCAACTGACGCTTCGCGGCCCATGCCTACGACGCACATCATGTTGGCGGTTATCTCTTCTTCCGAACGAAAGATGTCTCCTCTTTCACGATAGTTTGTGAAGAAAGCGTGAATAGATTGTAGCAGTCGCTTCCACAGGAATCTCAGTATCGCATGCAGGATGAATAGCCGTCCCTGATTGCCCTTACCCAGAGAGCGGATCAGGGGAACCCCTTGTCCCGCGACTGATGCGAGCGCAGGCGGTATGCCTTGATCCTCTAGAGTATGGAACTTCGTTGAGTCGCCGCCTGTCGCAGGATCGGCCGTATTGAAGTGGCCGTACGACGTGGTGACCGGACCACGAATCAGGCTCACTCGCTCTTTTGTCTTTTCGAGGAAGGCAATGTAATCGCCGTTTGTTGAAAAGCCAAATCCAAGCTTATCGCTCAAGTTCGGGAGCGTGCCTCGTTCTTTTGACCTAAGCATGATCTCGCTGGTGCCTACGCAGCCGGCGGCAACGATCACGATGTCCGCCCTCACAGTTTTCTTCGTTGTTTTTGAGAGATTGCCTTCCTGCCGCTGGATGTATTGAACCTCGTAGCCGCCTCCGGGTAGCGCGCGTATCACGTCCACCTCGGATAGCGTTTCAAGGCTTATGTTCGGCAAGTCCGGTTTCTTATCTTTGGTTGGATCATCAGGCGCGGCCGGGTCGAAGTTCCCAAGAATCGCTCGAATCAATTGCTTATTCAGAGTGTGCCGCGCGCCTGGAAGACAACCGACGTTGCATCGTCCTTGCCGTTCACAGTAATTCCTCGGAGGACCAGCCGGGTAATTTGCCGGAAACTCGTTCGGACCAGTAGGCGTGTCTTCAGGAGTGATATCGCCGATTGCTAAATCGACCGCTCCGAAGTCGCTAGTGAGTTGACTCATCGCCGTCTGAAAGACTCGGGTGCGATCCAGCCAGTATCTATTCGCCGGAGTCTGTGCAAGCTGCTGCTCCGGCGGAACACCTGGGGCGAGGTGAATACGTTTTATGCCTCGGCTGTTATTCGGATCTGGAACTACATCCCAATGAGGATTCAGGCGCGCTGTTCGCGCCACGATGTTGCTCAAGCCAGGGTTGATGTTTCCCGGAGGCAAAGCCGTGTCTTTGAATGGAAGCTTATTGGCATCTCGAGCAGCCAAAGCCGAGAGTACCCCATAACCAATCGCGTGCCGGGCAAATTCGTAGTACTCATCTCGTTTCTGCGGAGTCCAAGCAACTGGCCAGCGGCTGTCGTCAAATATCAGATTAGGAGGCCGAATAGTTATGTTTGAATAGACGAGAGAACCGCCGCCAACGCCACTGGCGCGAACGATACTGACTCCATCGTTCTCGCCTCCGAACAAACCCAGGAAGCCGGGCTTGCCTAGCCTCGTCATATCATAGAGGCCGTCCTCATTGTTCTTTCGGCGAAGGCACCGAGTAAAAATGTCGATGAAACCTCTGAATCGATTGAGGGATGACCAGTACTGGACCGGCTGGCCTTTTCTCGCGAGAAAATCGCGCGTCTTGACTTCCTTATCCTGAACGGTACTGACGGGTGTGGTCCACCATGTTCCTCGCTCAATCATTAATACAGTTTCGCCTTTGCCTCGCTCTAGGAACTTCTTTGCTAAGGGCAGAGCAGTCATTGTGCCGCCGAAACCCGTCCCAATCACTACCGCTGTATAATCATTCATAGTGACCTCCAGCTTAGAGCGATGTTGCGTTTCGAAATGGCGAACTGATCGGCGTCTGAGGAACCACTAAACCCCGAATCAGCAGAGATGACCTAACCCTCCACTATTTAAGGACGAAATTAGATCATCTTTCATTGCAAAAAGGCTTACCAGCGGCAGCTATTCTGCCAGGTTCATCACCACACCTATCTTCGCGCTAACAGCTCTCTCGTAGACAATTGCCGCTGCCGCCACGTCCTGCAAGGCCGTCCCCGTGCTGTCGAATATGATTATCTCTTCGTCCGACGTACGGCCCGGCTTCTTACCTGTGATGACCTCTCCAAGCTCCGCATGTACGTCTTGCTTAGTTAGAAGTCCGCGGTTCAAAGCGTGATGAAGCTCGCCTATGTTTGCGCATTGCTCGAGCAGGTCTACAACAACTTTGTTAGACCCGATCAGCGCGGGATCCAGTTCTTGTTTGTCATCGCTATCAGCTCCTACCGCAGCGATGAACGTCCCACGAGAGACATACTCGCGATTCAGGAAGTACTCTTTCGATGGTGTGCACGTGATGCAGATGTCGCTGTCTCGGACCGCTGCCGCCAGACCATCGGCTGGTCGGACTTCAATGTTGAGTTCTCTCGAAAGCTCATCCGCGAACCGTCGAGCCTGCCTTTGATCGATGTCCCACGCAGATGCGCGCGAAAGCTGGCGGACCTTCGCGATGGCCATTAGCGAGATGCGGCCTTGATTCCCACAACCGCAAATCGTCGCGACGTGGGCATCAGTCCGGGCAAGATACTTTGCCGCGATGGCTGTAGCCGCCCCGGTTCGGATGATCGTAATCTCCATCGAGTCCATCAATGCGAGAGGATAACCGTTCTCCGCATCGCAGAGCACTATGATTCCTTGTATGAGAGGCAGTCCGAATCGCTTCGCGTTTTGAGGGAAGTTCGCGTTGGTCTTTGCAGCAAAGTATGTCCTGCCAAGACTCAACAATCCTGCCTTGATGTGAAAACCTCCGTCTCGCGTGTGTATGCCGAGGACTCCAGGCGGCGTAGCTTTGCCTTCAGCAAGTAACTTGAAGGCCCCTTCGACTGCGTCCATACACTCTTCTATGTTGAGCAGAGTGGAAACTTCCCCACGGCTGAGTAACAGAGTGCCGTCTGGCTTCATTTGTTCTCCTGAGTGTCCACCGCGACGAGATTGTTTATTTCCGCGCCAGGCTCGGTTTCAACGGGAGAGTGTCCTCT
>DATMCM010000268.1:0-5898 GCA_035558335.1 Blastocatellia bacterium | reverse complement strand
TAGTAGACCTCCTCAAGGCGTGTCTCGACACGAATCTGACTTAGTCGAATCCTTGCGGAGCTCACTGCAACAACTATGCCGGTCCTGATCGTGAACCCTTCTGTGACGCTGGCATTCGGCGGTGCAGGCTGCTTGACTCTGCGTTTGCTTTCGGATAATCAACAGTCCGGACTGGAAACCAAGAAGGAGTGCTCGAAATGATACAAGCACGCTCGGTAGGACTTGCAGTGTTGTTGTTGATGCTTCAGGTGAATGTGAGCCACCCCGTAGCAGCGCAGACAACTCAACTCGCTATGATCAAGTGCGGCCGGCTGATCAACCCGGTGGACGGCTCGGTCACTCCGAACGCCGTGATCATCGTGCGCGGCGAACGCATTGAAGCTGTCGGCGTAAACATCAAGGCTCCTGAAGGCGCAAGAGTCATCGATCTGTCGAACTACACCGTGCTGCCCGGGTTAATCGACGCGCATACCCATGTGCTGCTTCAACCCGAAGATGAGCGAGGCGCGCCACCAGTGATTACCAAGTCGCAAGCCTTTCGAACCGTGCAAGCCGTTGCCGCAGTCAAAAGAGACCTGGAAGCAGGCTTCACGACTATGCGCGATCTGGACAGCGAGGGCGCGGGCTTTGCGGACGTGGCGATTCGAGATGGAATCAACCAAGGCATTATCCAGGGACCGCGACTCTTTGTGTCCACCTACGCGCTAACAATAACCGGCGGGCACATGAACAACTCGGGATTGAACCCGGACATTACGATTCCCGAGCCGGCTGCGCTCACCGATTCGCGCGAGGCGATGATCGCCGAGATTCGCCGCGAGGTGAAATATGGAGCCGACTGGATCAAGCTCTACGCAACGGGCACGCTTCGACACGTCGATCCCATCACACTTGAATCTTTAAGCCAGGTTTCACTCGAAGATGTGAAGGCCGTCGTCGCAGAAGCCGCGCGTTGGCACCGCGACGTCGCGGCTCACGCTTATGGAGGCGATGGCGCGAAGAACGCGATTCGCGGCGGCGTGCGCTCGATCGAGCACGGCATGTTGATGGACGATGAAGCCTTGAAGCTCCTTGTAGAGCACGGCACATATTGGTGTCCTACGCTTTCGGTCTACTTGCCTGAGACTCGCGAGGATGACACGGAGATGCGCCGTCGAATTGTTGCTCATCACAAAGAAGTCTTTCAGAAAGCGATGAAGATGGGCGTGAAGATATGCTTCGGCACCGATGTCGGCGCGTTCGAGCATGGCACTTCTGCTCGCGAGTTCGTGAAGATGGTCGAATACGGGATGAAGCCGCTCGACGCGATTCGCACTGCGACGACGCGCGCCGCTGAGTTGTTGAGACTGGAAAAGCAAATCGGCAGCATCGAAGCCGGAAAACTCGCGGACATCATCGCAGTAGAGGCCAATCCCCTCGACGATATTAAGGCGCTCAACCACGTGGTATTCGTGATGAAAAGCGGGAAGATTTGCAAGTCGCTGTGAACATTTCGAGACCGCGAGCCATTACCACCAGGGTCGCGAGCCGGACGGCCGCGCCATGCAAGCTAAAGACGATCATGAAGTTTGGACCGGCTCATCTTGCTCAAGTGCTGATTCGTCACTTAGTCAATTATCGATGAAAGAGCCGAATTGGGAAACGTTATTCCGCGGAGGAGGGCTCACGTGAACAGGCGGCGGAGAATCTGGTTTGTAGCGGTGATTCTTGTCGTGCTCATCGTTGTATTTCTGTTCACTCGCGGCCCTGAAGCGCCGACGCCCAATCCTCCGGGAACCTTTTCCTTCGCGGTCCTTGGCGATGCGCCCTATTACGACTGGGAGGACTTGCAATATCGGCTAGTCTTGCAGGAGCTCGACGCCAACGACCTCAGCTGCGTGCTCGACGTGGGAGACATCTTCTGGCACCCCTGCACCGACGAGCGCTACAGAAAGACTCTCGACCGGTTCAACGCCCTTCGCCATCCGGTAATTTACACTCCCGGGGACAATGAGTGGGTGGATTGTTGGGAGTCCGGATCGGGCAGCTACGCACCTCAAGAGAGGCTCGATCGGATCCGACAGATCTTTTTCGACAACCCCACCCGGAGCCTGGGCGGACGCACGATCCCTCTGGTCAGTCAGGCAGGACACGACCCGTACCCTGAGTTCGTCGAGCACGCCCGCTGGGCACACCAGGGAATCGTCTTCGCAACTATTCATATTGTGGGAAGTGCGAATGGTACGAAGCGGTTTCCCGCGCGCACCGATGCCGACGACGTGGCCGCGAAGCGCAGGACTGAAGCAGCAGCCGCGTGGGTGCGTGAGACCTTCGCCGAGGCCGGGTCCACAAACGCCTCGGCGGTTGTCATTGGCTTCCACGGGAACGCCGATTTAGAAGAACCAGACGACTCCGAACGACAAGCATTCGAGCCGTTTATCTCGGTAGTCGAAGAAGAGGCCGAACGGTTCGCGCGCCCGGTGCTGCTCGCGCACGGGGACGGTCACGTCTACACGGTGGATCACCCGCTCGTACGGCGCACGACGGGACGCCGGCTTGAGAACCTTACGCGCTTGCAAGTTCCAGGGTCGCCCGAGGTCGGCTGGGTGCGGGTTGTGGTAACACCTGGCGCAGACGAGCCGTTCGCCTTCCAGGTTCACGTGGTCCCGCGCTGGAAGTACTGGTAGAGCGTGAAGAACCGCTCAGGAAGGCAGGAACGTTCCTCGTAAGACTGTAACTTCCGATCCATCGGCAAGGAACGCAGAGGCCGGAGGCGCCTGCAGGAACTCTACAAACCCGCTACCGTAGAGTCCTTCCACGTCGCAGTCGAGCCGGGCTTCGGTTGCGCGGCTAACTCGCCAACGCGGGTGCTCGACGCGGTACTCCATCGTGCGCCCGCCTCGCCTTCGAGCGTAGCCCCAGTAGTGTTCAGTGATGAACTCCACATCGCTTCCCCCCCGAGCCTCGGCGGCATCGCCGCTAATCGTCAACTCCATTCGGTTCTGGCGTCCTTGAAAGCGCCACGAGTAGGACACGGCTCCGGGCGTGGTACCGTTCGCTCGGTCGATCCGGTGGCGCATGGGAACGGCAGTGTAGTTCTCTCCGTAGACAATTCTTGCCGTCAGGGCGATTGCTGCACGGGGCACTAATTCCTTGACGAAGACTACGCCTCGCCGCCATCCGTCGCTCGCTTTGCGTCTTACATAAAAGCGGAGATTCACCTCTTCGAAGTTGCGGTGCCACGGGATGGCTACGCCGAAAACGCGGGTGTTGAGAAATAAGAATCCGACCACGCTGACGAATGTGCGGCCCTGCCAGTCATCCAACTCGGTCTCAGCGGGAACGAGCGGCAGCAACACCTTCGGATCGACGTCGAAGTTCAGCATTGCCAGGTGACGCCATTCAGCGGTGAGGAACTTTGATTGGAGCCGGCTCATCCGGCACCATACTGCGGCGGGTCGGGCTCGCAATGCAAGAATTCCGTCGCGTTCTCTTGGGCAGTAATCGGGGATGCATTCGCTAAACAGGGGCCGATCTCGAAGTCCGCCAACGGCGCTTCGGCGCTTGCCTTTTGTTGTTCTGCTTTTCGTTGGGCTAAGCGCGCAGGGATGCACCTGTTATCAAACGACTCTCATAAGTCACTCGTTGCTAGTGCTCGCTCTCGTCATCCTTCTTCGGTCGTGGCTCGTCTGGCTTACGAACCCGCAACACTGTTGCAAACTTATCCTCGTAAACCTTCTCGAAGCCGCCGCTATCCTCAACCTGTTCCATGAAGTCCGGGTGCTCATTGTCCGTGAATACATACTCCGCCCCGAAGCGGTCGCGTATCAACGGCGCCGGGTTGCTTTGGTTGCCGAGAGTGATGTCTGCATAAAGCTTCCACAGCTGCTCATCGCTATCGTACAGATAAGTCGGGTCGAGCCCGACGATGTAGCTGTTGTTCGGGTTGTAGTAGTAAAGCATCGGGAAGTCGTCCCAGTCGGTGTTGAACACCATCGAACCCGCCGGCGTGTTTGCCGCAAGCCATTCGCTCGCGCCCTTGTAGGCGAAAGGGTCGGTTTCGGAGCGAACGTCGGAGCGAGCTTCAAAAATCACCAGGCACATCCCAACAACCGCTGCAACCGTCACCGCCGCCGCGGCGAGTGCTGCAATCGCGCGGTCTCGGGTGCGAGCCATCCACGAAACACTCGACGCCTCGAGCTTCGGGCTGATCGTAAACGCGGCGAACGCGACAGCGAACGGCGGCCAATATTCGATAAACCGTCTCGACTTGAGAGTCATCAACAAGAACATTGTCGATACCAGCAGGAAGAACAGCGGCTTTAGGTCGCGAGTTCGGCTTCGATAATCAAACGCAAGCAGCCCGGCGAAATAAATAATGAACGCAACCGCGCTCGACCCGACGATCACCCAGGTCTCATACGGATACCACTCTACTCCGACGTCGACTGAGTAAGTCCCTCCGGTTTTCATCAACAGGTGCTCACGAAACAACGTGAGGTTCTTCGGGAAGTACGGATTGACGACCAGCCCGGCGATGATTCCGATCCCGGAGGCGAGGATGGAGCGGAACTCGAAGCGACGCTCCGAAAGGTAAATTGCAATCGCGTGCGCGACTGCGAAGGCCATCATGAGCGGGAACAGGCTGTATGACCAAACGAACACAAACGAAAGCACAGCGAGCCAGAGTGACTTGTGCTTGAAGATCAGCCAGCTTCCGGCGCCGAGCAACACAAGCGACAAGGCGGGCGCGCGAGTCATCGACATTCGGTAAAGAAACGGTTCGGAGCTTGCGATCATCGGAGCAAGCCACAACCATCGATGCCTCACTCGGTAGCTTACAAGCAATGCGAACACCGACAGGATCCCGAGGCTTGAGAACACAACCGCTGCAAGCTTCGCGCCGACTCGCAGGTCTCCAAACGTGAACGGGATCAACAGCAGGTGAAAAAGGTAGTGATGGTCTACGTAGTGTTGTTCGTCAAGAATGGTAAGCGGAAGAGCTGAGAACGCCGGCAAATGAGGAAAGCTTTCGCGGAGCATCTTCGCCCAGCGGATGTGATAATAGCCGTCGTTGTCGAGAATCGCCGGTCCGCCGAATTCGATCCAACCCATCACGAGCAGGATTAAAAGAAGCGCGCCGCTGAGTTCAAGACCGGCGCGGAGACGAGGCGGCGCGACTGGTTGACCGGCAGACGCGGCGACAGGGCGCTCAGCGAGAGCGTCATGAATCGCGATTGCCGCTGCGCCTCCATACGCCCGTTCCGGCGCGGCCGCCTCGTCGCCGGCTCGTTGCGTCTCCGTTTCTCCGTCCGCCTGCGTCTCCATTCCGGCCTCTACTTGATCCGCGCCGCAATGTCATCGACCTTCTTGCTCAGGGCATCGAGTTGTTCGCTCATCTTCTTCGCCTGGTCGGTGTTCATCTCTCGCAGCTCACCGGAAAGGGCTGCAATGCGCTGGCGAAGCGAGTCCGCGTCGCGACGTGCCTCCGTCTTGTTGAAGAAGCGATAGAAGCCTGATCCAACCCGACTGTCCAGATCGTCCACGCTAGCTCTCAACCCGGAGAGTATCGCTGTAAGCGCGGCGCGTTGCAGGCGATCAAACCGTTCTTCGCGTTCTTTGAGTCCCGCGGTGCGTTCGCCAAGCTCTTCGGTTCGCGCCTCGATTTGGCGCGCGCGCCGGTCCAGTTCTTTCTCGAGGGCTTCAGTTCTAGTAGAGAGGACTGAGGCTTGGTCTTCGACTTTGCCGATTTGTTCGGCTGCGCGGGCGGTTCGGTTCTCAACTTCGCTGAGCTTGGCGGTGATCTGTTTTTCGACGCCTTCGGCGGTCATCTTGGCGGCGGTCGCTTCGTTGACGACCTGTCCCGCGCGCGCTTCGGCTGCGTTGGCTCGCGAGCCGACCTCGCTGATCTGCTCGGGC
>DATMCM010000267.1:0-2123 GCA_035558335.1 Blastocatellia bacterium | reverse complement strand
GAAGAATGCCTATGCCGAGAGTTAACGCTTCGGGGACTTCCCTTCGAACGCCAGCGGGGAGTCTCACTCGAGTACAAGGGTGTGAAACTTGGGCACGGTTACACGGTTGATCTTGTCGTCGCGAACAAGGTCGCTGTGGAGTTGAAGTCGGTGCCGGTTATCGCGCCCGTGTTTGAGGCGCAGTTGATCACCTATCTCAGGCTCGGCGGGTGGACGGTCGGATTACTCATAAACTTCAACGTGCCGGTGCTGAAGGATGGGATTAGACGGAAGGTCTTGGGGTTCGAGGAATGATTAACCGCAGCGTTAGACGCTTCGAGAACTACTAACCGCAGAGACGCCGAGACGCAGAGACAGACGCAGAGAGTCACACGACGCGACCCTTTGGACGTTGATTAGAAGCCAGAATCTTCTTGCGCATTCGAATCGACTGCGGAGTTACTTCGACAAATTCGTCTTCGCGGATGAACTCCAGGGCCTGTTCGAGCGATAACTCGCGGAAGGGAACCAGGCGCATCGCGTCGTCCGCCGTGGAAGCTCGCATGTTGGTCAGCTTCTTTTCCTTCACCACGTTGACATCAAGATCGACGTCTCGCGCGTTCTCGCCGATGACCATGCCTTCGTAGACCTCCGCACCCGGCCGCACAAACAACTCGCCGCGTTCTTGAAGGTTGAACAGTGAATACGTAGTCGCGGGTCCCGACCGGTCGGCCACGAGCGCGCCGCTTATCCGCTGAGAGATCGTGCCCTGCCATTCGTCCCATCTGAGAAAGATCGTGTTTAACAGGCCCGTTCCCTTGGTGTCGGTGAGGAATTCGCTGCGGAAGCCGATCAATCCGCGCGACGGGACTTCGAACTCCATGCGGACCCGGCCCGTGCCGTGATTGACCATCTTGGTCATCCGACCCTTTCTTCTCCCAAGCGCTTCCGTTACGACGCCGATGAAAGTCTCCGGGCAATCGATCACAGTCAGTTCGATCGGTTCAAGCTTGCGGCCATCGAGGGTGCGGGTGATGACTTCGGGCTTTGACACCTGAAGTTCGTATCCCTCGCGTCTCATCATCTCGATAAGAATCGCAAGCTGAAGCTCGCCGCGTCCTGAGACCTTGAACGTGTCCATCGAGTCGGTCTCCTCGACCCGGATCGCCACGTTTGAAAGTGTTTCCTTGTCGAGTCGCTCGCGGATCTTACGAGAGGTGACGTATTTGCCGTCGCGACCGGCGAAGGGGGACGTGTTTACGCTGAACATCATCGCGATGGTCGGCTCATCGACGGTGATCCTGGGTAAAGGTTGCGGGTCATCCGCCGAAGAGACGGTCTCTCCGATAAAGATGTCTTCGATTCCGGCAAGCGCGACGATTTCACCGGCTTCCGCGCGCTCGATGGGCACCTGTTTCATGCCCTCGAACGCGTAGAGTTTGGTAACTCGAGTCTTTTCGATCCGCCCGTCGAGCTTGCAGATAGAGACCTGATCTCCTACTGCGACTGCGCCGGCGAAGATTCGTCCGATCGCGAGCCGCCCGACATAGTCGTTGTAGTCCAGGTTCGCTACGAGCATTTGTAGAACGCTTTCGAGCGGCGCCGCCGGCGGCGGAATCGTTCGAAGAATCTCGTCAAACAGCGGGCGGAGGTCCTGACTGCCCTCGGCAAGTTCTTGTTTAGCGATGCCCTCGCGCGCTACGGTGTAAATGATTGGGAAGCCGGCTTGCTCTTCGGTTGCGTCGAGGTCGATAAACAAGTCGAAGACTTCGCTGACGACTTCTTCGGCGCGCGCGTCCTGGCGATCTATTTTGTTGATGACCACGACGGCGGGAAGCGCTTGCTCCAGCGCTTTTGACAGCACGTAGCGAGTCTGCGGGAGCGGGCCTTCGCTGGCGTCGACCAGCAGCATCACTCCATCCACCATCTTGAGCACCCGCTCGACCTCGCCCCCAAAATCGGAGTGGCCCGGCGTGTCTACAATGTTGATCTTCACTCCGCCGTAGTGGACCGAGGCGTTCTTGGCCATGATCGTGATGCCGCGCTCGCGCTCGAGGTCCATCGAGTCCATCATTCGCTCGACGGTCGCCTCGTTTGCTCGAAACAGCCCTGACTGTTTTAGCATCGCGTCGACCAGCGTGGTT
>DATMCM010000266.1:0-13531 GCA_035558335.1 Blastocatellia bacterium | reverse complement strand
GAATTTCGAAATACGAACAACGCCCGACGCCCCCTGGGAGCGGCACCTTCCGCCAATGCCGCCTGGGACTCTGACCAGGTGGAGCCTTTCACCGTCGTACGATGCGCTGGCACGTAATCTGGAGCGTCCGCTCCAGCCTTCCGAGAGCGACGTCATACGTTGGCAGGATGTCGAGGCGGAGCCGCCCGGCTTTGTAGTCGTCTATCGTTATCGCGAGGCCCCTCATCTGCGGGTCTCGTTTCAAGGCGACTTTTCGAAACGCCTGGAACCCCAGCCGGGGACGAAGGTGGTGTATGCGCGGACCAGCATCGATTCCGACCGTGATCAGGTGAAAAAGCTCTACATCGGCTATAGCGACGAGGTCAGCGTATTCCTGAACGGCAAGATTCTATTTCGTGGCCGAAGTGCTCAAGGTTTTCGCGACCCCGGGTTTCTCGGCATCGTTAACCCGGAAAACGACGTCGTCTACCTTCCATTGAAGAAGGGCAGCAACGAACTGATGCTGGCGGTCAGCGAGCTCGGCGGCGGATGGGGATTCATTTGCCGTCTGGCGGAACTGGAAAACTGAAAGTTCACGACCGGACAGTACGCGTATGTCCAGGCCGGATGAGGTTATTTTTTCTTTCCTGGAGAAGGCACACGCAGACCTGTATCTCGAGTGTAAAGCGCAGCGAGAAAACGATTAAAGATGTGGCTGCTTTTGAGGCTCCGTCTCGAAAGATGGGTCTATTTGAACAGCTTGTCGAACGCGGACCGCGGGTCCTTGGACTCGGCTACAGCCGTGGTAGTTTCGCGCTCGATGGTCTTTCGAGGCTCGAACAGCGTGCAGTCATTGCGCAAATCTTTCTTTGGAATTCGTTCGGTGATCGGTTTGCGGCACTGGAACCGCGCTCCGGGATCGAAGCTGACGCAGTTTTTGCAGGTATGAAGATCGCTGTGGCACTTCGGGCACTTGGCATCTATCGCAATTCCCCCTACGTCTACGTTAACGAAGGTCCCGCACAAAGAGCACCGGGTAACTTCGCGAAAAGCGGGCATCTTGGGCGCGCGCACGTCGTTTCTGGGTTGCGCGGGTCGCGGCTTTTGTTGTTCTTTCTCTTCATTTTGATAGCCGCGCTGTTTGTATTTTCTATCCATTGAATCTCCTAATTTTGGCGGCAAACGCCTGTCATACAGATGTAGCGCTGGTTTAGCTGTGGTTGAAGCAAATCGACTGCGGTAGTCCGAGACTCGCTCGGGCGTTGCGGTCGCGTCAATCAGAACCGGGTTATCGGGATCCAAGAACGCTAGATGTGACAACTCACTTATACAACACGGGTCGGAAGGAATCAAACGAAATCTATGAACCGTTTCTGGTTTCTGGTTTCTGGTTACTAGTGGCTTGTAACAAAGACTTCGCTAGCGAACCTGTACGGGCGGTCCTCCGTGGCCGCCCCTCTTGGAGCGCATAATGCTCTTCTCGAGAAGGGGCGGCCACGGAGGACCGCCCGTACAGAGCTAGCAATTTCATGGTTACACTCCACTAGAACCAGAAACCAGAAACCAAAAACCAGAAACCAAGAACTAGAAACCAAAAACTAGAAACCCATCTTGATCATCCCCCACATCAGCAGCACGTGAAATGACCAGATCGCCAACGCGAACGGCAGTTGAAACTTGATCACGCCATACTGGTCTCGCATGTTCAACAGTGCGGTGGGCACAATGTTAAAGTTCGCCGCCATCGGCGTCATAAGCGTCCCGCTCGAACCGGCGGTGAGGGTGATGATCGCGGCCATCTCGGGGTTCACGCCGAACGGCTTGATGATCAGCGGCACAAGCACACCAGTAGCGATCACCGGAAACGCCGCAAACGAGTTTCCCATCACGATCGTGAACAGCGCCATACCGAAACAGTTTGCCAGTACCAGCAGGAACAGATGGTCGGCGGGAACGATCTTGTAGATCCCTTGCGCGATCAACTCGCCGACCTTCGCCGCCGTGAAGATCACTCCAAGAGAGGCGAGCAACTGAGGCAGAATGCTAACTGTCCCCATCGCATCGTTGAGCCGGCGGCCTTCGTTCCACATGACGCGCGCCCTGGCTTTTGTGAGATGCAAGCCAACCAGTATCGCCGCAATGCCGCCAAATCCAAGACCTACCAATGCGCCGTCGGTCGGGTTCAATCCACGAACCCGAAAGTACACGGCTGTCACAAAAGTGACGACTGGGATCACAAGCACCGGCAGGAATATCTTGTTCTTTAGCTTGAGTGCGTGCTCGGCTTGCTCCGCCTTGGTAGCTTCGTTGTGAGTTCCGCGAGTAACCCATCCCACGCCGTCCAGTGCCACCATCGCCAGAACGAGCAGTCCCGTCACCCAATGCGGCAGCAGCCCTCCGTTCTTGTCAGTGCCAAAGATGAAGATGACGCCCAGTATCAGCCAGAACAGCCCGCTGCCAAAGCGACGTCGATTACCTCGGTCGGCAAAGGTCATCGCTGCAAAGACCAGCAGGATCACACCGGTAAGCGCGTATACCGCGCTAAGGCTGAGGATCGCGTTCGAAATCGACGAGAACGAAATCAAAGCGATTGGCATTCTGAGCTTGCCGCCTTTCTGCCAATCCACTTGTCGAGCAAATAGAATTGAATCCCCGGAAGGACGATCGACAGGGTCGCGATCGGAATTGCAAACCACACCAGGCTCCAGACGCTGACGGCGTAGCCGAGTCCGTTCATCACGCCCGCCACCAGAAGGATGCCGGGTTGAACCGGGCTCAGGTTCTGACCATAGAAGTTGCCGTAGTTTTCGCTTGCGGAGTCGGCGGCCTTGATCTTTTCGAGGATTTCCGTGGGTATCTCGTCGTCGCTCGGCGCGCCGGTGACGGCTTCTGCTGCGCCTACCGACATTGGAAAGATCAACGGTCGCACGAATGCCGGATGGCCGTTGAACCGTAGCCCAATCATCCCGATGACCACGCGGAAGAGTTGATAAACGATCAGTAATCGCCCAACTGTTGCGGCAGCGATTCGACGTATGAGCGCGGCTGACTGTTCTTGCAATCCGTAGCGTTCAGCCAGCCCGATCGCCGGAAGCGTAATCAAGAACAATGTAACAAGCCGGTTCTCGGAGAACGCACGGCCAAGCATATTGATGATTCCTTCCTGGCCCGGCTTGGTGAGAAACGAAAGCCCCTCAAACAAGCCCTCGCTGGAGAACAGCGGCAGCCCGGCCGCCAGTCCCGTGACCAGCGCCGCCGTTACTACGACAAGAGTCGTGCGTAGTCTTAACGCAAGCCCGACTACTACGATCGCTATTCCGCTCAGCTTTAACCAGTCACTCGGATTCATCTATTCCCCTCTAGCCAGCGCCCTTCGTAAATCACTTCCGCGGAAGCTGTAAGCGAAACCGTGCCCTCGTCGCCCCAAAAGACTCGCAACGCGCCGCCTTCGGTTCGGACCGTGACGCTTCGATTTGTGAAACCGTTTAGCGCCGCCGCTATGGCCGAAGCGCACGAGCCTGTCCCAGATGAAAGCGTGTGCCCGGCGCCTCGCTCCCAGATTCGAATCTCGATCTCGTCTCGAGAGATCACACGGGCAAACTCGATGTTCGCTCGATCGGGAAAGACCGGATGATGCTCGAGCAGAGGTCCGATCTCCGACAAGTTCACAGCATCGAGGTCCCGGACGAAAATCACGCACTGAGGATTGCCCATCGAAAGGCAAGTTACTTCGACCATCTCTCCGCCCAGGTGGAGCGGATAACGCACTACCTGATCGAGCGGGCGATCGAGCGCCATCGGCACCGCCTCGCTCGAAAGATCAGGTCTGCCCATGTCAAACTCAAACTCGAAGCTTACTCCTTGCCGTGAGACTAACCGGCCGCGCTTCACGCCTGCTTCGGTTTCGATCCTGATCTCAGGCTCGCTCCAAAGTCCGGCGTGGTGGAGATACGCTGCGAGGCACCGAGTTCCGTTTCCCGACACACCTGCTTCGCTTCCGTCCGAGTTGAAGATGCGCGATGCGAAGTCCGCTGCGGCGGCGCTCGATGGCGAGACAAAGACCAGCCCGTCCGCGCCTGCCCCGTAGTTGCGGCTGCACATTTTGATCGCAAGCTCGGCGGGAAGGACACCCTCGCTCCCGTGATCGAGCAAAGCCACATCGGACACTTCGACGACGAGAAAGTCGTTGCCCATCCCTTGCAGTTTCGTGAATCTGATGTCGTTCAATTTTGCCTCGATTAAGAGTTGATCTGTGCAGCTAGAGGCTGCTTTACCCATTTGTCGCGCGTCAGCAAATTGCACACGGATCCAGGGCGGGTGCGGTTCCTTTCCAGGCGCGTTGACGCGGCTTTTCCGGAGGCAAATAGGCCAGCCCTTTTAAGGCTGGTTCACGACGGGCCGCGTCCCGTCGAGCCCGTTTCAACGGGCTCCTCATTCGTGCTTTCGCGAACGCCAGGCTAAAGCCACAGAAGCACGCTAAGTTCCCCGAAACACTGAAGACTGTCAAAGTGCGCGCGGGCTTGACTCGCCCCTGGCGGTATGATACTTTCCCGCTTCCTCATCACATCAATAGCTGGTCCGAAAGGAGCGTAAGCCCGTGGCAAGCCTCCAAGCTCGTAGCCCGTTACGCAGCGCCCACCTGCTGTTGTTCCTAAACAAAGTTGTCTCGCTTGTTGCCCTGATCGTCTTGCTCGCAGCCGGGTGGATGGCAGTGTCCTATCTCCGGGCTGAGTTGGCGGACCGGGGACAGGTCGCTCCTGACGCCAATGTATCAGCCACTTCTTTGTCAAAGCCGGCTGTGGCAAAGAGCGAAACAGATGCTGCCGAATCGAAACTGGCGATCGCGCCGCTGCGGTTGGTCTACTGGTGCGGAGGCGATGCCGAGTATTATCACACCCGTGCGCATCTGCCGTCGGGCTGCCGGCGCACCGGGTTGAGCGAGGAAGCCGCCGCTCGACGCGGTCTGAAGCGATGCCTCGTCTGTCTTCCCGAGTGACCGATCGTGAAAGCGCGTCGGCCCCGAGATTTCAAAGACACGAATACCACAAACAAACCAGTCTGACTTGTCGTTGGCCCGAGTCATCTGTGTGGCAGCGCTTTCAAGCGCGGCTTTGGGATTCGCTAGAACGGCGGCATCTGAGCTTCCTCAAAATGCGAGTAAGCGAGTAGCTCGCGGAAGCGCGCATTGATCTCGTCGTGAGTGAGCCGCTGCATGCGCTCGCAGCCAAACTCCTCCACGTTAAACGACGCCATCACCGAACCGTAGATAATCGCCCGCCGCATCGCGCCGTCGTCCAGTGCGTTTGTGCCTGCAAGATAGCCCATCAGCCCGCCCGCAAAACTGTCGCCGGCGCCGGTCGGGTCGAACACCTCTTCCAGCGGATAAGCTGGAGTCGCGAAGTACGACTGCCCGGTAAACATCGCGGCTCCGTACTCGCCGCGCTTGACGATCAGGCGGCGCGGTCCCAATCCAAGGATGCGGCGAGCCGCGCGAACCAGATTTGCCTCGCCCGCGAGCTCGCGCGCCTCCGAGTCGTTGATGATCAGCACGTCTATGTGCCTGAGCATGTTCTTCAGCGCATCGGGTGTATTGTTGATCCAGTAATTCATCGTGTCGGCTGCGACAAGCTTTGCCGCAACCTGCTTGCGTACTTCAACCTGCAAGTCTGGTTGAATGTTGCCGAGAAAAAGGTATGGCGTTTCGCACGCCGCCGCAGAAAGCTTAGGCTTGAAGTCGGCGAAGACGTTCAATTGAGTGTCGCGAGTGTGCGCCACGTTCAAGTCGAAGCCGTACTCTCCGCTCCAGTGAAAGCTTCGCTGGCCGGACACCCGCTCGAGGTCCGAGATATCCACGCGTCGTTCGCGGAACACCGCCTCCTCTTTCGGCCCGAAGTCATCACCCACGACCGCGACAATTCGGACTTCGGTAAAAAATGAAGCGGCGACGCTGAAGTACGTCGCCGATCCTCCGAGAATATGATCTCTTTCTCCGAAAGGCGTCTTGACGGAGTCAAACGCCACGGAGCCCACCACAAGAATTGGCATCTATGATTGGTCCTCGTTCTTACTGGAAGACTGGGCAACAGGGCGAGTGGAGATCGCCCCGTCTCCCCGTCCCATCGTCACCGCGTCTATTTCTTTTCGGGTTCTGCCTTCAACTCATCGAGCCGCTCGCGAGCCTTCTTCGCAAACTCACTCGAAGGGTAGGCTTTCAATAGTTTGCCGAAGAGCTCCTCAGCCTTGTCATTCTTTTTCAGCTTCAGGTTCGCTTCGCCCATCCAGAACACGACCTCGTCGATTCGCGAGAACTCCGGATAGCCGTCCATGATTTCCTGAAGCCTGTCGAGCGCGCCCTGGTACGCCTTTCGCTTGGTCAGATACCAGCGGGCCGTTTCGAGGTTGTGCTTGGCCTTGATCTCCATCTCCGCGTCGCGAGTCGCCTCGACTGGCCCGCGAGTCGGGCCTTGCGCTGCGAGCTTCGCGGCCGGCACTGCTACGGTGAACAGCAAACAAACGAGAAATATGGCAATTAACTTCAAGCCTGGCATCGCTCGTCCCTCAACTTCAATTCAGGTATTTGCCGATGATCGCGCTCAGTCGTTCTCTGGCTTCAGGCGCGACCTTATCCGGCGCGGTAATGATAGCATGTCGCAGAGAATGGGCGCACTTGCAGGAGCGCTCGGCGCCGGCGAGTCGCGCGACCGCGCCGGCGATCAGCTTCTGCGCATTTTCCGCGTTGCGATTCAGATACTCGATCACCATCTCAACCGTGACCGAGTCGTGATCCGAGTGCCAGCAGTCATAGTCGGTTACGAGCGCCATCGTCGCATAACAGATCTCGGCTTCCCTGGCGAGCTTGGCTTCCTGGAGATTGGTCATTCCAATGACCGACATTCCCCACGAGCGATAGGTTTCGGATTCGGCTCTTGTGGAGAAGGCTGGGCCTTCCATGCAGAGATAGGTGCCGCCGCGATGCAGGCCGATGCCTTTCAGATCAGCTCTGGCAGCCTGTTCCAGGGTGTCGACCAGATCCCTGCAAACCGGGTCGGCGAAGGTCACGTGCGCCGCAATGCCGCCGCCGAAAAAAGTTGAAGCCCGCTGACGCGTGCGGTCGAAGAACTGGTCCGGAAAGACGATGTCCATCGGCTTTAGTTCTTCGCGGAGCGAGCCGACCGCGCTGGCCGATATGATTCGTTCGACGCCAAGCAGTTTCATTGCGTAGATGTTGGCGCGGAATGGAATCTCGGTTGGCAAAAGGCGATGACCGCGACCGTGCCTCGGCAAGAATGCGACCCGTTGTCCCGCGAGAGTTCCAACCACGAACGCGTCGGACGGCTCGCCGAAGGGAGTCGCTACCTGCACTTCTTCGATCTGAGTGAGCGCCGGCATCTGATAGAGACCGCTTCCCCCGATGACGCCGATTCTGGCTTGTGACAATGTTCCTCCAATAGTCCGTAGTCCGTAGTCCGTAGTCAGTAGTCCGTAGCTGGTAATCTCAAGGTCGAGTGAGAGCTTGAAGCACGAGCTACGGACTACTGACTTCTTTACTGTTTTTCAGCTGGCGCTGGCATAGCCTCCGTCGATGGTTGTTTCGGCGTGGTATCGAAATTCTCTGCCACCTCGACCGAGCTTGCCGCTGTTATTTCATCAACCCGCGCTTCGACCTTCTCCTGCTTCAGCTTATCGGTGATCTGCTGGCGGACCTTCGGATCGCTCGCCGACGTGGCCGCGCGGCGTTCCTCCAGGAGGATTATGTGATAGCCAAACTGAGTCTCGACCGGCTCGCTTATTTCACCGGGTTTGAGCTTGAAGGCCACCTCCTCAAACTCGGGCACCATCCTTCCCCTTCCGAAGAAGTCGTACTCTCCTCCCTTATCCTTGGAGCCAGGATCGTCGGAATTCTCCTTCGCGAGCTTGGCGAAGTCTTCGCCATTGCGCGCCCGAGCCAAAAGGGCCTCTGCCTTCTTTTTGGCTTCTTCTTTCGTCGGCGGCTTGGGAGCGTCTTTCTTGTCCTTGGCTTCAGCGCCTTCTTCGTCGCCGGCCGGTTTTGGCTCAATGCTGATAAGGATGTGGCGGAGGCGAACCTCGTCGAACTCCGAACCATGATCGGCAAAGTATTGTTCGATGTCGCCGTCGCTGACCAGCTTGTCGGAGTTCTTCTGAAGGTCGTTCATGTAGGCTCCGGCCAGCGCCGAACTGCGGTCGAGAAGCACTTGAAGCCGGGTCAGGTCTTGCTGATCTATCTTATCCTTGCGAGCGTGCTCGGCCAGCACCTTGACCTCACCATACTGCTTCTTGATCATGTCGCGCTGGGCGTCCTGCGCCTGTTGCTGCAAGCGAGGATTGCCCTGTAGAAACGCATCGAAATCCTTGGGGTTTGCAGCGTGATAGGCGTTGATCTCGTCGTCGCCAACCTTCGCATCCGGATTGCTCTTCCGGTAAGCGCGAGCGAGCGTCAAGTCGCTCTGAAGCGCGACTTGCGAGGCGATCTCGGGCCGCTGAAGGTAACCTTCCTGTTCGGCAGCCTGGGCCAGCGCCAGGACTTGCTTGAGCTTCTCCACGAGTTTCTTTTTCTCTTCCGGGCTGGCGGCGATCTCTTGCTGTTGCGCCGGCGGCAGCAACTCCTTGAAGAGAAGCTCCATGTCGTGCGCCGAGAGCTTGACGGATTTGGGTCCCGACGTGCAGCTCTGGTTCCAGAGCGCCCCGCTCGCTACGGCAAGGACAACCAGGATTGCTACGATGACTTTGACTGGTAGTTTCATTCAGTGTTCCTCCGATGTTTTCGCTTTCTGAACCAGTTCAACTAGAACGCCGTTTGCGTTCGCTGGATGTAGAAAAGCGACAAGTTTTCCTTCGGCTCCGCGCCGCGGGTAACCATCGAGCACCCGCACCCCGCGCGATCTGAGGTCTTCCAACTTGGACTCCAGGTCCTCGACCTCATAGCAGATGTGATGGAGCCCCTCACCGCGTTTGGCGATAAACCGCCCGACCGGCGTGTCCTCTGAACATGGCTCCAGAAGCTCGATTCGTGATTCGCCAACCGGGAGCAGCGCTACGCGAACGCCCTGGTCTTCGACTGCCTCGGCAGCCCTGACTTCCATCCCAAGCGCGTCGTGGTAAAAGCCCAGCGAATCCGATATCGAGCGAACAGCGATTCCTAAGTGATCTATTTTCATGAGCGTCAGTGTTAGTCAGTAGTCCGTAGACCGTAGTCAGTAGTCCGTAGCTCGTGCACCGAGGATCGAGGCGATTCTTGGCGCACGAGCTACTGACTACGGACTAATTCCCAATCTCTCAATGATCTCGTCGACCACCGAATGCGGATCGCGGCGGCGATCGGCTACCGATTCAGCCATCGCGCGCAACTCGGTTTGGCTCACGCCCCTTTCCAGGGCGACCCTCAGGAGGCGATCGCGCAAGATCTCGATGATACGGTGCTCGGCCAGGATTGCTCGGCGGCGTTCAGATGGCTGGCTGCGCGCCTCAACAAACTCGGTGTAGCTTGCAATCGCGTCGGTGAGTGCCTCGAGCCCCTTGTCCTCAGTAGCTATTGTCTTGACTATTGGCGGCGTCCAGCCATCCGATCTCTCCGAAATGGAAAGCAGCGATTCAAGCTCTCGCTCGGTTCGCAAAACGCCTTCGCGGTCGGCCTTGTTGATCGCGAACACGTCGCCGATTTCCATGATTCCGGCCTTGATGGCCTGGATGTCGTCGCCCATCCCCGGGACGAGCACAACCACCGTTACCGTAGCCGTCTTGACGACGTCAACCTCATCCTGACCGACGCCAACCGTTTCGATGATGAGCTTATCATATCCGGCAGCATCGAGTATCGCCACGGCGTCCACAGTTGCGCGGGCAAGTCCACCCAGGTTTCCGCGCGCTGCCATGCTTCGGATAAAGATACCGGGATCGGTCGCCATGTTCTGCATGCGGATGCGGTCGCCGAGAATCGCGCCTCCGGTAAACGGGCTCGAAGGGTCGACCGCGATGATCCCCACTGTATCGCCACTCGCGCGGTAGTGAGCGGCCAGCTTGTCAACAAGCGTGCTCTTGCCCGCGCCCGGAGCGCCGGTGATGCCGACTATCAGCGCTTTGCCCGTGTGCGGGAATATCTCCTTGAGCAATTCGGTCGAATCCGAGCGAGCGTCTTCCACCGCGCTGATTGCGCGCGCGATGGCAAGCTTGTCGCCGCTGAGGATTCCTTCGGTCACGGTCATAGTTAAGGGGATGTGGTCCTAGAACTGCAGCTTCAACCATGCTCTCTCAAAAGCCAAGGCATAAGTCAAAGAACCAGCATCTATGAGCTCAATCTTGTTCGCTCTACGCTTCATGATCTTTGCTGCTCCACCCTCTGTGTCAAAACTGCCGAACACTTTGACGATTCTTTCATCGCCTGCAGACCCTTGCGATGCGCTGCTCTCAATTATTGTCCCGGGTTCCTTCAACAGGTCTTGGAAATGCTTCCTGGCTTCTTCTGTACTGGAATAGGTGGATTCGGATTCTTGGACGATTGCTTTGCTGTTCATCGATTCCCAGGTTGTCATCCCAAAAGCGCCCCCCGCCTCCGAGTAAGCGCCATCCATCGAATTCGCTCTCCAGGAATGTTGCCACAGTGACGCGAAGCCCACCGCAGCTATCAGGGAACCGGTTATCAAGACGGCTTTTCGCTTCATTAATTCTGATCTCTGTAGTGCGGATGCTGCTAGCTTCTCAGTATCTGGCGGGCGATGACGGTTCGCTGGATCTCGCTTGTGCCTTCGCCGATCGTGCACAGCTTCGAGTCGCGCCAGTACTTCTCGGCCGGATAGTCTTTGATATAGCCGTACCCGCCGTGTATTTGCACCGATTCTTCGGCTACCCGAACCGCGACCTCGCTAGCGTAAAGCTTTGCCATCGACGACTCGCGAGTCGTGGTCTTGCCATTGCTCTTCATAGCAGCAGCGCGATAAGTCAGCAGGCGCGCCGCGTCGATCTGGGTAGCCATATCCGCCAGCTTGAACTGAATCGCCTGAAACTCCGCGATCGGCCGTCCAAACTGGGTGCGCTCCTTTGCATACTTGAGCGCAGCCTCGTAAGCGCCTTGCGCAATTCCAACCGCCAGGGCCGCGATTGAAATTCTCCCGCCGTCGAGCACCTTCATCGCCTGAACAAAGCCCTGACCGACTTCGCCAATCAAGTTTTCGCCCGGCACGAAGCAATCGTCGAAGACCAGCGCAGCGGTGTCGCTTGCTCGCATCCCGACCTTGTTTTCTTTCTTCGCCACCGAGAAACCCTTAGCGCCCCGCTCGATGATGAAGGCCGAGATTCCGTGCGAACCGGTCGTGCGGTCGGTGATCGCCAGCGCAACAGTTGTCTCGGCGAAGGTCGCGTTAGTGATGAAGTTCTTCGAGCCGTTCAGCACCCAGCCCCCGTCGCGGCGAACGGCGGTCGTGCGCATCGAGCTTGCGTCGGAACCCGAACTGGGCTCGGTCAGTCCCCACGCAGCAAAGTGCTCGCCTCGCGCAAGCGGAACCAGATACTTCTGCTTTTGTCTTTCGCTTCCAGCGATCTGAATGTGGCCGACCCCCAGCGAGTTGTGGCCCGCTATCGAGAGCCCAATCGAAGGATCGACGCGCGCGAGCTCCTCTATTATCGCAGCGTATTCGATGTAGCCCATTCCCGCGCCGCCATACTCTTCGGGAACGAGAACTCCCATTATTCCAAGCTCGGCGAACTTTGGCAGAAGCTCGACGGGAAAGTGTTGCCCCTCATCCCACTCGGAAACGTGCGGCCCAAGCTCGGCCTCAGCGAACTTGCGAATCGTCTGTTTGATCTGTTGTTGATCTTCGTTTAACTCAAAATCCATCGCGCCTCCAAGCTTGGTTCTGCGAGCGCGCCCGCACAGACAACCTTTTGGGAGCATCACGAACTAACAATTCTACACGTCGCTAATTGAACCGCCAAGCAGTCGAAGCCCGTATCGCCGCGCTGCGCTCTATAAGCTTTGTTCGAACAGATTCCCTTCTGCGTGGTGCAAGCTGCCAGCTTGCGGGATCGAATCCGCAAGCTGGCAACTTGCGCCACGCTAGTGGACTCCGGGTGGCGTACGTATTGACAGTCCTCACCTTGCTTCTTATAATGCAGGCCTTTCCAAACGGGCTTTCAGACTGAATCGGCTACGGAGGCCAACGTGATCAAGCTTGATATTGTGAATACTGTCGCCAACACTACCGGCGTTCCAAAGATAAAGGCGGAAGCAGCCGTTGAAGCGCTGTTCGACGCGATGAAGTCCGCCTTGCAGCGAGGCGAACGGATCGAGCTGCGCGGCTTCGGAGTGTTCGTAGTCAAGCCACGCAAACGCGGCGTCGGCCGTAACCCTCGCACCGGCGAGGTCACCGACATCCCGCCCGGCAAAACCATCCGGTTCAAACCCGGGAAAGAACTCCAATCCTGAGCCGGGTCGTCTTGCAAATTCCCAGTTCGTCTCGCGCA
Source organism: Blastocatellia bacterium (assembly GCA_035558335.1). Lineage (GTDB taxonomy): Bacteria > Acidobacteriota > Blastocatellia > UBA7656 > UBA7656 > Onstottus_B. The sequence continues at coordinate 1,078 of DATMCM010000266.1, read as the reverse complement.
CGCGAGGAGTTGCGGACTCGCTCCGTCTTCACCTTCAATCATCCCCCCACCATTTCGCGAGCTGATTTTCTTCTTCGATCGTGCGTTTGGTTGACAGCAAAGCATTCGAAGGCTGTATTCTAAACCCGTGGAAAACGCCGACCAGCCGTACCTGTTTCCAGAAGTCCAACTCCAACGAACACGAGATGAGTTCACGCGGACTCGACGCGAAAGCGAGCTGACGGGTTCGCGAATTCTGCTCCACTCTGCGCTGTTAATCGCGACCGGTGTGACAACGATGCTTACCGGCGCGGCGCTTTCGATTCCAGTCCCCGACGATTCGACGGTGATTGGCTCGGTAGTTGGCCCGCTGATTGCGGTCCTGACGGAAACAGTTAGCGGAAACCTTGAACCGCTCGCGAAGGGACTGCTGTTCACCTTTACACTGCTGACAATTCTGGGAGCTCACGAACTCGGACACTACTTTGCCTGCAGGTATTACGGCATTCGCGCGACCCTCCCGTTCTTTATACCCGCGCCGCCCGCGATCACGCTGTTCGGTACTTTCGGCGCAGTCATAAAGATCAAAGCGCCGATCAGCTCCCGACGAGCGCTCTTTGACATCGGGATCGCTGGACCGCTGGCGGGCTTCGCGTTCGCGTTGCCGGCTTCGGTGATAGGTTTGGTTTTCGCGAAGGCAGCGATGCCGGCAGACACTGCGAGCCTCACCGGAGCCGCCCAGTTCCACGACCCCCTGCTTTTCATAGTCATCACCGACCTTCTGGGTCTCCCGAAGTGGATCGAGTGGAACCCGATCTACTGGGCGGCCTGGGGAACGCTGCTGGTCACCGCGCTGAATCTTTTCCCGGTGGGACAACTCGACGGCGGGCACGTGCTTTATGCGCTCGTGGGGCGTCAGCTTCACAAGTGGGTGTCGGCTCTTACAGCCGTCGCGGTAGTGAGTCTGGCAGCGCTTGCTTTCTATCTGCATCAACCCCCGGTCTATTTTCTGTGGGCGCTAGTGTTGTTGTTTCTGCTGAAGGTCGGACATCCACCGGTGATCGATGAGGCGCCGCTTGGGAAAGCCCGCGTTGCGCTG
>DATMCM010000265.1:0-9982 GCA_035558335.1 Blastocatellia bacterium | reverse complement strand
GCTGGGAGCTCACCAGCGGAAAACTGCCCGAAGGTTTGGGGCTCTCGGCTACTGGCGTGATCTCCGGAAGGCCCACTTTGCCGGGCGAAGTTGAGTTCGAGCTGCGAGTCAGCGATCAAAGCGGTCTCTCGGTAACCAAGTCGCTGTCGATAGATGTAGACCCGCCGCCTCAATTCACCATACTCACAGCGAGCCTTCTTCCGGTTGGCGCCGTCGGCCTGCCGTATCGCGTCGAGCTCAAGGCAACCGCCGGAAGCCCGCCGTATGAATGGGTCAAGAAAAAGAAGAAGAAGAAATTCGGGGTGTTGCCCGATGGCATAACGTTGTCGTCGGACGGAGTGCTGTCCGGCACTCCAACTGCGCAAGGCACTTTCGATTTCACGGTGCGCGCGTACGATAGGAACGACCGGCTGGCGTCCAGTCCGTTCAGTATCGAGGTTGGCCCGCCACCTCCGCCATTGGCGATAAGAACGGACTCGCTTCCACTGGCGTTGCAAGGACTTGTGTACAACTCAACGCTCGAGGCATTCGGAGGCCTCGGTCCTTACACGTGGACGATTGACAGTGGCGCTCTGCCGGCTGGGTTGACGATGAGCGCTCAGGGCGTTATTTCCGGGAGAGCTACTGTTGTCGGAGGTGCGTCGTTCACAGTTCGAGTCAAAGACTCGCTGGGCACTTCGAATGTAAAGGCGCTGTTCATAACCGTAACATTGCCGCCTCCTCCGCTGGTGATCCTGACAGTTTCACTGCCCGAGACATCAGCAGAACACTTCTATTCACAGACGGTGAGCGCTGCAGGAGGTGTTCCTCCCTACGCTTGGAGCCTCGCGAGCGGCAGCCTTGCGGCCGGATTAAATATTTCTGCGGACGGCACGATTTCCGGCACGCCTGCGTCTCCCGGCACAAGCGTCTTCGTCGTGCGCGTTACTGACTCCGCACAGCAGTCGGTCACCCGAACGCTCGCGGTCACCGTCAAACCTGCCGATAAGTTGGCGCCATTCGGCACGCTCGAGACTCCGGACTTCCGCGCGACGCTCAACAACACCGCAACCGGAAGCGGTTGGGCCCTGGATAATGTGGGTGTGTCGGTGGTTGAAGTCCTCATAGACAATCAGAAGGTCAGCGAAGCTATTTATGGCTTGAGCCGGCCGGACATCGGAGTGGTATGGGGCAGTTTCCCGAACGCCGCGCACGCGGGATTCAGTTTCAGCCTCGACACTACCAGGTTCAGCAACGGCGACCACACGCTTGCCGTTCGGCTGCTGGACGCGTCGGGTAATGCAACCCTGGCTGGCTCCCGCCCGGTCGTCTTCCAGAATCAAGTTCTCACGGTCGTCACTACCAACGTGCCGCGCGGCACTAAGAACGAGCCGTACAATTTCCAATTCGTCGCGGCCAACGGCAGGCCGCCGTACTCGTGGGCGATAGCTCAAGATTCGCTACCCCCTGGTCTTTCATTGAATTTGTCAGGTGTGATCTCGGGCACACCCACGGATGTCGGCAACTTCGCCTTTACAGTTCGCGCGACCGATTCAGCCGGGGCCTCTGTGCTTGCGAGGTTTACGCTGACCATCTTGTCTGACATACCGCCGCTTCGCGTCATAAGCAGCGGTCCTCTGCCTCAAGGAAGCACTGGCGTCGAATACTCTCAGCAGCTGTTCTACACCGGCGGCGTTTCTCCAGTCACTTGGAGTTTGGGGACGGGATCACTGCCTCCGGGACTAACACTCGGACCCGCAAGAGGGATAATTTCCGGCGCTCCGACAGATGTCTCCTCGTTCCCGCTCCCAACCTTCACTGTTCGAGTAACTGACTCGACGCAGACAACCGCTATCTCCGATCCTATCTCGATCACGGTGGTACCAGGTCCGCTGATTATTCTGACCACGGGAGATTTGACGAAAGCCACGGTGGGCTCGGCGTACTCGTTTGTGCTTCAGAGGAAGGGAGGAGACCCCCCTTACACCTGGGCAATCGCGAGCGGAGCACTACCTGCAGGGCTGTTGCTGGACACTCAGACGGGTACGATCAGCGGCACGCCAACTGAGGACGGCACGTTCACCTTCACCGTCAGGCTGAGGGATCAGCAGCCGATAAACGTCGTATCGGATACTCTGCGAATTATCGTCGATCCCGCGCCTCTGGTGATCACAAGCGCGGGCGATCTAACGAGCGGCCGGATTAATGTCGACTATTCGTATCAGCTCCTGTTCACTGGCGGCAAAGCGCCGTACACATGGGCGGTTGCGAGCGGGGCACTTCCGACGGGATTGACATTGAACGCGGCTACGGGAGTGATCTCGGGCAAGCCGACCGCAACCGGGACATTCACATTTACGGTTAGCCTGACCGATGGTCAGCCGGTTACCGTGCAGTCCCAGCCGCTTAGGATAGTAATAACTCCGTGAGTTTCGTGGCGTGAAGTCTACTGGCTCTTGCCGGTGAAAGCCGCGAGCATAATGGCGATTGCGTCCAGGTCTTCGCGGGGCTGCGGGATCGCGGCTTTTGGAGCCGACGAGGGATCGCGCAATGCTGCGCTTCGTTCCGCGTTGTAGTAGTTGTTTAACATTATCGAGAAGGCCAGCCGCTCACCGGACGCAGTCGAAACATATCCGGACAGCGTGAAGACATAGCGGAGACTCCCGGTCTTTGCGCGGACATTGCCCGCCGCCGAAGTTCCTTTCATTCGCCGTTCAAGCGTCCCATCAACTCCCGCGATCGGAAGCGCGTTCCTATAAGCTTCAGACAACCGATGGCGACTCATGAACGCGAGAAGCGCGACGGTCGCGTTCGGAGTTATCACATCCCGGCGACTCAAGCCGGCTCCTTCTTCCAATAACACTTCGCCGTCCTTTATTCCGGCGTCGGCGAGAAACTCCTGCATAGACTCGACGCCCATCTCTTCAGTCGTAAGCGCAGTGGAAGGCGTTGGGATCCCCGCGCCGGCAGACGGCGTTGCGGTCTTGCTCCTCTGCCCCTCTGCGCCTCTGCTCTCTTTTGTGGCGTCGTCCTGTGCCCGTGTTGCAGCAGCCGGACCGCCGCCTGAGGCGCCCACTTGCAGAAGCAGTAACTGAGCCCAAAGGTTCTGCGAAGGCTTGAGGGTCTCACGAATAATGTCCCTCATCGGCATGGACTCGATCGAGCCGATCTCGATCAGCTTGCTGAGATCGAGCGGCGTCACCTCGCGATACTTCCAGTCGATCGTCCGAGTGCGCCCCGTTACGGTGATCCCCCGTCGCGCGAGCGCCTCCTTGAGCATGTTTACGAATAAGCTGGCGGGGTTATGAACCGCGTACGAACCCGTGTACCCCTCGCCGTCGATCGCCGCGCGTCCCGACACATAGATGATGTTCTCGCCGACAGGACGATAAACCGAGATTCGAGTCTCCGTCCCCTTCGCGCCTGTCTGGCTTCGATTGATTATCGTTACAAGAGATGTAACCGGGCCTGTGGTTATCTTGCACGGCAAGCCGACTCGCTCGGCAGGCTTTACAAAGAGGTCGATCGAATTGTCGTTGCACGTGAGCGCCGACGCCTCGGCCCCGTAGTAAGCCTGTAGATCATCCCATTCCCAGCCAGATCCGAACCGCGGACCGCTGAAGAAGCTCTCGTCGCCGATCAGATCCCCTTCGATTCGCCTGACGCCCGCATTCACGATTTGCGCAACAAGTGGATCGAGTGGTTTCCAGTAATCGCCCTCGTTCAGACGAGCGGCCATCGTCGGATCGCCCCTCCCGTAGACAATCAAGTCTCCCTTCAAGGTTCCATTTGAATCCGCTCTTGAGGCTGAGTACAGCGAAGTCTTGATACGCAGATCGCCTCCCAGCCTGTTTAGAGCGAGAGCTGCCGTGTAAAGCTTCGCGTTTGAAGCAGGGTTGAAGTACTTCTGGGGATTGTGCTCGAAGAGCGTCTTGCCCGAGTCCAGCGAAACGATCTTGATTCCCCAGGTCGCGGCTGAGAATCGCGGCTGCGCAATGTGAGCTGCGATTCGGGCACGAAGCGAGTCCAGGGTTTCAGGTTGAGGGGAGTTCTGTTGAGCGTGAGAGGAAACTCGTTCTTGAACAAGCACCCTGCTGGACGCCTGCCGTCCGAACGAAGGGCCGAGCAGAACCGATCCCAATACGACCCAGATCAATCCAGCCTGATTGAATGGCAATTTGAACAACTTGCTCATCTTTGGAAGAATGCTACGCTTCAGGACAGTTGCTTCGCTATCTCGCGGGCGAAGTAGGTGAGAATGATATCGGCGCCAGCGCGCTTGATCGACGTCAGCGACTCGAATGCAACGCGCTGTTCATCTATCCATCCGAGCCTCCCGGCAGCTTTGATCATCGCGTACTCGCCCGAGACTTGATAAGCGGCAACCGGCAGATCAAATCTCTCGCGAACCGCGCGGATGATGTCCAGATAAGGCAACGCCGGCTTGACGAGCAGGATGTCAGCGCCCTGCTCTACATCAAGCTCAGCTTCCTTTATCGCTTCGCGCGCGTTCGCTGGGTCCATTTGATACCCGCGGCGGTCGCCGAACCGCGGAGTCGATTGCGCTGCTTCCCGGAACGGCCCGTAAAACCCCGAAGCATACTTCACGGCGTAAGACATTATTGGAATGTGCTCAAAGCCCGCAGCATCCAGAACCGCGCGGATCGCCTCAACGAAACCGTCCATCATGTTGGAAGGGGCGATGATGTCGGCGCCGGCTTCGGCTTGCGAGACCGCCGTGCGAGCCAAGAGGTCAAGCGTCGGGTCGTTTAACACTTCGCCGGCCTCAATCAACCCGCAGTGACCGTGATCGGTGTACTCGCACAAACAATCGTCCGCGATCACCAAAACGTCTTTCACCTCGCGCTTGACCGCTCTGATGGCTCGCTGAGTGATGCCGTCCTCGGCATAAGCCTGACTGCCTGAAGCGTCTTTCTCATCGGGCACGCCGAACAGGATGATCGATCCGATTCCGTCAGCGCGAGCGGCCTCGCTCTCTCTTACAAGCTCGTCCACCGACAGGTTGAAGCAGCCGGGCATCGAACCGATCTCGCGTCTGACTCCTTCGCCTTCGCAGACAAAGAGCGGGTAAACAAAGTCATTCGGAGTGAGGTTGGTTTCGCGAATCAGCGCGCGGATGGATTCGGTGCGGCGAAGTCGGCGGGGGCGCCGGGAAAGGTTCATCGTTTGGACTCCAGGAACGACAGGCTAGATTTCGATCTCTTCTTCCTCGCCTGTGCCAAAGAAAAAAGAAACCGAGCAGCTTTCGCCGCAAAACTTCTGGCCGTATTTGCGGAAGGCGCAGTTCTCACATACCGGCTTGAAGCACTGAGTGCACCTCGCAAGCCTGAACACCTTCGACGCCTTCCTACATTTGATACAGACTGCCATTGCAACGAAAGTATACCAAACGCCTGCATGAGGGCTAGAGTTATTTCTGTGGGACCACAAGGCTGGCTGTGTAGTGCGTTTGGAGGCTATCCCGCCCAAGTGTAAACGCGGGCGCATCCTTCGGACGCGCCCGCAAGCCAAGCCCTTCGCGGGATCAAGGCGCTTGATGCGCCACAGCCCGTCTCAGACTCTTAATTACCGCCCGGGCCAAAGCTAAGGTCCGGGTTGAAGCGCGCGATCGTTCTCTCCTGGTGCGCAATCAATCCCGCAACCTTGGCAAAAAGCGTCGCGGCGCCTTGCGGGCCGAGCGCCCTCACGAAAGGCGATCCTTTGCCGAGGTCCGCAAAGCTGTCAAGGAAGACCACCGATGTATATTCGTATCCATCGCCCCCAAACATGGTCTGGTTCATGAAGTAACCGATCACATCCGCCTTCTTCATGACCGGAAGAATATCGGTTTTCACCAGGTTCTCGAAGGCGGTTGCCCGGCCGGGCACAACGCTGATTGAGTTCACCACCGCGAGCTTGGGGGGACCGGTCATCGAGGTGACCTTGCCCATATAGCTCAGGTCCGGCCGCGACTGGGCGGCGACCGTTTGTGTGCTCACGATACAGCGTCGGGACTTTGTCAGGTAATCGCGGTAAGCGTCCTCTCCGAGGGTCTTTCTCAACGGCGACATCGGCTCGTCGAATTGGGCGAAGTTCGTGATCTGAGTGATTACCACGTACTCGAACGCCGTGCCGAAGACCGCAGTCTGGAAAACGCTGCGCTCCTTCAAGCCAGATTTCTTGAGCGCCGGGTTGACGACGTTCTTTTGCAAATCCTCCCATTCGGTCACCATATCCGGTTTGACGCGAACTAAGGCAACCGAGTACCAGTCCGGTGCCGGCGCGGTTGCCGTTGGTTTCGCCTGCCTGGTCATCGGTTTCTTAGCCGAGGCGACCTTCTGCTGGGCTGTGTTCTGGGCGAAGGCGAGCAACGCTGTTACCGCAACGCACAACGCGAGACTCATTGATCTCCAAACTGTTCTTTTCATGGGTTAATCCTCCAACTGATCTCAGAATAGAGTTACCACTTGTATTGGGCTGAGAGTGAAACCCTCAGAAAGTTGATCGCTTTTGCGATCGGCTCAGATGCATTCAGATGAGGCCAATAGAAGACCAGTGCCCGGGTCAAGAATATGCCGCAGCCAACGGCGGGCGTATCTTATGCAGTGGCGGAGTTCGAGTCAAGGAAACGAAAGGAGAAGTGGTCTCCTAATTTCAATTTCTCAGCGCCGTTTCTGGGTCTCCGCGCCTCCGCGGTTCGCATTGTTTCGACGCTTACTAACCGCAAGACTCTGAGACGCCCGAGGTTGCGACTTAGAGCTAGTCGCTCGACGCGCCGATCTTCCATTCGTGTTCTTCAATACCCTCACGCGGCGCGGCGGCATCGGCGCGCTCCCCGGTAGCCTCGTCGCGCACACGATGCTCGTATGCGGCGCGGATGAACGAAACAAACAGCGGATGAGGATCAAGCGGCTTGGATTTGAACTCCGGATGAAACTGGCAGCCGAGAAACCAGGGATGGTTTGGCAGCTCGACTATCTCGATGAACTTGCCGTCCGGCGACTTGCCTGAGAAGACAAGGCCGTGGCCGCCAAGCTCATCTTCGAAGCGCGGATTGAACTCGTAACGATGGCGATGACGCTCGCTGATTTCACTGGCGCCATAAGTGTTCGCGGCAAGCGAGCCCTCTTTCAATAGGCAGGGGTAGGCACCCAGGCGCATCGTTCCACCCATCGCTTCGACCCCGATCAAGTCGCGTAGCTTGAAGATCACGGGGTGCGCGGCCTCGTCGTCAAACTCAGTCGAGTCCGCGCCTTCAAGCCCGCATACGTTGCGCGCAAACTCGATCGTCGCGCACTGCATGCCCAGGCATATCCCGAAATATGGAGTCTGCCCGCGACGCGCGTAGTTGATCGCTCGAAGCATGCCAGCGATCCCGCGTTTGCCGAAGCCACCCGGCACCAATATCGCATCGAAGTCCCGCAGCCGGTCCTCCCAGTTTGGGTCTTCCATCAAGTCTTCCGACTCGATCCAACGAATCTGTACTCGCAGCTTGTTCGCGACTCCGCCGTGAATCAGGGCCTCGTGAAGGCTCTTGTACGAGTCTTCAAGCTCGACGTACTTCCCGACGATGCCGATGGTTACCGACGCCTCCGGGTTTTTGATCGTCTCGACAAGCTCGGTCCAGCGTCGCAAGTCCCGATCACCGGCGTTCAAGCCCAGCTTCTTGACGATCATATCGTCGAGCCCCTGCCCGGCGAACATCAGCGGCACTTCGTAAATTGTCTCTACGTCTTGCGCGGTGATCACTTCGTTTTCCCGCACGTTGCAAAAGAGCGCGATCTTGGCCTTCATATCGTGGGGCAGGGGACGATCGCACCGGCACATCAGGATATCCGGCTGAATACCGATCTCGCGAAGCTCTTTGACCGAGTGCTGAGTCGGCTTTGTCTTCAACTCGCCGGAAGCCGCAATGAACGGCACCAGCGTCAGGTGAATAAACAGCGCGTTCTCGCGTCCGACTTCGTTGCCCATCTGGCGGATGCTCTCGAGAAACGGCAATGATTCAATGTCGCCGACTGTCCCGCCTACTTCGACGATGACGACGTCCGGTCCATCGGCGACGCCGCGGATTGCATCTTTGATTTCGTTGGTGACGTGCGGAATGACCTGGATTGTCTTACCGAGGTAATCACCGCGGCGTTCCTTGTTAATAACAGAAAGATATATTCGACCGGTGGTCCAGTTGTTGGCTTGAGTCAGTTGAGCGTGAGTGAATCGTTCGTAATGGCCGAGGTCGAGGTCGGTTTCCGCGCCGTCATCAGTGACGAACACTTCGCCGTGCTGGAAGGGCGACATCGTACCGGGATCGACGTTGATGTACGGGTCGAGTTTTTGCAGTGTCACCTTCAGGCCGCGGGCTTCAAGCAGGCACCCGATGGACGCCGCGGCGAGCCCCTTGCCTAAACTCGACACGACTCCGCCGGTCACAAAAATATACTTGGTCATTAAGCGTTCTCCTCGATCATACGTTTTACTCGTTCGTAGTCCTGCTCAGTGTCAACGCCGACGGACCGGTGGGTCACCGGTACGACGCGAATCTTGATGCCGTTCTCGATCGCCCGAAGCTGTTCGAGAGCTTCCAGCCGCTCGAGCGGCGAAGGCTCCATGCTGGCGAACTGCTTCAGAAACCGGCTGCGATAAGCGTATAGCCCTGAATGCTTGCGGTAATTAGACAACAGGGCAGGGTCCTCCCGCAACGACTCCTCGAGCGTGAGGCCATCAACTGCCCTGATATAAGGGATCGGCGAGCGAGAAAAGTAGAGCGCAAAGCCAAGCGAGTCTGTGACTACTTTCACAACACTCGGGCTGAACACATCGTCGACTGAAACGATGGGCTCGGAGGTGGTGCTCATCAGCAGCTTCGGATCGTCGATGAGCGGCTCGATCGCGGCGTCGATGGTTGAAGGCTCAATAAGGGGTTCGTCGCCCTGGACGTTTACGATAATCTCAGCGTCGAGCGACGCGGCGGCTTCTGCTACACGATCGGTGCCCGACGCGGCGAATGACGAAGTGAGCAATACTTCTGCACCGTCGCGGCGAACGACATCCGCGATCCGTTGATCGTCGGTCGCCACAATCACGCGCCCGACCAGCCGAGCACGCGACGCGCGTTCGACTACATGCATTATCATCGGAATTCTTGCGAGTGGGAGGAGCGGCTTGCCCGGCAATCTAGTCGAGGCGTACCGCGCAGGGATTATCGCTACGGCTGCTCCCTTCACGGGATTTCAGCCTATCGTACCGCGGCGAGGACTGTCAAATGACGTCACATTTCGGGCAGTGCGCTTTCCGTCCAGCGCTGAGCTATCTCAAACTGATCCACAACCCACGTTCTATGCCTATGCTAAGATCACCGTCGTGACCAGAGATCGGGTCAAAAAGCTCCTGGAAGATGCACGGGCCGGGCGAATCGATATCGACGAAGCCGCAGACCAACTCGCGCATCTACCCTATGAGAACATCGAGTTCGCCAGGGTTGATCATCATCGCGAACTGCGACTCGGCTTTCCAGAAGTCATACTCGGCCAGGGCAAGACCATCGAGCAAATAACTCATATCGCTGACCGCATCCTCACACGAAGCTCGAATCTGCTGATCTCCCGAACAAGTGAAGAAGTTTTTGACCGAATCATCAAACTTGCACCGGAGGCCGAGTTCCACGCCGAGGCGCGGATGATATCCGTCCTGCGCGACAAGACCGAACGCGGCGTGGGTGCTATCGCGATCATCTCGGCGGGCACCTCTGACATCCCGGTGGCAGAAGAAGCTGCGATCACCGCTATCGCTATGGGTAACAAAGTCTCCCGCGTGTACGACGTCGGCGTGGCGGGCATCCACAGGCTTTTCGACGCGCGCGATGATTTCGCTTCGGCGCGCGTCATCGTGGTTGTGGCTGGAATGGAGGGCGCGCTTCCGTCGGTTGTCGGCGGAATGGTTTCTGTTCCGGTGATCGCGGTACCCACCAGCATCGGCTACGGAGCATCGTTCAATGGAATAGCTG
>DATMCM010000264.1:0-8032 GCA_035558335.1 Blastocatellia bacterium | reverse complement strand
TGTAGAACCATGCCAGCGCAGCGCCGACAAAGGCCGTTCCAAACGTCCAGCACACCAGGCCCCCGAAGAAGTTTGCCCAGGTAAGCGATCGCGATAAGCCACCCAGGTCAACGTGGATGAGGTGGCCGGCAAATCTCGTTGTGGCCTCAGGAGCCACGGCGACAAAGAAAGCACAAATCAAAAAGAGCGCCGCCGCGACAATCGCCGCAGCAATTGCAAAGGCTCGTGTATCGAGTTTCATGATGACCCTGCGCTCAATCTTACAGCCGAGGCCAGTCTGGGCTATCGCGAGTTGGGGCGCCGACCTCGGAGAGCGAACACGTTGTAGAGCGGCACCCAGATCAGGGTGAAGTACCACCCGTATGCGTAGCTTTCGACAACGCCCAGCAAGAAGCTCGGCCAGCTTATCCAGTGAAACCCAGGCAAGAGCTTCTGCCAGTTCTCATACATTGCGTGCGATGGGAAGAACAGATCGAACCCGACGCACAGCACAAAGGTGATTGCCAGAAACAAACTCGTCGCATTACCCACTGCTAGAAACGAGAGTCCCTGTTTCATCGTCAAGCTCCTTTCTCGGCATAGCTCGCCGGGTCTGCTTCAAACTTATCGAGGCACTGACGCGAACAGAACCGATAGGCTCGCCCCTCATGCATCAACGCGTAACCGGATGTTGGCCCAACTTCCATGCCGCACACCGGGTCTCTTGACGGCAGACCTTCAGTCGCACCGTGCTGACCATGTGCATCGTGCCCTCCGTGAACCATGTGTGCACCGCAACCGTAGCGCATCATCAAATAGAAGAGCGCCGCATACATTAACAACCACAGTAGCCCTCGCATCACTTTCCTCCCTTCTGATCACCAATGCATCGTTTGTTAGTTCAGATCTGCGTTAATCACATACTGCTGAACCATCTTGTGCTTGCTGAAGTACAATTCAAAGATAGCGAGTTCCGCATAACGTCAACCAGCAACGCTGGGCTTTCACTTTTCCAGCACCTTCGCCACCGCAAGCGGCTCGTGATCTCCTCGTTCCTGCGGTGTATCTTTCTCGTCTGATCCTCCGATCAGACCATTCTGATGTTCCATTCCGCCCGTCGCTGGGTTGGGTCGAGATCTCGGCCCGAAGCGCAGTAGCAGAAAGACGAGGACGGCCGTCGCCAGAGACATACCCCACATCCTTACACCAACCGCCATGCCGGCCGCGGCCGTGACCCAAAGACTGGCCGCAGTCGTTAGTCCCTGGACGTTGCCACGCGCCTGTAAGATCGCGCGCGCACCGATGAAGCCGATTCCCGTTACGATCTGCGCCGCCACGCGCGTCGGATCGCTGCCCGCGCCAAATCCGTAAAGCGTGATGAGAGTGAACAGCGCCGCGCCGAGAGCCACCATACCGTGGGTCCGCACTCCGGCAGGCTTGCCCTCACGCTCGCGCTCGAAGCCGATCAGCGCGCCGAGCACTACAGCGATCACTAGGCGCAGCAGCATCTCCGGATGGAGTTCAAGTGCAGTCATCGTTCTGTCTTTTCTCCACCTTTAAGCACTTTCTTTTCTGACCAAGCCCTTACGATCAAACCAGGTTACTTGACGCGGACAGGCGTGCACGAACGGCCTCGACTACTTTACGTCCCGAGGGCAGCACACCAAGAGCAGCCAGGGCGCCACCGTCGATTATTGTTTCGTCGTCCACTAGTACCTTGAATTCACCGTAGCGACCGTGAGCCATCTCGACCTCAGTTTTCAGCTCGCGGCGAAGCCGCGCCGCCACACGGACGGCATGTAGTCCTGAAATTCAATACGCGCAGAAACGTACAACAATCCGAGCCATGTTATTTCCTCCTTCCTCATCTATTCTTCAGGTGTAGCTCTCCGTTCTGAATAGCTTGCTCAATCGCGGCTCGCACTTCATCAGCTTTCTCTTTAGTCATAGACTATCAATGACTCGACGCAGCTTTTCGTTCACCTGACTGGCGGTAGACTCAAGCTTAGGATTGCCTACGACCGAGAGCATTTTTACAGCATCAACTGCAGTCACCACTGAGCGCCCGTCTTGTTCGTAGACCACAACGTTGCAGGGGAGCAATAAGCCGATACCCAGTTCCTCTTGCAGCGTTTGATACGCCAGCGGTGGGTTGCAAGCGCCGAGGATCAGATAATTGCGAAAGTCAACTCCAAGCTTCTCTTTCAGTTTCTCCTTGATGTCAATTTCACACAGCACGCCGAAGCCCTCGGACTTGAGCGCTTCGCGTGCGCGTTCGACTGCTTCCGTGAAAGACAGATCAAGGGTCCGGCCATAGCCGTAGCCGATCTCGGAGGTTGCATTCAAAGTTCCATGTTCATTCATTCGTGTACTCCTAAACCAATTCAATCCAGCTAGAATCTTTGACAATCAGACTGGCAAAGACTCGATCTTTTCGATCAGCACGCTGACGGCTTCGGTGTGGCCAGTCACACTATCGCCTTGAGGCATCGAATCACCGACCAGAGAGCCGTCTCTTATGTGAATCGTCCTATGAGCGAGCTGCGCGTTGTCAGGGTTGTGAGTCACCATAAAGACGGTTTGTCCTTGACGATTCAGGTCGAGAAAGACTTCCATCACCTCGTTGCCTGTCCTGGTGTCGAGTGTGCCGGTGGGCTCATCCGCCAGTAGAAGCGGAGGCTCGTTGATTATTGCCCGCGCAATTGCCAATCGGCCCTGTTCGCCGCCTGATAGTTGATTTGGAAGCCTTCGGGCTTTACCCGCAAGCCCGACTTTTTCCAGCACTGACATTGCGCGATCCCGTTTCTCTTTTGTGCCACGACGCGAAGTTGCAAGCGGCAGCATTGTGTTCTCGACCGCGCTCAGATACGGCATCAAGTGATGCTGTTGGAAAACAAAGCCGAGGTATTCGGCGCGAAAATCCGCCCGGCGCTCATCCGGCAGCGCGTAAACATCGATGCCATCCACGAGTACTCTTCCGTCGGATGGATGGTTCATGGCGCCCACTATAGTGAGCAGCGTGCTCTTGCCCGAACCGGACGGCCCCATCAAGGCTACAAACTCGCCTTCACTGATTTCGACGCTTACATTCGAAAGCACAGGCACGCCTGATGGCGCCCCATTCTCCCTGTAGACCTTGCTGATGTCTTCAACGACTATAAAAGACACTTTTCTTGTCCTCCTTCAGACGTAGCGAACAGCTTCTGATGGGTCGAGCCGCGACGCGCGAATCGCAGGGTATGCGCTGCTGAGTATGCCGATCGAAAGCGCAGCAGCGATTGCAAACACAACAAGTGAGAGATGGACCTCAAGTGCGACACCGGTTTCGCTGAAATAAGGCAGGGCCGCCCAGCTCGCCAGCAGTCCCACCGCCCATCCAACAATACCGCCCGCAAAGCTTACCGCAGTGACTTCTATCATCAGTCCTTTCACAATATGAACTTTGCGAAAACCGATAGCCCGCAGCACGCCTATCTCTTTCGTGCGTTCGACTACCGAACCCATCATTGTCGTGAAGATCATCAGAGCGCCTATCGCCAGCACGACTGCCGAGACGACCGCCGAAAAACGAGTCAGCCGCTCTACGGTCTCAGTGCGTGCGCGGACTGATTGCTGAATTGCCGACACCTTCGCATGAGGCAGGCGCTCGCTGATTTGGCCAACAATGTCATCAATCGGGCAGTCCTTGCACAGCGCGCTCACTTCGATGAGGCTCACTTGATCGGGCTTGTTAACGAGTGACTGAACGTGACCTAGATTTCCGAAGATCATGCGGTCATCCGGGCTGCCCGTCTGGTTTATGACTCCCGCAATGTGGTGCTCATGCTCCGCAATCTGCAATCGGTTGCGCATGACCTTGAACTGGCTCTGGTCTTCGCTCGGTTGATGGGAGCCGCCGTGAAAGACAGCTTGTGGTGTTGAGCCTGCGGCCGGCTCAATGATCGACAGAGCCCGAGCCACCTCGTAACCGACGAGCACGTCCTGTTCGCCCTCTGGACTCTGGCCGCTGATATGCCACCACCGTTTGAGTTTCAACTCACTGTCGAAATCAACACCCGCAAGCAGCACCTGCCGGCCCTCGACTTCGACCGCGCTCAGCAGCTTCGGAGAGATGAAGCTCAAACGGTTGCGATACGGAATGTCGAGAATACGGTTCGCGTCTTCGTTCGTCAGTTGATGAACATCGAACGAGACGCCCGACACCGATACGCCTCCGTAGTCGAGCGACAGGCTGTTCGACTGCGGCACGACAACAATGTTTGCTCCGAAGCGATCAAGCTGCGAGCCAATCTCTTCTTTGATCGAACCGCTAAGACTCAGCAGAGCCACAACTGTGCCAATGCCGATGGCGATTCCCACGATCAGGAACAGCGCTTTGCCTTTGCGGCGTTTCAGATTGGCGAACGCAATTGTGCTGATTCGCATTAGGCTCCTCCCCTAAGCCGGCTTTGCCTCAAAAGAAAGAGCTTCGGCTTTCAAGCTCGCTCGCTTTAATCACCAGGTTATCGCCGTCAACCGTGCGCGGCACGCCAATCGGGTTGCAGCCTCCCGTTACTTCATTGACCAGTGCTGAAGGAAAGTCTCTGCCGCATTTCTTGCAGACCATGTTGTCACCGTCCTGGTAGTAGCCTTTCTTTGCGGCGTAGCAAACGTCGCAGGCATCGAGAGCGGCCCGATACACTCCGTCAGAACTCCTTATCACAAAGAAGCGGACAGATGTTTTATTCGACGCCGTATAGTCGAAGAACTTCGCCTTACCGTTGCTGACATCCGAGATAGGGATCACGACGTCGCCGGTTTCAGACGCGCTGGCGTTCTGAGCCCGAGTCGCGCTTGCGGTAGTCGTTGAAGCATTGGTTGCTGCGACACTGGGCGATGCCGGCCTGTCACTGACGCCGCCGATGACCAAATACAGAGCGACCGCGAGCAACGCCGTGAAGACCATCACCAGGATTGCAGTCGAGCTGATCTTCTTTTGTGACTGTTTCGCGAACTGTGCTCTCTTGTTTTCGCGAGTGTGAGTTACGTGCGAATGATGTCTATGACTCATGATTATTCCTCCGAAGTCATCTCACGCTGCCGCCTCTGGCAGACAGCGCGTTACTATTGCCAATCGGTCCTTTTGAATCATTCAGGTTTGGAGGCGTCGCCTTTAGGCGCGTAGTACCCCGTGCGAGCGCGGGCGACATACGCCGTCTTACTTGCTTCGCCAACCTTCACCTGAATCTTGCGCCACTTGCCGTCGCGGGTTGTGTTCGCGGGATAGTAGCCTAGGCTGTACTGTTGACTGACTTCGCGCGCGATTTCCTTCATGGCGGTCCTGCACTCGTCAACGTTAGTTGGGAAGTGCGCCCGCGCCCCGGTTGCTTGTGCGAGCTTTTCGAGCTCCAGTTTGGGGTAATCGTCACGTATTCCCATCCTCGATAGATCGCGCGATGACATGCCGCCCGATTCGAACATTCCCACCGAGTAGATCAGAACGTCCGCTTCCTCAACGCGGTCTATCAGTCGCTTGAAGTTAAGTTTGCTGGAGTTGTCCTCTCCGTCGGTCACCACGACTAAGACTTTCTTCCTGTTCGTTCCCCGCTTGATTCTGTCCAAACCAAAAGTTATCGCGTCCCACAGCGCCGTCTCGCCCTCGGCGCGCAAGCCGAGCAGCGAGTTCTCTAGCTTGTGTTTGTCCGAGAGAAAGTCAGTGACAAGCTCGACCTGTTTGTTGAAGGTTGCGACAAACATTTCGTCCTGCTCAGTACCTTCGTCTACGACGTGGGCCGCCGCCCGGTAAACGTCGCGCATCATTCCCATCATGCTTCCGCTGCGATCGAGTATGAGTCCCCAACTCACGGGCGCTTCGTCCGAGCTGAAGAAGCTGACTTGCTGCTCCACCCCGTTCTCGTACACCTTGAGGCTATCCTTGGTGAGTCCGGTGACGGCTCGACCACTTTGATCAGTCACCATGACGTTTAGAGAAACGAGATCCGTCGTCAGCCTAATCGCGTTACCTTCTTGTGCCTGATGTTCGTGCTGCTGGGCGGTCGTCGGCGGGCTCAGCAGTAGCGATAAGGTCAGCACTGCCACGGCTCCTCGAATGACATCTTGTCGTTTCATATCGCCCTCCTGTCCACTTGCGCGGGCCAGTCTAGAACGGGTGTGGTTAGCCCGGCCGTCACGCACTCACTAGAAGGTGTTGCTGCAGCTCCGCGTTGACCCGCTCACAGTGCTCCCGCAGCTCTGCGGAGTGACGCTTGATCGCTCGCATGCGGGAAACGGCACAATCAAGGCGGAACCCTGCTACGGATTCGCTTACCTTTTTGAATGCCTCTACAGTCTGCTGCAGGTCGCTTGCCGCAAGGAACACCCGTCGCCGAAGCTCAACGCGCTGCTCCTCAAGGGCCGCAGCTTCCGTCGGCGGACCTGCAAGCGTCAGGTCTTCGCTTAGCATGGCAAGGTCAGCTTGGAGGCGAGCGATTAAGGCATTGCAGTTTAATCCGCTGCCGTTATGCCCGCCTATCTGATCATGCCTCGTACAGCAGAGGCAGCGGCCCTGCAGGTGCGCGTCCGCGTCACCACATTCGCATTCATCGGGTAGGTGTTCGACTGCTGCGGCCAGTTCAATGCTTTCCAGGGAAATGCTCTGCCATAGTTGCGTGAGATCCATAACGACCTCTCCTTTGCCACGTCGTCGCCCCGGCACACTTGGGACAAAGACCAACGTCGCCCAATGCCAGCGCGAGAGTCATACGCGGCTTACATCGTCACTTCGGCCATCCAGGCTTGCGGCGTGAATTCGACGCTGGCGCTGACTATCCTCGTGAACACAAGGATGTGTTCTTGACCTTCATCGATCTGCTGGACCTGGTACAGTCCCGCTTTGAACATGACATCCCCAAGTTGAAAGTCAGATGGCGAAAGAAAACCTATCTTTTCCAGATCTGCCATCATTGCCTCCCATTGAGTTCACGTCTTTACCTAGCCCTATTCTTGTCCGGCCCCCGCTCCTGTGCGCGCGAGACGGTTGTAAATCCCCGCCAGCGCGGCAGCGACGAGGCCCGTTCCCAGCGTCCAACACACCAGACCCCCAAAGAAGTTTCCCCAAGTCAGCGACCGCGTGATGCCGCTAAGGTCGGAATGGATGAGGTGGCCGGCAAAGTTCGTGGTTGCCTCTGGAGCCACCGCGACAAAGAAGGCACAAATCAAAAAGAGCGCTGCCGCGATGATCGCCGCAGCGATTGCAAAGGCTCGTTTATCAAGTTTCATGATGACTCTCCTTTCGGTCATTACTCACCTGGGCTGGTCGGCCCACAGTTGGGAAGAAGGCTGGCGTACTCGCGGTGTAGCGAGTGCACGCCTCGCCAAATTCTGCCAGCGCTTCGCGCTCCTCGCGGCGCGCCAGCCTCACGTACATCGACACCAGCACCGGAAACATCGCCAGTGTCAGCAGAGTCGGCCACTGAAGCAGAAAGCCAAACATGATCAGCACAAAGCCGACGTACTGTGGATGGCGGACAGATGCGTAAGGCCCGCTCGTTGCGAGTTGGTGGTCTCGCTGCGCTTTGTGAAGCACCGGCCAAGCAGACGCCAGCAGCCAAAATCCTCCGAAGATGAACACATAGCTCAGCAGCTCGCGACTGGAAAAAGCTATGATTCTGATTTCTATCGTTGCCGTTCATACTTAACCTCCTGTACCGCGACGACTATCTCATCAAGATCGCAGTCGACGCGTGTGAGCTCTCGGAATCGGCTCACTTTTTTCGTCTCCGTCGCGCAACGGATTTCGAGGCATCGCGCGGCTTGGACTCGCTAGCTACAGGTTTTCGCTAGTCGTCTCGGCCTCAGCCTCTCCGCTGTCGGACCTTGAGGGAACCGGCTGCTCTTCGATCAAAGATGCGAGTACCTCACTTTCGGCTTGCAGCCAGTCCCCCATGTCGCGGCCATGCTCACCGCCGCGAGTTAGATAGATTTCGTACGCGAGGGCGGCGGTCCTCTCGCGCAGGTTGAGACTACCCGGCAGTTCCTCACGCCGCCGTTGCAATTCATTCTTGCTCATGGCTTA
>DATMCM010000263.1:0-7095 GCA_035558335.1 Blastocatellia bacterium | reverse complement strand
CATTCGATAGGTCCCGACGACCCGGTCTTGATTCTCGGTGTCCACAACAATCAGGTGGTGGCACTGTTCGTCGAATTCGTCCATGTCGCGGCCTGTGAGGAACGAAGCCTGGAGCCCTTCGCCAAGCTCGAGATTGAAGACCTCGAACCTAAGCTTCAGAGCGGCGAACAACTCTTCTGTCGTGCGCGCGAACCGCGCAACGTACCGTCCCTCGCTTATTTCCTTTTGTGGCCTTGAGTCCGCGAATACCGGGTGTGCAGTCGGGGGGATGATCGCAATAGTGTTAGGCGTCGAATTCGGTCTTTCGAGTGTGTTCATAAGGTCCCCAGTTATCTACTCGCGAGTGAGCCTGCCTATCGGTTTTCGCCAATCGACCCTCCGATCACGAACAGGTCATCACCAAATCCTTATGATCACTATATGTCGATGGGTGCCGGGGTTATTCCGGGTTGCCTAAGGACGGCCGATGTTTGGGTAATGCGCGGTGAGGTGTATAATCTGACGCATAGTGAACTCGCAGGCAGACATCGCGGTAACAAGGGAAGAAGCGGCCCATGCAGGAGAGCAAATCTACGAGGGTCGCCTCAAAGGCCTGCTTGAGCCTCACTACAAGGGCAGAGTTGTAGCGATACACATCCCGAGCGAGGATTACTTTCTCGGCGACTCACTCCTTGAAGCCACGGATCTTCTTCGCGACAAGTACCCTCTGGCTGGGCGCGGGGATGTCTACGCCCGGCGCGTGGGAGAACGGGTAGTGATGCGAGCCCGCACACCACGCGTGACTGGGATACCGAAGTGAATGGCTGGCTGACTTCCGACCATTCCGCGTATCTTGCTGCGTCGGTGTTGGAAGCTGCTGTCGACCACGAATTTGTCATCGATACCGGATTCAACGGTTTTCTGTATGTCGCGGAAGACACGATTGCCGAGTGGGGTTTGTCGTTTGTGTCGAGCGTCCCAGTTGCGTTAGCCGATCGAAGCATCCTGATTGCCGATGTGTATCAAGCCACGATTACTTGGTTTGGCTTGTCACAGCGAGTCTCGATCCTAGCCGGGCCAGCCGGTTGTGATTCGCTCCTGGGGATGGAATTACTTGCGGGTTGCCGTATCGAGCTTGACAGCGCGAACGCCGAGGTTCGTCTCGAAAGGCTCTAACAGCTCTGAAAAAGGAGTCGAGCGACAATAACCAAGCCCAAGTTCGATTCCAATAAACCCGACCGAGCCCTAGTCCGCCACGCGGTGATTAGGCGGCTACGCGAGGATCTGTCCTGGCGGGAGTTCAGCGGCAATGCGGCGGGGTTCCGGCCTTAAGTCGACATCGACCCGAATTCTCTCAGTCTGTTTGGCTACTTGGCTCGCGAGGTCTGGTGGGGACTACAGAGCAACGGCATCCTCGCTCCCGGTAAAGATCCGAACAATGATGACCTGCCGAACTTCCACCTCACACCTTTAAGCGGAGTCTTTATTCAGACCGGCGAATGGCCAGTCTACGACCCAGACTCCTATCTAGCCAGACTTATTAGGACCACCGCTAACCCGGACTCAACGGTACTGGCGTATCTCGCAGAAGGCCTTCGGTCCTTCAAAAGCGGTAATTTCGTTGCCTCAGCGCTCATGGTCGACATTGCGGCAGAACGGGCCTTCATTCTGCTTTGTCAGTCAACATTGGATTCCCTCGCCAATGCCAAGGAAAAAGCAGAGTTCAAGAAGATCATGGCGCTATCAGATGAAGGCGAAACTAGATTGGGTTCATCAAAAGCTCCTGACCGTTCAGAAGAAACCACCATCGGGCTTCCGCGACAACGCAATCATCGCGACGGCTGCTATCTATGATGCTCCGCTGCCAGCGAAACGACCTGGGCCATCCACAGCCGACGCCTCCCGCATTATTACCCGAGCAGGTTCTCGACTATCTCCTCGTGTTCCCAGGCTTTTATGGAACGGTCGAGTCGGTCCGTGCCGTTCTACGCACCGCAACAATTTAGATACAGCCTGTCACGCTACGTTGATGCAGAACGCACCGCGTTTAGGCGCTTTGGTGCGGGCTTGACCGCAAACACATCCTCCACTGCTGCGCGCAAGATCTCGGCGACGCTCCACGCTTGGGCTATGCAGCCGCGTGGTTCGTGAGGACTTTCCGCATCCACAATCTCAGAGATGTGTCCAAGACCGCCATCTAACAGATGATCGTGCAGCGGCCCGAGCAACTCCTTCGCGCGTTCGCGCGCCCGCTTCGTGGCGCCGTTAGCTCGCACGTAAGCGGTAATGAACGGACCCATCAACCAGGGCCACACAGTTCCTTGATGATAGGCGGTATCGCGGTCCCATACGCCGCCTTCATAGCGAGGCCGATACGCCGGATCCGAGGGTGCGAGGCTCCTCAGGCCATACGGTGTGAGGAGTTCGCGTTCGACAACTTCAACTATACGTTTTGATTTGTCGCGTGACAGCATCGAGTGCTTCAAGCTCGCGGCGAAGATCTGATTGGGTCTGATCGAAGCGTCGCGTTGATCGGCGTTGATGGCGTCGTAGAGACAACCCGCTTCTTCATTCCAAAAGAGTATCTCAAAGCTCCGCTTCGCGCGTGACGCCATATCGCCGAAGCGCTTCTTGTTCGATCGGTCGCCGAACTTGCCTGCCAGCTCTTCGATCACGCGAAGCGCGTTGTACCACAGCGCTTGAATTTCCACGGCCTTGCCCTGACGAGGCGTGACTACGTAATCGCCGACCTTCGCATCCATCCAGGTCAACTGCACGCCCGGTTCGCCCGAAAGCAACAAACCGTCGTCGTCCACTTTGATCCCGTAACGCGTGCCGCGCTCGTGCCAGTCGATGATGTCAACAAGCGCCGCGTAGAAGCTTGTCTTGATGAAGTCGTAGTCGTTCGTGTACTCGCCGAGCGCGCGGATGGCTTCGAAGTACCACAACGTCGCGTCTACCGTGTTGTACTCGGGCGTCTCGCCGGCGTCGGGGAAGCGATTGGGCAGCATCCCGCGATCGATGTGCTTCGCGAACTCGAGGAGGATACTCTTAGCCATTCCGGTTCGCCCGGTCACGAGCGCAAGTCCAGGCAACGCGATCATCGTGTCGCGGCCCCAATCGCCGAACCAGTGATAGCCCGCGATAACTGTCTTGCAGTGCTCGCGCGCGACGATGTACTGATCGGCGGCGGCAACGAG
The DNA here is from genome assembly GCA_035558335.1 of Blastocatellia bacterium. Lineage (GTDB taxonomy): Bacteria > Acidobacteriota > Blastocatellia > UBA7656 > UBA7656 > Onstottus_B. The sequence goes on along the minus strand of DATMCM010000263.1, from coordinate 3,916 downwards.
CGCGCAAATGAGCTGATCTTCGTGCGGAGACGCTGCGATTATTTCCGCGCGCCGCATTATCTCGGCTTGCCCGTATTCTTCTACGTCGCTTGCATCGCGAATCTCCGTTGATGCGATGATCGCTGCGCTCGAGCGGCCGGTCATGTCGAACTTCAAAAGGAACGGATTGAACAGGTCCTCTGTGAAGTCGAGTCCGCGCTCACGTTCGACCTGGTACTCGAAGTTCCGATACCAGTCGCCGTTCCCGTGAACTTCGCTGGCGGCGTGAGCGAAATGCAGAGTGGGAAGCCCGTCGTATGCAGCGAAGCTAACGCGTCCGGTTTCTACGTGAATCTGGTCGTTAATCGACGAGTTCTCGTGAGTCGTGCCGTGGTAATCGCGAAACGCGACAAGCGGGCGAATCTCAAGCGCGATATGCGCGGGAGAGTCGTTGCTATCGCGCACGTGGTAACGAATGGCCGTGCTGTTCTCGCCGTAGATCATGAAGATCGACTTCTCAACTTCGACGCCCTCGACTTCGTAAGTGAACACCGGAAACGGATCGAGCCGAAATCCTTTCAAGTATTGATAGCCCTGAGGGTGAACAACACCCGGATATTGGTTGGCTGACAGTTCGTATCGCCGCTCTCCGATGACCAGCGTCTCTTCGAGTTTCGAAAGCAGCACGAGACGACCCACCGGAGGCTTTGTGGCGGCAGTGAGAAGGCCGTGGTATCGACGGGTGTTCAACCCTGCGATCGTTGACGAGGCGAACCCGCCGATGCCATTCGTTTCGAGCCACTCTCGCCGCGTTGCGGCTTGAAGATCCCCGCAGATGTCTCGATTGAATTGAATCATTACCAGACCGGAACTATCAGCTAGTCGCGCGAATCATCACCAATTCAGCTTCGCGGTTATTCGCTTTATTCGTGGATCAGTGCTTACAACTCCGCGACTTCGCAGAAGACCTTGATTGCGCCTTTCGCGGTGGTCAGGTTGTTGAACAGCTCGCCGTAGTTCTTGAGCCCCTTCACCGGATGCGTCAGAAGCTTATTGAGCCAGCCGGGATACTCAGCCTCGGCTTGTGACAGATCGCCAACCCCCATCTCGAAGTACTCGCGATTTGCGTTCACCGTCCCAACCATCACCTTGTTGCCAAGCACAAAATCGAGGTTGATCTTGTCGGCAGGGACCTGGATCATCCGATCGCCGCCGGTCACGCTCGACAGGACCAATACACCGTTCTTCGCGAGCGCCTGCATGCTCTCGAAGACCACCGATGAGTTGCCGGTCGCTTCAAAGATCAGATCGAACGGGCCGAGTTCCTTCGCCGCGTCGAGTATTGGGGTATCGACCGTCGTGATGTAGCGAGCGCCGATCGCTTCGATCAAGTCCGAGTTCAGATAAGGCCGCTCGGTTCTGCCGAATGTTGTCACCTCGAGCCCGCGCAATCGCAGCACCAGGGTCGCAAGCAGCCCGATCGTTCCCGCGCCCATCACCGCCGCGCGCTTCGGTCGCCATACTTTTAGTCGCCGCTGAATCTCGTACGCTTGGTAGATGCCCTTCTCGACAACGGTCGTCGGTTCGAGTAGCACACCCACTTCTTTTAGCCCCTGCGGAACCTTGACGATGAACTCGGCGTCGTCGACGTAGTACTCGGTCAGATACCCGTGGCGCAGATTGATCCCACGCTCGAAGTAGGTGTCGTCTGTGGTCATATCGTTTGTGCCGATCAAGTCATAGATGCTCTTACCCGGCCGGCGCACGGTGGCGACAACATAGTCGCCCGGTTTGACTGATGTCACGTTTGGGCCGACCGATTCGACTCGCCCGAAGCTCTCGTGTCCAAGCACCAGAAAGTCATAGCCTTCGGGTGCCGCGCCGTACTCGGCAGCGTTGATTTCTTTGTCGGTGCCGTCGACTCCCACGCGCAGAACCTTCACAAGCACGCCGCGGCCGTTTGGAATCTCGCGCACCGAAGGCTGAGCAAGCTCGGCGAGATGCACGGTGTTTGGTTTTCCTGGGAATACTGCTACTGCTTTCATTGCTCTTCTCCTTAGAAATGTCCGACAAACTTCAGATGGTCGGACTCTGGAGTTTGGACATTTCGCTCGCTAAGCTCAACAACGCAACGGAGGATAACCGCGTAGCGGTGTCCTCTCGATAGTTCGAGGTGGGCGATGCACTAGGGCCGCGTAGCGGTTACCTTGTGCGTTTTGGATTACGAGGACAATAGGTAACCGCTACGCGGCCCAGCTTATCCCGCACCTGGCTAACTATCGAGAGGACACCGCTACGCGGTCACAACCACTCCGTGGTGATTGTCCGACAAACTTCAGTTCGTCGAACATCAGTTTTCATTCGCCTTTGTGCTCCGGTTTCTCTTTGAGAAACGTCGGCCAGTTCTCGTCGCCTTTCTCGATATAACCGGGAATGTCTTGTACCCACTTCGCTTGCACGTCCTTGCTGTAATTCAAGTACAGCTTGCCGTCGACGATTTTCCACGCTTCCGGATCGCCCTTCGCGGTGTAGCCGTGGCCGACCGCCCACGCGCAGTAGCCTCCGTATTGTGGAGCATATTTCTGGGGTTCGCTTGCGAATAAATCGCGGTTCGCCGCGCTTGCGAAACGCCACTTCGCCCCATTCCACTCGTGAGTGAACTGTTCCAAGCCTTCGACTGCGTTGCCGTCGTTGAAGTAGGCAACCGCGTCGTAGCCCTTCAGCGCTAACGTGCCTGAGAACTTGTAAACCGGCTCGACGCCGACGGTTGAGGCCGAACTCCCGGCCTTTTTCACCGCATTCGATGCGCTGCAAGCGGCAAGCATCGCCAATGAAATAATTGCTATGACCGAAACGCCTTGTCTGATGTTCAGCTTCATCTTGTTCAAATCTCCTGATTCTGTGTTTCTTGTGAACGATTGCTGTTCACACATGACTAATGCCCGATGACCGCCGGCTTATTCCCCGCTTTGTTGAATCAGCTTTGCAACCAGGCCGGTCCATCCTGTCTGATGGTTCGCTCCGACTCCCGAGCCCGTATCGCCATGGAAATACTCGTGAAACAGAATCAGGTCACTCCAGTTAGGATCCGTTTGAAACTTCTCGATGCCTCCGAAGACGGGACGCCTGCCCCCTGAATCGCGCAGGAAGATTCGAGTAAGCCGGCGCGATAATTCCGCCGCGACTTCCCAGAGCGTCATCATCTGACCCGAGCCGGTCGGGCACTCGACCTTGTAGTCATCGCCGAGATAGTGATGAAACTTCTGCAGCGACTCGATGATCAGGTAGTTAACCGGGAACCAGATCGGGCCTCGCCAATTCGAGTTACCCCCGAATAAGCCGGTGCTCGATTCAGCCGGTTCATAGCTCACCCGGTGCTCAGCCCCGGTGACCTGCAGCGTGTAAGGATGGTCCTTGTGAATCTGCGACAGAGCGCGTATGCCATACGGCGATAGAAACTCGTTCTCATCGAGCATCACTTTCAGGACGCGGCGCAGTTGATCCCGATCGAGGATCGAGAGCATTCGCCGCTCGGCCTTTCCGCGCGTCCGCATACACGCAACGTTTCCGATGAGATCTTTTCGATTGTCGATGAACCACTCGAGCCGCCGCTTGAATCCGCTCATCTTGCTAAGTGTGTCGGGCTCGAGAGTCTCGACGGCGAACAACGGAATCAGCCCGACCATCGAACGCACCTTCATCGGAAACCCGGTTCCATCAGGCAGACAAAGCACGTCGTAGTAAAAGCCGTCCCCTTCGTTCCATAATCTGCTTCGCTCATCGCCTAGATGATTCATCGCGTGCGCGATGTATAAGAAATGCTCCCAGAACTTGCTGGCCACGTCCTCAAATGCCGGGTCCTCGCTTGCAAGCTCCATCGCGATCGCCAGCATGTTCAAGCAGTACATTCCCATCCAGCTCGTCCCGTCGGACTGCT
>DATMCM010000262.1:0-5235 GCA_035558335.1 Blastocatellia bacterium | reverse complement strand
CCGGCTCGCTTGCCGGCATATATCAATTCGGCGCCGCGGCGGGTATGAACAAGCACCTCAGGGTTGACCAGATAGTCGTAAACAACAACGTCGCTGGCTGCAAGCGCTTCGGCGGCCCTGAGCGTGAGCAGCTTGGGATCGCCCGGACCCGCTCCGATCAGATAAACCCGCCCAGTCTCGGTTCTTAAACCCGTCATCAACCCAGCCTTCACCACAAAAGCAAAAACCCGCCACCGGCGCAGTGCCGATAGCGGGTTCTCCAAAGCTCCTGAGTATGAGTGCGTTAACTACGTTTCAAGACGATGGACTCCCTCTAAAGGCTCTGCGCCGCGCGCCTCTGGCGCGCAACAACATGCGCAACAATAGAAGGTGACCATCGAGTTCATAAAGACCTTGCGACAAGGTACCTATACTACGCGGCGGCGGCGCGAGTCAAATAAAAAATTTGGCGGTGCAGCAGTCGGACGCTGAGCAAGCTGAAGCTCGTCCTCCGAACTTAAAGCCTTGCGGCAACGCCGAGCTTGACCGTAACACTGACGCTGGCGGCGTCGGGTACGGGGTCCGGCACAGCTTCGGTATGCGGCGCAACCCGCAACATGAGTTTCCGGGAAGACTGCCAGCTTCTGAGCAAATCGAAGGAGCGAGTGCTCCCAGTCATCTCGCAGTGGCGCTGTATCAGGGAGCGCGCTCCCTCCGCTTCGTAATCGCCGACTGATGCCACGCTCACAAGCTCATTGTTGCAGCGATTCCTAAAGCTTCCCCGTTCATCAAAGACGTATGCAACGCCGCCCGTCATGCCAGCCGCGAAGTTGCGGCCCACCTCGCCAAGCACGACAACAACTCCGCCAGTCATATACTCGCAGCCGTGGTCTCCGACGCCTTCGACCACCGCCGTCCCTCCGCTGTTTCGAACGCAGAATCTTTCGCCGGCCCGGCCTGCCGCGAATAACACACCGCCGGTCGCGCCGTACATGACCGTGTTCCCTGCGATGACGTTTTGCGACCACTCGAAGCGCGCCTCGCCCGGCGGGGTGATAATTATCTCGCCGCCCGACATTCCCTTGCCAACATAGTCATTTGCTTCACCGATCAGACGCAGCCTGACGCCGGCGATATTGAAAGCCCCAAAGCTCTGCCCTGCGGAACCACTAAAAGTGAGCTCGATGGTTCCTGTCGCGAGCCCTTCATTGCCATAACGACGCGCGATTATCCCGGCCAGTCGGGCTCCCACTGCTCGATCGGTGTTTCTGATTTCGTATTTGGCGGAGAACATCCCTTCGCGTTCGACGGCCTCAGCAGAATCGCGCGCGACCCTTTCTCCCAGCGAGTCCGCCGTTATTAGCTTGTAACTCGAATCAAATCGCACCGGCTGATCGTCGCCGTGGCTGGCGCGACGAAATATCGGCCTCAGATCCAACCGCGCGTTCCTCGGCAGTTTGACGTCTTCCGTCTGAGATAGTAGATCGCTACGGCCGATGATTTCGTCCAGCGTTCTAACGCCGAGAGCCGCAAGCAACCCCCTGACCTCCTGCGCCAGCGCTCTGAAAAAACTGACCACGTTCTCGGGACTGCCTTTGAACTTCCTTCGCAGGGCCTTGTCTTGAGTCGCAACTCCGACGGGGCAGGTGTTCAGGTGGCACTGCCTCGCCATCACACAGCCCATCGCGACAACTGCAGCCGTTGCGAAGCCGAACTCTTCGGCGCCCAGCATCGCCGCGATCACGATGTCGCGGCCCGTCTTGAGCCCGCCATCGACTCTCAATCGGACGCGGCTGCGAAGATCGTTCAGCACCAGAGCCTGTTGCGTTTCCGCCAGTCCGAGCTCCCAGGGCGTGCCCGCGCTCTTTATCGAGCCGAGTGGCGATGCCCCGGTGCCGCCGTCGTGTCCTGAGATGTGAATGACGTCGGCGTGCGCTTTCGCGACTCCCGCGGCGATGGTGCCGATCCCCGCTTCTGACACGAGCTTCACCGCGATGCGAGCCTCTGGATTGATTTGTTTCAGGTCATAGATCAGCTGTGCGAGGTCTTCGATAGAATAGATGTCGTGGTGCGGCGGCGGAGAGATCAGCGTCTCACCGGGGACCGAGTGACGAAGCGCGGCGATTTCGGCGGTTACCTTGTGGCCGGGGAGTTGACCGCCTTCGCCGGGCTTCGAGCCCTGTGCCATTTTTATTTCCAGCTCGTCGGCTGAAACCAGATAGTCGGGAGTGACGCCGAATCGCCCTGACGCGATCTGTTTGATCCGGCTGTTTGCGAGGTCGCCATCCGGCCGTCGTTTGAATCTCCGTCGGTCCTCACCTCCTTCGCCGCTGTTGCTTCTAGCGCCGAGGCGGTTCATCGCGATGGCCAGCGTCTCGTGCGCTTCCTTCGACAACGCGCCAAGCGACATCCCAGAAGTCGAAAAGCGCTCGAGTATCCGTTCTGCTGCTTCAACTACACTAAGGTTGATGGCATCGCCGTCTCGGATCTCGAACAGATCGCGCAGCAATGCCGGCTCGCGTCTCACCACTGCGTCGGTATAGTTATTGTATTCGGTTCGCCCGCCGTTACGCACCGCTCTGTGAAGCGCGCGGAACACCGTCGGGTTGTAGCTATGATATTCGCCGCCGTTGCGAAACCGAAAATAGCCGGCATCTTCGAGCGACGCGTCCGTCTGCATGCTTGCAGACCGGCTAAAACGCGAGACTTCAACGGCGATCTCAGCCAGGCCGACGCCGCCGATACGCGACGAGGATCCCGTGAAGTATTTTTCGACCAGTTGAGCATCAAGACCGACCGCCTCAAAGGTTCCTGACCCGCAATAGCTCGCTGCTGTTGCGATTCCCATCTTTGCCATGATCTTAAGCAGCCCGTTCTCCAGAGCCGCAATATAGTTCTTTAAAGCGACAGAACGGAGCAGTCCCCGTTTCCCGGCTTCGCGCGCGATCACTTCGAATGCGAGAGCTGGGTTTACGGCGCTGGCGCCAAAGCCGATCAAACAAGCGATCTGATGGTCGTCCCTGGCTTCGGCGGTCTGGGCGATCAGGCTCGCGCTGAGTCTTAGGCCCTCGCGGATCAAGTGATTGTGAACCGCTCCGACGGCCAATAGCATGGGAATGGGTGCTCGAAAGTCGTCGGCTACCAGATCGCTGATGATCAGAATCGCGACGCCCGCTTCGATTGCCGAACGCGCCCGCTCACACATTTCATCGAGGGCGCGCTTCAAACCCTCGGCACCGTCTCCTAACTCGAATACGGCATTCAGCGTTGCCGAGGGCAGTTCCCTGTCCGCCTGCTTTAGCCAGTCCAGAGTTTCATCAGAAAGAACGGGGCTCCTCAGTCTGATCAAACGGGCGCGAGCAGTCTTGTCACTGATTCTAACGCGCGCCCCAAGCAAAGTATCGAGCGACATGACCTGCCGCTCGCGAATAGAATCGATCGGTGGGTTGGTCACCTGCGCGAATCTTTGTTTGAAGTATGAATACAACAATCGCGGTCTCTGTGAGAGTACTGCCAGAGGCGTGTCGTCACCCATCGAACCGGCGGGTTCCTTACCTTCGAGGAGCATCGGCTCCAGAATTCGCTGAACGTCTTCGGCTGTGTAGCCGAAGGTCTTCATTTGCCTGAGCAGCGCTGGTTGGCGGCGGGACTCTTTTTCATTGGAGCGCGCGTCGACAGGGAGGGCTGTCGGGGGTGCCTTCTCCGGTTGATCGTCAATAAGTCGCGGGCAAACGACTATCGAGCGGCGCACCCAGCTTGCGTACGGCCTGCCGGAAGCTACCGCGTTCTTGATCGCATCGTTCCTCAACAACACGCCTCGCTCGGTATCGACCGCGATCATTTCCCCTGGACCCAGGCGGCCTCTCTCCATCACCGTCTCGACGTCACAAGCTACGGCTCCCGCTTCGGAGGTCACGATGACACAGCCATCGTTTGTCAGAGCATAACGAGCGGGTCGAAGCCCGTTGCGGTCAAGCGCGGCGCCTACGAGTTTCCCGTCGGTGAACGCTACCGCAGCCGGGCCGTCCCACGGTTCCATCAAGCACGACGAGTATTCGTAAAACGCTCGCAACCTGCTGTCCGTCTCGACCGAGTTCTCGTAAGCCTCGGGGATCAGGGTCATCATTGCCTGGGAGACATCGAGGCCGTTTGTCACCAGCATGTCGAGAGCTTTGTCCAGGCTAGAGGAATCCGAACCTTCGTTCCATCTTGATCGAGGATGAGGCTGGTGAGGTTCTCGTCTGACAATCTCGTTCTCGCGCGCCCGCATCCAATTGCGATTCCCCGCAACCGTGTTGATTTCGCCGTTGTGGGCCAGCATCCGAAAGGGTTGAGCAAGCGGCCAGTTGGGAAAAGTGTTTGTCGAGTATCGCTGGTGCAGCACCGCAAGCGCAGACTCGAACAGCGGATCGCTTAGGTCACGATAGAAGGCTTCAAGCTTGCTGGCCACGAGCATGCCTTTGTAGACGATTGTGCGGCTGGACAGCGAAGCAATGTAGAAGCCTTCAATTCTTAGCGTATCCCCTTCGATCTCTCTGCGGACTAGACGCAGCCTGGCTTCGAGTTCGCCTTCCTCAACATGACCACGGCCGATGAGAAGTTGTTCGATGACCGGCGCGGAAGCGCGTGCCTTCGGTCCAAGTGCGTTCTCACAGACCGGCACCGGTCTCCAGCAAATCGCCACGAGCCCCTGCCGCGAGATCGTCTGCTCGGTCTTCGCGCGGCACGATGCCGCTGCGCTGCCATCGCGAGGAAGAAAAAACATCCCGACCGCGAGGTCAGATGGGGCAAGCGGAGCGCATCCGAATCGCTCAACCTCACGCGAAAAGAACCGCGCAGGCAACTGGGTCAGCAAACCCGCGCCGTCGCCCGTCAGTCCGTCGGCTCCGACCGCTCCTCTGTGTTCGAGATTGTTTAGCCCCTCGAGCGCGGTCTCCAGGACGCCGCGGCTTTGCTTGCCCGACATATGCGCAACGAAGCCGACACCGCAAGCGTCGCGCTCGTCTCGCGCGTCGTACAGCAATCCGTAAGCTTCGTTTCTGTCCATTCGCTTGTCTCTCAGGTCTCGAGTCAACGGGTGGCGGCGTCGCGGCGCGTGCAGCAGCTAGATCGCGGCGCAACAACGAAACAAGAGCAGTGGCTTAAGCAGGATCATCAGTCTGCCTCGGCTGACCGGGTGATTTGAAACGGTGCGGGAACGCTATGAGCAAAGCGAGGACCAGAACCCTGGAGTTCGCCTCTCCGTGGCGCTAATTT
>DATMCM010000261.1:0-5227 GCA_035558335.1 Blastocatellia bacterium | reverse complement strand
CCGCCCCGGGCGCTACAAGACCAGGTCGTTTATCAGCTTTCCGATCTCGCTCGGTCCGCGTAAGGTCGGCGTGGTAAATCTGACCGATCGCGCCGGCGGAGTGCCTTACGACAACGAGGACCTGGCGCTGCTCGAGTTGATGTCGCCGCACCTTGCGCTGATCATCGATCGAACGGAGTGGCACCGAAAGGCGGAGATGTTTCAGCGAATGTCGTTGACCGACCCGCTTACCGGTCTTCCAAATCGCCGCTATCTCGAAGACAGATTGTTCGAAGAGGTCGAGCGGTCAAAGCGCTACAATACGCCGTTGTCGTTCATGATAATCGACGTCGATCACTTCAAGAACTACAACGACATGTACGGGCACACCAATGCCGATCGGGTCTTGTCGCAAACCGCGTTGATACTGCGAGGTTCGATTCGCGCGATCGACATGTCCGCACGGTTTGCCGGTGACGAGTTCTGCATCGTGCTCCCCGAGACCGAGCCCAGGGACGCCGAGCGCATCGCCGAGCGATTACGCCAGGAGATCAGCCAGACCGAGTACCATTCGGAACAGGGTGAGATGATGGGGCGGGTCACCATCAGCGCGGGTATTTCTTCGTTCGGCGCGTCCCGCCAGAGCCCGCTTGCGATCATCGAATCCGCCGACCGCGCGCTCTATCAAGCAAAAACTGACGGCCGCAACCGCGTTGCGGTGTACGAGGACGGCGCGAGTTCAGCGGCAGCTTCCAGGGCGGACGGCTGAATAATACTCGCGCTCGAAGCTCTATCACCCGTCGCTGCGTTTGCGATTGAGCTGATCGAGCGTCTGCTTAAGCTGATCGAGCTTCTCTCCTGCTTCGCGATGTTTGCCAGCCGCGGTCAACCGCTCATAGTCCGAGATCAACTGCAGCGCTTGCCTCGAGAGACGCTGGCTCTCCGCGTCAGCCGGCGGCCCCGGAGAACCCGCCGCTCCCGCGGAAGGCGGTTGCGTCGCGGGTTGTTCGGTCTGGGTTTGAGCTTGAGTCTCTGCCGGGGGTGCGCCAGGTCGCGGCGGCTGCGAAGCTTGCCCTGACTCCCAACCCGGGAACAACATCGAGAGCGCCTCGTCGAAAGTCTTCCCTGCCGCAAGCCGGTCTTGCGTCGCGATCGCAACTTGCCTCAGTTCGGGCAACTTCGATGTCGACCCCGACGACTGAAGATAAAATGCTTCCACGTAGATCAGCGAGTCGGCTATCGGTATCACCAACAGGTTCCCGCGAAGCAACTCTGAACCTTGCTGGTTCCAAAGCGTCATCTGTTGCGAAAGACGCGGGTCTTGATTGACTCGCGCGCGGATCTGAGCCGGCCCGTTGATCGTTACGTTCTTCGGAAAACTATACACCAGCGTATGACCGTAATTCGCTCCATCGCTGCGAGCGGCAAGCCAGCCGATCATGTTGCTGCGGCCCGGGCCGAAAGGAGTGAAAGGCAGGACGCTCGCGAACTCGAGCGGCGAATGATCCACGCCGGGCAACTGCATCAAAACGTGATAAGGCTGCATCGGCGTTGCTTCGGCTGCTCCCTGAACCGAAGCTTCGGAAGCCGCGATCGACCAAACGTCTTCGTGATTGTAAAAGGTCTGCGTGTTCTGCATATGGTACAGCGTGTAAACGCGAGCTTGAAGGTTCAACAACAAACTCGGATACCGTACGTGCTCGCGAAGATCGGCGGGCATCTCACTCGCCGGAAGAAAGAGAGAAGGAAAGATCTCTCGATAAGCCTCGATGATCGGATCGCTGGGTTCGTCGAAGACATAGAACTTCACATCGCCTTCGTAAGCATCCACAACGACCTTCACCGAGTTGCGCATATAGTTGACCGAACTAGTGCCTATCGGGTACTGCGTCGAATACGGATAGCGGTCGGAGGCGGTATAAGCGTCGATCATCCAGTACAACTTTCCGTCGCTGCTTATCACAATGTACGGGTCATCTTCGAGCGTCAGGAACGGAGCGATCTCGTGGACGCGCCCGGTAATATTGCGCCGCATAAGCAGCCGGCTGTCCGGATTGATGTAATCGGAAAAGAGCAGGTTAGTTCCATCTCCGAGAAAAACGCTCAGGGCCAGCTTTCGCATCAAGCCGCCCACCTCGATCCCGGCCTTGCCGTCGTAGGTGGTATACGAGTCGGTGTTGTCGGGCGCGGGATAGTTGAACTCGGGCTGAGTCGCTGCCTGGGGTTTCGTCCGGACGTACACGTGCGAGTTGGTCTCTTCGCCGAAATAGATTTCGGGACGGGTCACCCTCAGCTCTGGAACCTCGCTCTCGACGGGCATGTTCTTCAGCAGCAGATGAGGCTGACCTTCGGGGGTGAACTCATTGACCGAGTTCATCGTCACACCGTAGCCGTGCGTATAGACAACGTGCTGGTTGATCCAGTTCCTTGACTGCTCGGGGAGTTGCTCGGTATTAAGCTCGCGAGCGGTGAGCATCACCTGTTTGAGCTTGCCGCTGATTCTATAGCGATCGACGTCGGGCGTGCGGAAATCATAGTAGTTTCGAATCTCCTGAATCTGACTCAGGATGGATTGGAGAGCGCGGCGGTCCCACAGCCTTACGTTCTCCAGCGTCTCGCGATTAGCCTGGAGCTTTTCGATTGTCAGAGTCGGCTTGGGTTCGAATTGAAGTTCCTCCCATCGGTCGATGGCGAATGCCTTTCGAGTCATCTTAATGTTGTGGTCGATGAATGGCGCTTCCTTGGCAAGCTCGTTCGGCTTCACCGAAAACGAATAGACGATCTGCGGAACAACCGCGATTCCGAGCAGCCAAACACCTATAACCGAACCTGCAAGCCAGAAAATCACTCGCGGCTGCTTAAGAAAGAAGACGTTCAATGCGAGCACGACGACGCTCAGCAGCAACAGACCGACCAGCAGGTTCAACGCTATCAACCGCACATTCGCATCGGTATAGTCGATCCCGGTGAACAATTCGTGCTGGCCGTGCAACAAGTCGAAGCGATCGATGTAAGTGCTCAATGCAAGCGAGAGTGCCAGGAGTATCCCGGCCGCGCTGACCGCCATCGTCGATCGCCGCCTGGTGAATGAAGAACCCTCGCCACGCACTCGCTCCAGATACCAGACATAGCCCGCCGCACCTGCAACAGCGATGAATAAGACTACCGAGAGCGTCTGGAACCAGCCCGAAACCAACTCGGCTGCCGGAAGCTTGAACAGAAAGAATCCGATGTCTTTATCGAAGATCGGATCGCGAACGCCGGCTTGTTGCGCGTGAAGGTAGAGCGCGAACTGCGGCCACTCCTGACTCATACTGATGGCGGATAGCAGCGCGACTGCGACCGAAAGTACCCATACGCCCGGGCGGTATATCCAGGGCAGGAAGTTGACCTCTTTGATGTCTTCGATCGAAGCGACCCTGAGGTGAGGCCGATCGGTCAGTTCGGGAAAAGTCTTGCTAAGCAGGCCGAACGCGAGGCGCACGATCAAAAAGCTGAGAGCGAAGAACACAACGAACAGGACCGCGCCAAGACGGAACTTATACCAGTACACCTCCGCGTAGCCGACTGATGAAAACCACAACGCGTCGATGTAGATTTCAAGCAGCCTCGAACCGAACAGAAGAATAACGGCTATCACCGCGGCGGCGATGTACAATCCGCGTCTACTCTTGCGCGGTTTCATGTCAATGAGCCTGGGGCTAAAGAGCGGGTCGTCTTCCATAGCGCCAATCATAGAGAGGCCAGGGTAAAAGATAAAGGAGGACGGCGATGCAATCGGATCGGCCCCGTTGCACGAGGAAGAGAGGTTTCAACCGAAAGTTCCCAGTAAACTCTGAGAATAGGATCTGAGTGCCCTGGTTTTCGACCGCTCTGCCGGAAAAGGAACACGGCTTCTAAACAATCCAGCTCTCATTTGCCCAGGGCGAGATCTAGAAACTGTGACACTCGTTCGATGTACACTCTCGGGTTCGCCTGATAAGCGTGACCGTGTGTTTCAGAACCGGGGCCGTCCACCACTAGCAGATCTCGCTTCGAGCTCGCGCAAGAATTGTAGAGAGTTTGCGCGATCTCGGCCGGCATTCGTCGGTCGTGCGCCGCCGCAATGAACAAGATCGGGCGATCGCCGATCCGCTTCACCGCGTCGAGAGCGTCGAGCTTCGCGCCGTCGAATTTTGCTTTGCGCTCGAGGAAGTACTTGAACTCGTTCGCCATCGGAAACGTGGGGAGGTGCAGGAACAATCGCACGTGGTGATCAACCGTGTCGTTGAAGGTCAGGAACGAGCTGTCCGAGATCACCGCTGCGACTTCAGGAGTTTCAGCCGCGGCGAGCAGCGCCGCCGCCGCTCCCATCGAAATGCCGAACAACACGATGCGGTCCTCGGAATGAACTTCTTCCCGCAGGAACTTCACTGCAGCTTCAGCATCGAGCCGTTCCCAGTAGCCCATGCTCACTCGCGCCTTGCCGCTCTCACCGTGACTGCGCGCGTCGTAAAGCAGCGCACCATACCCCAATTTCCAGAGTTCACAAGCTCGCTCGAGCAGCTCGCGCCGCGAGCGGAAGAGCCCGTGAGAGTAGATGATGGTAGTATGCTTGTCGCGGCTCGGCAGCAGCCATCCGCTGATCTTCACTCCATCCGATGTTTGGAACTCGACGTCCTTGAATGGTGCGCCGAAGTCGGCCGGCGTTGAAGTAAGCTTTCGATCCATGGGCCGAGTACCCGCTCCGGTGACGACCGATGCGAACCAGTACGGAAACACACCGAACACCAGAACGATCACAACGATCAGCAGCGTTATAACCGTGCGCTTGAGTATGCGCAGCCAGCGTCGGGGTCTCTTGAGTTCGGTATCGTGGTTTACTCTGGTATTCGTTTCGCTCACGATGTTTCCTCTTCCGGTTCAAGCTCGGCGGCCTCTCGATGCGTTGATCGATCGGCAGCCGGCTCTTTCATAATGAATATGCAAACTGCGGCGCCCAAGGTTACAACGCCGCTGAATATCCCGACCGCCGCGTAGCCAAATTTGTTATATAGATAACCGCTGGCTGCCGCGGAAACAGCTATTCCGACTTGCGAGCCGGTGTTGCGAACCGCGACGAATGCGCCTTGCACACGGGCCGGAACAAGCTGGGTGGCTAGAGCTTGCAGCGGTCCCTGTCGAAACGCGAAGGCCAGGCTTGCGGTTAGGAAGCTCGCGAACAGCGCTACTCCCCAGCCAAGCCGCGGGATCACAAAGAGCATCGAAG
>DATMCM010000260.1:0-5100 GCA_035558335.1 Blastocatellia bacterium | reverse complement strand
CGCAAGATGAACTCGCGCCTTGATCTCGTAGGTTGACGCGATCTGGGTGCTTCGCGCCTTTACTCCCTTCTCGAGCGCTCGAACCACGTAACTCTCCGCTCTGTCATACTCCCTCAGCGATACCAGAGTCGCCGCGATGTTGTTCAGGGTCAGATACGCGTACTGGTCATGGTTCATCTGCTCGAACGTGTCATAGGCGAACTCCAGATACTTGATGGCCGTTTCGTGCTCGCCCATTGAGTTCAAGGCAAGGGATATGTTTACGCGCGCAACGGCGAGGCTGTAGTCATCTTGACTCTTCAGCATTATCTTTACGCAACGTTCGAGCGTCGTTCGCGCCACTTCAACCTTGCCGATTCGATTGAGCACTGCGCCCAGACAGAGGTAAGCCAGGCCAACCCGATACGAGCGCGACTGCCCGGCGTAGATGTTGATGGCCTCTTCGAAGGCCGATGCCGCTTCATTCCAGCGCTCGAGCGACCAGTAAGCCTGTCCTTGAAGCTGCACTGCTTCGCCGAGGATCGTCTCATCCTCGCGAACTGCGGCAACCGTCCTTGCCATCGAAGCAAGGTGCAGCGCTTCACTTGGCTCGTTTCGGCGATAGTGGTAGAGAGCACAGGTCAATATCACTCGAGCGGAAAGGCCAAACGGCACGTGATCGGCGTGTTCCAGGTACGGCGCCAGCGCCGCTTCCATTTCATCAAGCTGACCGCTGCGTCCCGCAAGCTCAGCCGCCAGCATTCGTTTGCGGACCGTTGATTCCTCGAATTCAAGCCCCCGACGCCAGTCGTCGGTGAGCAAGTCCGCAATCCGGGCGTAGTTGCCTGACTCCCTCAAGTCTTCCAATGCGCTAACCTCAGCTGAGCTACGGGGCATTTTTATCTTCCTCGTTTCGATTGGTGTCCTCGTCGACCACCGCATTGTTGAACAGCGTTACTCCGGTGTCAAGGTTGGCGACGGCGGTCTGTAATGAGGCAAACTGCGGCTTTTTGCTTAGATTTATGGCGAGGCCGCTGATCTTCGGCTGGCGAGCGGGGCGCACCAAAGAACAAGCAACAAGCCAAACGAAAACAACGTGATCCGCTTGCCGTTGCGCCTGACCGGCGTATCGAGAAAATCTATAGTGACCTCGTGCTTCCCGGGTTGCATGTCAATCGCCATGTCTCCCAGTTCCTCATCGGTGATGATCTCGGCCGGCCTTCCATCAACAGATGCGGTCCAGCCGGGGAAGTTGAAGGTGCGCACAAGGAGTTGGTCTTCAGCCTGAAGGTCGACTTGAATTCTTCGATGCTCAGGATCCCATCGTTCGACCGTCACCGTTCCATTATCGCTTGACAGCTCCGCTTGCGGTACATCATCGGGAAGCTCCGCCGGATCGGCAGGGGCCGTTCGTGGAAGCGTGGCCGAATTGAAGTGCTCAGCCTCGGGCACAAACACCGGAGCCGAGGTCTGGCCTGCGGCCACACCCGCGCTGAACAGGAAGCCGCCGATCAGCACCACGAGCGCAAGCGAACGAAAGATAACGCGCTCACTGCGTAGATTCTTCTTCCCCGCATTAATCGCGGCTTGCGCGCAGGTGCCGGCCAACAACGACATCACCAGCGTCGTGATCGATAACATTCTCCAGGTGAACACGCCTATGTCGATCTTGGGAATGAGCATACCGAGTGGCTGCGACAGCTTCAGCATCATAAAGCTCGCACAGCTGCCAAGCACGATCCACAGGGTCCCTCTCAGTCTCAGCTCGCTGCCGAGAAGCGAGGCCGGCAGTTTGAACTTGAGCAGCAAGGCGCACAAGAAGATCCCAACAGTCCCGAAAACCCACATGCCGTCGACGGCGTGGAAAAACCCGCGGTGCAAGTCCGAGCCGTACAAGTCGTGAACGAAAACGTACGTCTTGTGATACGGCCAGACCTCGGCGACAAACTCGCGATGAATAAGATCCTGCTCGAGGAATGCCGGCAGTATGTAAGCAGCAGCCAACGCGAGACCCAGTGCCATTCCAGATCCGACCCAGATCAGTCCCTTCCATTGCCGCGTTATTGCAGCCCTGACCGCAACATATACCCCAAAGCCCATCGTAAACTGAAAAGCGGTCGGCGGATGCGACCAGAGAAATCCGCCGTAGCTAAAAGCCAGCCAGGCGGCCGATGTGAGCTTGCCGGTAAGCTTTCTCTCGCGGCCTTGTTGCATCAGCCGCTCGGCAAACAACAAAGTCAATGGCATCCATATGAACCCGAGCAACTCCGCGAGCGCTCCTCGCTCATACTGATCGGCAATGTGGTACGGCAGGAAGACGTAAGCCGACATTGCGACAATCGATGCTCTTCGGCCCATCACTTCTCGAGCGTAAAGGTACATCGCGCCCGCCGACGCTATCATAATCAGCAGATGGGCATTCAGTAGCGCTCGCAGCCAGTCTCGCGTCAGCGCATACATAGCCGAGGTAATGTAGTAGATGGCTGGCGGATAGTAGATCGTCGTCGCCGCGCCGAATCCTCGGTTGGTGTCCTCTTCCCACCTCGGGTATATCTCTCCCGCCGCGAGCCCGTTATGGAACGATCTCATCTGGTCATAATGAAGGAACATGTCGTGAGTCGTCGGCATTCGCAGGATCAGACCTTGATTCCCGTCCGAACGGCCCATGAAAAAGAAAGGCACTACGGCGATTGCGGATAGCGCGATGCACACCAGGGCTATCAGCAGCCGAGTCTGTCGCTCGGTAGTTGAAGGCGCTGCGCTCTTGGGATCTGTGGATTTCTTCTTTTTAGTAGCGGTCATTGATCTAAAAGCGCAGCAACCTCGGGTTTATCGATGCTCAAACAAGTGGCGGGCAATGCTAGCATAGCGCCTGAGAATGATAAAATGATCCTGGTTAGCTCGTACGAGCGTTTAACTGATTCGCACTATGTTGAACATCCAGAGAGCCTGTTCGTGTCTCGCGGCATTTGCGCTTCTGATCAGCTCGATGCCGTCGAGCATGGCCGTTCGGGCGAAGGCTTCGACCGCCCAGCGAGATCGAACCCCGCTCTCCGGTCCTCCGGAAGAGCGCGGAAGCGTCGCGCTCGATCAAGCCCTTCGTGATTTGAACACTCCGTTCACCGTCATGAGCATAGCCGTGCGTCCCGGTGACACAGACGATGGTACGCTGGCTCTTTGTCGAAAAGCGCTCGGAGCACGAACGGTTATGCTCTTCGGCACTCGGGGCGAGGCCGGGGACCGTTCGACTTGCGGCGACAGCGATCCGGAACTGGGGTTCACTCGCACTCGCGAGGCTCTCGAATCGGCCCGCGTCCTCGGCGCAGATGTGTACTTCCTGAATCTCCGCGATTTCGGCTACTCGAGATCGGCCAACGAAGCCCTGAGTATTTGGGGTCACGACGAGGCCTTAGCCAGGCTCGTGCGGGCGATTCGATCGTTGCGACCCGACGTAATCATCACGAATCACAACACCAAGACCGGCGACGGGCAGCAGCAAGCGCTTGCAGGTCTGACTCGCGAAGCGCTCGACGAAGCAGCCAACCCAAAACGGCGCGCCGAAGCTGGATTGGATCCGTGGCAAGTCCGCCGTCTCTTCGAGAGAACCGATGACTCGCGCGCAGACGTCGTGATAAACCTCGTCGCGCAAGACACCGCTCGTGGCCAAAGTTACGCGGAGATCGGGTTGGCGGCGCGTCGAAGAAATTCATCCCTCCAGGCGGACCGCGATCGCCTGACGCCAGACCGCGAGAAGAGTTACTACAAGCTGGTTGCCGCGGTCACCGAAGCGAAACTCGACGCGGGCAGTACGTTGCTCACCGGTTTTACGCTTGCCGAAAACCTTCACCGATCGATCGCGCCGCCGCGCGTCGGGGATCTCTCACTCCTCGAAGCGACTGCCAAACCAGCCGAACTTGTTGACGCGCTACGCGAGAAGCTAATTGAAAAAAGAGCCGAAGGCTCAGAGGAAGTGTTGCGCGATCGATACGGATCGGAATTTGTCCGGGTGATTCGATTCACCGCCGCGCTCGAGCGGGCGCTTGCGCTGCTGCTGGGTCTAAGCCTGGAAGTCACAATAAGCGATCGAATCGTAGTTCCAGGGCAGAAGCTTGCAGCGCACGCGGTCTTTCGCAATGGTAGTTCTCGTGCGGTGCCGGTCATCCTTCGGATGCCCGAGTCGCTAGCGAACACAGAGGCTGCGCCTGCCTACAAGCATTCCGAAGCAAGCTGGATCGCCCTAAACGCGATGACTTCACTGGACATGGAATACGAGGTACCCAAAGACTCGACGCTCACCCTGCCGCGAGCCGGCCACCTGAGCGATGAACAGTACTACCCGATGGGCTCGTCGCTCCCCGGCACTTTCCCCGGGGAGCCATACGGCAATCGACTAATAGTTTTCGCGGAGGCCGGGTTGGGCGACGTGAACATTCCTCTCGCCGCGCTCGCGCGGTACGACACTGCGGCGGCCGTTGAGATTTCGGCAACTCCATTCATTATCTTGAAGGACTGGTCGACGCCACGTGAAATCGAAGTCCCGGTGCTCGTACGCAACCGAACCCCAGGCGCGCTGACGGGCGCGCTGTGGGTCGTCCCGCTTGCGCTAACGGATGACGCCTACGAACCCGCACATCTGAGCTTCGCCCGCGAAGATGAAGAGGTAACGATCAAGCTGAAGCTGAAGCTTCCGATTCTCAAGCCGCCGCTTGCACCCGACGTGTTGATCGAGTTCCGGCGGGAGAAGCCTTCGCCACCCGAGCCGCTTGGAGTAGCAAAGATCGCGGTCGGCCCGATCGGCTTCGAGGTTGTGAGAGACTTGAAGGTCGGCTATATCAGCAGTCAGGGTTCGTGGCTTGCTGACGCGCTCAATCAACTCGGCGTCAGCCGCACTGAGATCGCGATCGATGATATCGCGATCACCGAACACGGAACGGCCTCACAACAGCCGGCGAGTTGCGGCGGTCTGGCGCGCTTTGACACGATAGTAATCGACAGCTGCGCCTACTTCATTCGGCCGGATTTGATTTCGAAAAACGCCTGTTTGTTGAAGTATGCAAAAGAAGGCGGAAACCTTGTCGTGTTCGATCAACGGCCTGACGATTGGAACCTCATCTTGAACCG
>DATMCM010000259.1:0-23823 GCA_035558335.1 Blastocatellia bacterium | reverse complement strand
CCAGGAGCATCTGGCTCAATCCCCGGGAGCTCGTTGCGCGGTGCTGTATCGCACAAACGCGCAGTCACGTTTGTTTGAAGAGTCGCTTCGGAGACGAAACGTCTCTTACAACATTGTTGGCGGCTTTTCATTTTACGAGCGCGCCGAAGTAAAAGACGTCATCGCCTACCTGAAGCTGGCGATGAACCCGAACGACGACGTTGCGATGGCTCGAGTGATCAACACGCCGCCGCGCGGGATAGGCAAGACCACGCTGGACGCGCTTGCCCGACATCAGCGCGATCTCGGGTTGTCGCTTTGGGAGGCACTGGCGATTGCCGTCGAGCGGCGCGAACTCCAGCCCCGCACGATCGCTGCGTTGGAAGCCTTCAGAAAAACCATCATCACGCTTGGCGAGCTTGTGGCCGCGGGCGAACCCACCTCGGAGGTGATCAAGGCGGCGACGATTGATACCGGCTACGTCCGCGCGCTGCAAGAAGAGAAGTCAGTCGAGGCTGAAGGACGGCTGCTGAACATCGAAGAGCTAGTCAGCGCCGCAGTCGAAGCGGAAGAGAAAGGCGAATCGTTGCGCGATTTTATTGACTACGCCGCGTTGGTGTCGGACACCGACCAGTATCGAGAGGACGCACAAGTCACTCTGCTGACGATGCACTCGGCGAAGGGCCTGGAGTTTCCGGTGGTGTTTATCGTTGGCCTTGAGGAGGGTTTGTTTCCACACTCGCGCGCATTCGAGAGCGCGGACGACCTCGAGGAGGAGCGACGACTTTGTTACGTCGCGATCACGCGCGCTCAGAGACATCTGTACATCACGCATGCGATGCAGCGTCGCATCTGGGGAGACGAGCAGCCGGCTGAACCTTCGCGGTTCTTGAATGAAGTACCGCTCGAGCTTCTGCAAGATATGTCCCGCGGACCGTCGTGGCTCGGCTTCGCGTTGCGGCCCGAGACGCTGCGCAATCGACAGGCGGCCGCGGCGTTGCGCGGCGAACCGGCGACGCCGGTCAAGAAGACTTCTAACTATGCGGGCAAGACGTATAACTCGGTCGACGGAGTGGGCGAGTTCTTCAAGCAGCGGGCGCAGTCGGGGAGTGAAGGACGAGGGCCGGCGAAAGCTGATCGCGCCGGGCGGGTCAACGGACACAGCAGCGGCGGGGGATCGACCAACGAATCGGAGTTTCGTGTCGGTACCCGAGTTCGCCACTCCAAGTACGGCCACGGGGTAGTGCTTCGAGTGGAGGGAGCGGGCGACGAAGCGAAGCTTACGGTGAGCTTCCCGGGTTACGGCCAGAAAAAGTTCGTGGCAAAGTTCGCTGCGCTCGAGCGAGCTTAGTTTGTATGGTCGGATAGCCTAGGTTGTACGGGCTGCCCTCTGCGGCCGCCCCTCACTAAATCCTCAGAATGGGTTGGTCGTCGCTATCACGGAGCAGACCGTTGCGTATATATTCAAAGAGGGGAGGCCACGGAGGGCCTCCCCTACATGATTCCTATGAAAATTAAAATCGCGGCAGTTCAAGGAGCGCCGGTCTATCTGGACCTCGCGCGCTCAGTTGAAAAAGCCGTCTCGCTCACCGCCGAAGCCGCTCGACTCGGTGCAAAGCTCGTAGTCTTTCCCGAGACGTGGCTGCCCGGCTATCCCGCGTGGCTCG
This sequence comes from Blastocatellia bacterium, assembly GCA_035558335.1. GTDB lineage: Bacteria > Acidobacteriota > Blastocatellia > UBA7656 > UBA7656 > Onstottus_B. The sequence continues at coordinate 22,177 of DATMCM010000259.1, read as the reverse complement.
ACTGCTGCCGCGACGTAGGGTTGTGGGATCACGAACCGACCAAGAAAGTATTCGCGCGTCTGATGCAAAACAGCGTCGTCGTTCCCAGCTCGGTGACCGAAGTCTTGGGTTCAGCGGCGCGAGAGAATCAGGTCGTGCTTAATATCAGCGCGCACGAGCGAGTGACACAGGGCGCGGGGCGCGGAACTCTTTACAACACGATGCTAACATTTGGCTCGGACGGCTCGCTGCTCAACCGCCATCGCAAGATCATGCCGACCTACACCGAGAGGTTGATCTGGGGCGAAGGCGACGGCTCAAGCCTGAGGGCCGTCGATACCGAGGCCGGCCGAGTTGGCGGGTTGATCTGTTGGGAGCATTGGATGCCGCTCGCTCGCCACGTGCTTCATGTCTCCGGCGAAGACATTCACATTGCCGCGTGGCCTCAAGTCAAGGAGATGAATCTGGTCGCAAGCCGTCACTACGCGTTCGAGGGCCGCTGTTACGTTGTAGCTTGCGGTGCGGTGATGAGATCGAGGGAACTTCCGCCGGAGCTCGAGCCGATCGCGTCACTCGCAAACCCCGACGCGCTGGTTCTCAACGGCGGAAGTGCGATAATCGCGCCTGACGGCTCGCTGCTCGCCGGTCCGGTCTTCGACGAAGAAACCATCCTGACCGCCGAAGTGGATCTGTCACGCATCGCTGAAGAAAGCCTCACCCTGGACGTGACTGGCCACTACCACCGCCCGGATTTGTTTGACGTGAAGCTTAGGTCCTAATCGAAATTCGAACACCGACTCACGCTTCTGCCGATTCTTGGTGCCGCGCGCGAAAACCATGACATTCGAATTACTTGAGCGCGTCTTCAAGGACCAGCGCCAGGCGCCAGCCTGCTTTCTGAATCTCGTTATTAACAGTCACCCCGGCGAAGCTTTTGTAAGATAACCCGCTTGTCTTCTTTTCGGTCGCGCGACCGCTGACGATAAACTTGGCGCCGGGCTTTGTCTTGATTTGTGTGAAGGTGAGACGCGTATGGGCTTCGCGGGCGACCGGCATGATTTCGTCCGCCATCTGTTCAGCCCAGGTCTCAGTCCCCCCTTTCAGCCTCAACCCCGGGGGCCGGCTGTTCGCAAGTTTCTGAACCAGCTGCGCAAACGAGCTGTTGCCAATAGCGGTTGTGACTGACTTGGTATCCCAGTACCCGTGGAGATTTCCAGCGGAAACTCCCTTGGCATTGATCAGAAGAAATAGTGTGAGCTTGTTTCCGCCCTGATCAGAAAAACCAGGATCAGTTTCAGTGGGTTCGAACGGCTTCCGTTGGGAATTGAAGTACTCGGCGCCTACGTGGAGCGGTTGGTGGATATCTCCCAAATAGTGCGCGATGAGGATTACGGCCACGGTTTTGGTTATTGCGCGGTCGTTTGTGTCGGACTCCTCGCCCTTAAGAACGCGGATGCAGAAGGGAATCATGTGGACGATATCAAACGGCTCCCGTCCCACCGCGCCATCGGCGTACTTCTCATCGCCAAAGACGGGAACATCCGTAAAGTGAAAGTCGCGATGAGAGGGACTGGTGTTTGCTGCCACAAAGGCACGAAGCTGCGCTTCGATCGTTGGATTACCAGGCATGCGGAATCCATCCGGGTTATCGGTCTTAATTTCGTCGGCGAGTGTGGCCGCCCGTTCCAGCGTCAGGCCATCGAGGAGCGCGTTCACCTTGGCGTTGATGGTCGGGTTTGTTGCCAAACGCTTGTCTGCGATTGCTCCGACCAGTTGGTGGCCGACCGGTCCGTATCCGTAAACGCTGCCTGCGAGCAGGCCGACAATCAGTAGAGTCGTGGTTAGCTTTTTCATCCTGTGTTTTCCTGGCGTGCTAAAGGATGGGTGTCCTCCAGGAAGCCTCCTTTGTTGAAATAAGCTCGAGGCTCGGGAACGCAGCCTGACTTCACAGCGTTGAGGCGTTAGTGTCGAAGCCCTCGAAGAGCCTTAGAAAATGCGGTGAGTCAGGGGAGAAGCCGAGTCAACGATATCTTACACTCATTCGCATGGGCCGGTGTGTTTTTTGTCGCAGACGAAGCGGTCCTCATAGTTTCGGTCGTTTGGGTCCATGAACGAACGCTTTAGCCAGCAAAGATTGGCACGGATGTAAGTTCGAACAGGATGATGAAAAAGAGACCACGTGACTCCATCAACCCGTGCTGGTGGAGTTGAGCAGCGTTCTTCCCCCTTTGCTAGAATTGCGAAACAACCCAGAGGCAGCCGGCGATCGCTACCAGATCTTCAACCACTGCCACGTAGAAATCGGGCGTGCCCAGTGCCTTCACGAGCCGTGTGCGCGCCTGGTAGCCAGCGAAACAACCGACGACGCCGCCAAGGGCGCCGAGCAGCGTGCAAAGAAGGACTCCGCCGCGTCCGCCGGCGCCTACGCAAGCGCCCGTTAACCCGCCAGTCACTATCCGCGCTATCAGTCCAACGGGCGATGTGCGGGAAGGTGTTTTCGGAAGCTTGTCGGCTACTAACTCGCCAACGGCAAGCACCGTAAGAATCACCACGGATGGAATCGAGCCAATGATAGCCAGCGGGCGCTCGAGCTTAAGCCAGCCCAGATGCGCAGCCCACGCGGTCGCCGCAGGAGCAGTCAGCGAGCGCAACCCCGCAAAAAAACCAATGAGAAAGGCAAAGAGCAGCGTCATTATCCAGTCATCCCCGTCCGTAAAGTTTTAGCGACAGTCTCGATGAATGCAGCGGCGAGATTATTTGACCCTCGCTATTCGACATCGAACTCCTGCACCAATCGTTTCGGCGCTCTATTGCGCCACGCGAAGACAAGCGCGGTGCGCAGAGAGCTCTTCTTTGCCGTCTCCAGATGCACCTTAGTAGCCCCGTCGCGTCCCCACGCGCCATTAAAAGGCGCGAAGACTTTGGGTTCGGATTGAACGAAGGACTCGCCGGCAAACTGAGAGCCACTTCCCGAAACTCTTCCGCGGTCATAATCTCCTCTCTCCTTCTCCGTTGTGAGTCGACGAAACATCATCAAAGTCGCCGAGCTCTTCTAAAGCGACCCTCCGGCCTGAGTGTCAATGGAATCCTTCAAGATTGCTTCGCTCTCGATCACGCGATCGGATGGGGGTAGCTTCACATAATTCTCGACACCGGGATGGGCTGCCTGATCAGCCTCTCCGCTTTGCGCGAAGGGAAGCAAAAGCAGTCCGCCGACGAACAGCGTAAGAGTGAAGAACGAGATATAGCCTGAAGCGGGTGCAAACGCCGGCGTGTCGAGCGTGCCGAGCGAGACTCCTTGCAAGAGCGCCCCGGCCACTCGCTGCAACCATCCCCGTTCTTGACTGTACAGAGCGGCCAGAAGGATATGCTTGAGCACGAACGCTGTTCCGAACAGTACCGCGAGGCTTCGCAATAGTCTCCGCGCATCAAACCATGAGAACAGATTATTCCAGAGCGTCCACAGAAAAAAGAACGAGAACAGCCAGTGGAGCAGTCCGCGTTCGGGCAGTACCGAGTTGAACGCCTGGGCGGATGCAAAAAAGAGGGTTAGGAGTATCCACACATGCGAGAGGTTCGTCAGCGGAGGATTGGTACTCGCCACCCAGCCGGGCAACTCGATTAGGTGGCCACGGACAAAGAGCAAAGACAGGAGTACCGCGAGCAGTAGCGTAACAAGCGGGGGTGGGACGAAGACGAACGCGTAGTCCTCCGCGCTCACCCGCAGACCTCCCAGCAGCGCCACCGTCAAAAACAACATCGGTAGCACGACGAAACTCACCAGGGCGCGATTTCTTGAGTGATTGCTTTCCATCGAATTACTTTGAGCTCGTCAATTACTTACTCGCACGGTCCATCAATGTCTTATTTCCGCGTGCGCAAGACCTTGAACGGATTGACATCAGCCCAGCTTCGCTCCGAAGCCTGTTCCAGCTCGGCTTTGAGCTCGGCGGCGGTGTGCAGCTGCAGGCTCGGATCATCGACGTTCAATGAACCGTTAGTCGAGAGACCGATTGCGCGGTTGACGGCTTCCAAACCTTGCTTGATCAAATCCTGGTCGTAATAAACACGGCCCCAGCCTTCGCGATAAAAGGCGTACGAGATGTAAAACTGCGTCCGCGCATCGCCTTGGGGCGGATCAGCTCGCTGCCATTCGTCGCGTGCGGCTCGAAACTGCTCGCGTCTGAAAAGCGCGAGAGCACCGTTGAACTTCTCCTGATCGATCTGATACGTCCCGGAGGCGACTTCAGCGCTGGTTGCGACCTCCTTGAGCGTCCGCGGTTCGGTAACGTAGATCCAAATAATGAAAGCGGCGTAAGAGAAGGTCAAAACCATTCCGCCGACTTGAATAGCCTTACGTCGCATTTGCATCCAAAGGTCGTGAGGAGCATACCGCTCAGGGAAACAAGATTCAGCTAGATGCCGGGACCTTCATCGTCACGCGTTTCTACTCAACATCTCGCATCCAGCCCCCGGAGAACCCCGCCCGGGTGAGGCCACTAACGATGTACTTGCATCGGCGCATCAGCCGCCAAAGAAACCCGGAGCGATAGTTCTCAATCATGAATACTATCGGACCCTGATCCAGACCATAGTAGCCCTTCGAGATCCATTCCTTGCTATCGGTTGTCGAAAAGGTCGGATTGAAACTGCACTTGAAGCCGTACTTGCTGGTCATCTCGGGATATGCATCGTCGAAGTAGCTGATCGACGGCAACACAATCTCGGGAGCGAAGGGAAGAGAAGCGATCACGGCCCACGGAGCAAGCGTGCCGTCATCCGGGCCGTCAGGAACCCCGCGCGCTTCGTAGTCGAAGAATCGGCGCAACTTGCGTCCGATCTTCTTGCTTGTTGGACCTGGGCCATCGCTGGCGGTGATGCCCCAAAGATATTCGCCGTAGCCCGCAAAGCCTCGCGGATTGCGAATCGCGTACTGCTGCTGAATATAAGTAGCGCGGCGGCTGTTCTCGAAATAATCGATCGCTTTGTTGCGCATATATTCGTCTTGAATGCCGCGAAAGTCGATCCACATGTGCGAGAGCTGATGGATGAACAGCGGACCTGCGTAGAGGAACTCCTGGTCGTAAAGGCGTCTCCACTCATAAGTGCGGGTCCATTCCCGGTAGCTCTGTTCGGGCAACGGATGCGTCGGCGAGGCGAGACCGAGGATGTAGAGGATCAGCGCTTCGCTATAGCCTTGCCAGCGATACTTTATGAACCCCCGCTCGGGCGTCCAACCATGCGTGACCGTCGCTTCGTTATTCTGTGCCCATTGCCAGTCGGCGCGGTGATAGATCGCATCGGCTAATGTGCGAATCTCCCGCTCATCCTCGGCGTCGCGATCGAAGTACTCGGCGGCAGTCAGTACGCCGGCGATCAGGAAGGTCGAATCGATGGTTGATAGTTCGGAGTTCCACGTGCGGCGGCCGGTCTTCATGTCGAGGAAGTGGTAGTAGAAACCCTTGTATCCGGTGGCGTCCGGTTCCCGACCCTGCTCACTATTCCAGAAGAAACGCAGCGTCGTGAGGGTTCGCCGAATTGCGTCTTCGCGGGTGATAAGTCCACGCTCCGCGCCTATGGGATAAGCGGCTAGTGCAAAACCGGTACCAGTGATGCTGCACGCGGCTCCTTGACGAGTGCTGTCGGGCACTAAGCCATTTTCCGGGTTTGTTTCCTTGAGGAAGTAATCAAAGGTGAGGCGCTGGAGCGCCCCGAGCTTTTCGTCGGAGTAGGGGTGTGGTCTCGGCTTCACCGGTAATGTCCTAAAGGATACGACACTACCCTTTCGCGGCAAACCTCGCAATTCGGACTCGGGCACTCGACGCCGATCGAGGTGTCTGCATAAGTGTCTATGGCAAGCAGGGTCGGCCCTCAGTGCCAGCCACGCAGGAGTTGATCCTGGGATACTATTCAGCAGCGAGTTTTGTGAAACCGCTTCGCATGGAACTGCGAGATTGCGCACGAGGGTTCGCGTATCTGAGTAGGAAGTAGTAAATACAAAATTCAGACTGATTTAAGACCGTGCAGGCCCGCTCGCCTTGCTCTGATAAGTACCTTTCTATACAATGCGCGTTCGGCTTTGAGCATTCCGTCCTAGCAAGACACTTATCTGACGACATCAAGAAAGGAGCAGATCGTGGGCTGTCGCCTTCTTGTCTATGCCGCCTTCCTGTGGCTGCAGCCCCGTCTTTCATCATGAAAACCAAAGCAGGCCCCTCCCGTGTTCGGCGGAACGTATCCGTTCTGCTTTTGATACTTGCATTTCTCTCTGCAACATATTGGGTTTCATCTCCCCCAATTGTTCATGGCATCTCTAGCGGCGTCGTGATCAGTCAGGTGTACGGCGGCGGCGGCAACACCGGCGCACAGTTCACTTACGACTTTATCGAACTGTTCAATCGTGGAACCAGCCCGGTCGCGCTCAACGGGTGGTCCGTGCAGTATGCAAGCGCAACCGGGACCGGGAATTTCGGAGCAAACAGCACGATGATCACTGAGTTACCGAACGTGACTCTGGCTCCCGGCCAGTATTTTTTGATCCAGGAAGCTTCAGGTGGTGCTGCTGGATCACCGCTTCCAACCCCAGACATTATCGATGCGAGTCCCATTGCTATGGCAGCAGGCGCAGGGAAAGTGGCCTTGGTCAACACAACCACGCCGCTGGGTTGCAATGGAAGTGCTGGTCAACCCTGCACACCTGGTGCGCTTGCCACTATCGTGGACCTAGTCGGCTACGGCAACGCGAACTTCTTCGAGGGGGCGGGAGCCGCGCCTACTCTGTCGAATACAACCGCTGCCTTCCGGAAACTGGGCGGCTGCATCGATACAGATAACAATACATCCGATTTTGGTCCTGCTGCTGCGCCAAACCCACGCAATACGAGCTCTCCCTTGAATCCGTGCGTGGGAGACGTGGCGCCGATGGTGTCGACCACTTCTCCGATCGACGGCGCTACCAACGTCGCATTGAACGCTAATATCACAGTCAACTTCAGCGAGCCTGTGAACGTGAGCGGCTCGTGGTTCACAATCGTCGGAAGCTCGAGTGGCTCTCATACTGCAGCTGTTAGCGGTGGGCCAACGTCCTTCATCCTCGATCCCGGCACAGATTTTGTGAATAACGAGACTGTCACCGTGACAATTCTCGCGACCCAGGTGACTGACCAGGATATCAACGATCCGCCAGACCAAATGGCGGCAGACTCTACTTTCAGCTTCGCCACTCCGGTTGTACTGGTTTGCGGCGACCCAGGTGCTACTCTTATTCACGCCATACAGGGTAGCGGTTCGGCCAGCCCGATCAACGGACAAACGAATGTTGTAATCGAGGGCATTGTCGTCGGCGATTATCAGGCGACTCCCAGTCAGTTCGGCGGTTTCTTCGTGCAGGAGGAAGATGCCGATGCCGATGCTGATCCGGCCACGTCAGAAGGGATCTTTGTCTTCAACAGCAGCTTCCCGGTTAGTGTGGGCGATAAGGTTCGCGTGAAGGGTTCGGTCACCGAGTTTGGGGCCGCCGGCGTTACCTTGACCGAACTGACAAACGTCTCTGCCCTCACTATCTGTAGTTCCGGCAACAGCATGCCTACATCCACAACCGTGACGCTTCCAGTCGCAAGCCTCACCGATTGGGAACGCTACGAGGGAATGCTGATCACTATCTCGCAAGAGTTGACCGTTACCGACAACTTCACACTTGGCCGCTTTGGCGAAGTCGGTCTTTCCGTCGATGGCCGGTGTTTGAATCCGACCAACATCACGACTCCAGGCGCTGCTGCCATCGCGCAACAAGACCTCAACGACCGCAGACGCATAGTGCTGGATGACGGCAACAACCAGCAAAACATCGACCCGACTCTTTATCCTTCACCAGGGTTGAGCGCGCTCAATACGCTGCGGGTGGGTTACAAGGTCAGCAGCCTGAGCGGAGTCTTGGACCAGAGGTTTGGGCTTTACCGAGTACAGCCGGTGGGTCCGATCAGCTTTACCGCGGATAACCCGCGACCGGCTGCGCCCGTCGCGGTCGGCGGCACACTCAAAGTCGCCGGTCTCAACGTCTTGAATTATTTCAACGGTAATGGGTTGGGCGGCGGATTCCCCACTTCGCGAGGCGCAGACACACTGTTTGAGTTCAACCGCCAGAGAGCCAAAATCATCAACGTAATCACCACCATCAATCCTGATATTGCTGGATTGAGTGAGATGGAAAATGACGCAACTCCCAACAGCGCCATTGAAGACCTTGTAGCCGGTCTGAATGCCGCGACCGCGCCTGGTACCTATGCCTTCATCAACACCGGAGTGGTCGGGACAGATGAGATTCGCGTAGCGATCATTTACAAGCCCGCAACGGTTACGCCCGTCGGCTCACACGCCGTACTCGATTCTTCGGTAGACCCGCTGTTCATTGACACTAGAAATCGTCCGGCGCTGGCCCAGACGTTTACTCAGATTTCAACGAGCGCGAAGTTCACAGTAGTGGTCAATCACTTGAAGTCGAAGGGCTCGGGCTGCGCCGACATAGGTGACCCTGATACAGGTGATGGTCAGGGCAACTGTAACTTGACCCGCCAAAAGGCTGCCACGGCGCTGGTCAACTGGCTTGCGACAGATCCCACCGGTAGCGGCGATCCGGACTTTTTGCTGATCGGCGATTACAATTCCTATGCAAAGGAAGACCCGATCACCGCGATCAAGAACGGAGGCTACACGGATCTGATCAATGTCTTCGTGGGAGCCGATGCCTACTCATACCAATTCGACGGACAGTCAGGCTATCTTGATCACGCACTGGCAAGCCCAAGCCTGTCTTCGCAAGTGACAGGCGCGACCGAGTTTCATATCAACGCTGATGAGCCGGTAGTCCTCGACTACAATGTCGAGTTCAAGACCGCTAATCAGATTAATACGTTCTATGATCCAGGCGCATTCCGCGCGTCTGATCACGACCCAGTAGTCGTGGGGCTTGCGCTTAACGATCCACCAACGGTGGATGCGGGCGGACCGTACTCGGTGATTGAGGGACAGTCTGTTCTGGTCAGCGCAACGGGCAGCGACCCGAACGGCGGGACGCTTACCTACGCCTGGGACCTCGACGATAACGGCAGCTTTGAAACGTCAGGCCAGACGGCGACCTTCTCGGCTGCCGCACTGACCGCTCCCGGCACGCACACCATCACAGTGCAAGTCACGGATAACGGCGGTCTTACTGCAACCGACGAGGCGACCGTATTTGTGATTTACGACTTCACCGGGTTCTTCCAGCCGGTTGATAATCTCCCCACGATAAACCTGATGAAGGGTGGTGTGAGCGTGCCGGTCAAGTTCAGCCTGGGTGGAAACAAAGGCCTGAACATCTTCGCGTCTGGTTATCCTAAGTCGGAGCAAATCGCTTGTGACTCGACGGCTCCAGTTGAAGGTATCGAGGAGACCGTAACGGCCGGATCAAGCAGCCTGTCTTTCGATCCGACTACCAATGTGTACACCTACGTCTGGAAGACTGAGAAGTCCTGGGCAAACACCTGTCGACAACTCGTTTTGAAGTTGAACGACAATACCATTCATCGAGCGAACTTCAAGTTCAAGTAAGCAGCGACATCGCTCAAGCAAGGAGCCCGCTCACTTTGAGTTGTGAGCGGGCTTCTTTTAAAGCATAGGGAATCGTCGAAGGCCGTGAATAATCCGAGCCCAGACTCCGAGCCCAGACTCCGAGTTTGACACTCCTCACTCGATCGACTAGCATCACCAACCAATAATACTCAGACAGGTGTTAGAGGCGTTTCAGTCGCGACTCTTGGATATCGAATGAGCGCACTTCCGATAATGATTGGCGTTCTGTGCGTCCTGGCGATCGCCTATCGGTACTACAGCGCGTTTCTCGCGGCAAGGGTCCTGGCGTTGGACGACTCGCGCGAGACGCCGGCGCACACTCTGTACGACGGACAGAACTACTATCCTACAAACAAGTGGGTGTTGTTCGGGCATCATTTCGCCGCGATCTCAGGAGCCGGTCCGCTTGTGGGACCGGTGCTGGCCGCTCAGTTCGGATTCCTGCCGGGACTCTTGTGGCTGGTGATAGGAGTGACGATCGGCGGCGCTGTGCATGACTTTGTGATTCTCGCCTCATCGGTGAGAAGGAAAGGAAAGTCGCTGGCCGAAATCGCACGCACCGAGATCAGCCCGCTGTCCGGACTCGTGACTGGAATCGCGATCCTGTTCATCGTGGTAATCGCGCTTGCAGGCCTGGGACTCGTGGTCGTCAAAGCGCTCGGCGAAAGCCCGTGGGGCACCTTCACCGTTGGTTTCACCATTCCGCTGGCGTTGTTCATGGGCTTGTACATGTATCGCTTTCGCAAAGGGAAGATTGGGGAAGCGACTACACTCGGGGTCATCGGACTGTTTATCGCGGTCATACTCGGCGGGCGTATAGCCGAGTCCTCACTCGCGTCAAGTTTTACTTTCTCCGAGTCTACGATCACTTTCATGATGGCTGGCTATGGCTTCATCGCATCGGTGTTGCCGGTCTGGATGCTGCTTTGTCCGCGCGACTATCTCAGCTCGTTCATGAAGATAGGCACCGTTGCGTTATTGATCATCGGTGTGATTGTCGTCGCGCCGAATCTGCACATGCCCGCCACCACGCCTTTTGTTGCCGGCGGCGGACCCATCATTCCCGGCAAGCTATTCCCGTTCGTGTTCATCACGATAGCTTGCGGCGCGATCTCCGGATTTCATTCCCTGATCAGTTCAGGCACGACGCCCAAGATGCTCAATCGCGAATCCGACGCGCGAATGATCGGCTACGGCAGCATGTTGATGGAAGGGCTGGTCGGAGTCGTCGCGTTGGTAGCAGCAACGTCATTGTTACCGGGAGATTATTTTTCGATCAACGTCGATCGCGCGCGGACCGACTATGTCCAGTTCGTCGAGACCAACAGCGTCGAAGGATTCGATCTGCACGAGCAAAAGCTTGACGAGCTGACCCAGGAAACGGGCGAGAAGAACTTGAGGGGCAGGACGGGCGGCGCGGTCACGCTGGCGGTTGGAATCGCGCAGATCTTCAACTCGATTCCCGGGATGCGCGGCCTGATGAAGTACTGGTATCACTTCGCGATCATGTTCGAAGCTCTGTTTATCCTCACCACGATAGACACCGGCACGCGTGTCGCAAGATTCATGCTGGGAGAGTTCCTGGGTCGCTTTCACAAACCCCTGGAACGCCCCGACTGGCTGCCGGGCGCGGTCATCACATCCGCGTTGATAGTCACAGGCTGGGCGTACTTTATTCGAACCGGATCGATCTCGACGATCTGGCCTATGTTCGGAATAGCGAACCAGCTTCTGGCGGCGATAGCTTTGTGCGTCGGCACGACGGTGATAATCAACTCGGGCAAAGCAAAGTACGCGTGGGTGACGATCACGCCCCTTGCGTTTGTCGCGACGACGACGCTCACCGCCGGGTGGCGGTCGATCTTCGATAACTTCTTGAAGGAGACCGCGAAACCGGAGACAGCGTTTCGCGGCTATTTGAACACAACGCTGACCGCGATAATGATGACCTGCATGGCGATCGTGCTGATAGATTCCATTCTGCACTGGCGGCGGAGGATGCGAGGGCGGCTCAAGCTATCCGAAACGGCCGCCGAGACTGGTGATTGACCGCCCGACTGATCATAACCTCACGACGTAGACCACTGATGACACTGATCGGACGGATTTGCGCGGATAGACGCCTTCGATGATGAAGCGGCGGTTGCAGCCCGTTAGTTCGCGCGATATCCGGAAGAATCGCGGCGCACGCGCCCTTCCTCTTCAAGCTTTTCCAGGTGAGCGATTGTCGACCGCTCGGCCAATCCGTACATCGAAGGATGCACATCAGTGTAGGCTGCTTCGACGATCTCATGAGGCAAGGCCGCTCCCGCTTTGACGGCGGCAAAGATCTTATTCTCCCGGAGCGTCCGATGGGTGACGTACTCTTCGAGTTTCTCGCGAGCCGAGCCGATCGCAGGCCCGTGCGCCGGAAAAAGGGATGAAAGCTTCGGCAGCGAAAGCAGACGCGCGAGTGAATCGAAGTACTGACGCATATTTCCCTCGGGCGGGTCGATGACTACGGTACCGATGCCGACTACCAGGTCGCCGGTCAGGATCGCGCCGGTGTTCTCTTCGTAGAAGCAAAGGTGTCCGCGCGTATGACCGGGAGTGAGAAGCGCTCGGAGCCGCCAGCCGGGGTTTCCCTCAAGCTCGATCAACTCGTCATCTTCAACAAACCTGCTCACCTCGACCGAATGCTGAACTCGCTGCGCAGTAAGACGGTGGGCAGCTACCGGCACGCCGAGCCGCTTGCTCAAGTGAACGGTCCCGCCGGTGTGATCCGGGTGGTGATGAGTCAAGAAGATCTCTCTCACCCGCCGGCCCTCGGCAATCAACTCGTCGATGAACTGGTCGAGCTCTCGCTGTTCGTCCTCGTAAGGTGAAGCTGGATCGATGATGATCAACTCTTTGCCGCCGACAATGTAGCAGTTGGTATGGGTGGCGGGCGGAAGCGTCGGCGTCTTGACCGGAAAGAGGAATATGCCTGGCCTAAACTCGATACGCCTGACTGATCCCCGTCTGGCTTCAGGCGCCGCGACGAGCGCCGAAGCCATTTGGTCGCCGCGAGCCGAGTTTGCCGCCAGCGTCCTGATGATGTGCAGCGTTGGCGGCGCCATAATGATTTCGCCGCGCTGCCACAAAGCGACCGCGTCGGCGGGCCGTATCCATTCGCCTGATTCAAGCTCTCCAGTCTCAACTGACGCCTCTTGACCTTTGGGCAGCCAGGCGAGAAAGAACCAAGTGTCGAAGCGGCGAGGCGCAAACGGCGGCGTGACCCAGCGGCCGGCGTCGATAAGAGCCGAGCCGTCGACTTGCAAGTCGTCCTCTTCGAGAATCTGTTTGAAACTCTTTTCTTTGGCTTCAAGAGCGTGTCGCTTGGCGATGATTCTTTCCCGTTCGACTCGTTCAACTCCAAGCGCAAACAGAACGCCCGCCTCTTCAAAGAACTCACGCGCGGCGCAAGCTCTCATCAACGTCGCGTCGCTGTCTCCCGCATGAGCTACGGGAACGTTTGTGTCCTCTTTGTCGAGTTGACCGCCGGGAAACGCGTGAAAGCCGCCCATGAAAGCGAGCTTCGTGCTTCGCTTAACCCAAAACATTTTAGGATCGGCGGGATTCTTTAACAGTATGACCGCCGCTGCGTCTTTTGGTGTTGCCGTCATAGCGGTTCAATATAGCACGGCGCGCGTGAAGGTCGCAGTTCGGGGGCAGGCTGCCGAGAAAGGGAGTTCGCCACGAAGGCACAAAGACACGAAGGTCCACCATGTCGGTCAATGCATAACTTGTCGGCTTTTGTGCTCCTTTGTGTCCTCGTGACTTAGTGGCGGTGAGTTCGTTTCCAGCAGGGTAAAAGATGTGGATCAGGCAACCGCGCAACTGAAGATCGCGATCAGCCGCGAATCGGATCGCGAGAGCGGGTGAGTTTCAACCGCTACTCGCGAGCCGAGAGATGCTTCAATCACTCTTACCAGTTCAGGCGCGCAGAAGAGCATCAATCGCTGGCGCGCCGCCAAGTGTTCGACGACGGAGGGGAGGATCGTTTCGGCTCGATCGAGCGCGCGGCTCGTCAGCAGTTCGTAGCCCGACCAGTCGAACGATTCAAGCCGCGCGTTTGCGACGCTAAAGTTATCCAGGTGCAAATCGTCTTTCACCTCTCTTAGAAACAGAGACTTCTTCTGATTCGCTTCGAGCGCTACGACGCGAACGTCGGGTCTGGCAACAGCAAGCGGAACAGCAGGGAAGCCCGCGCCGCTGCCAATATCGAGCAGGGAAGCCGCTTCTCCGATGAAACGCGCTCCGCTTAGTGACTCGGCGTAGTGAAGCCGCGCGGCTTCCTCCGGCTCAATGATTCGAGTCAGATTCATACGGCGGTTCCAACGGCGAAGCATCGAGTAGTGGTTCACCAACTGCGTGATTTGATGCTCGCTGAACGCTTGAAGGCTGTAGCCTGCGACTGCCGTTTCAAACGCGCGCCTGAAGTTGTTGTCTTCGTCGGTACTCATTCTCGCTCCCGGTGTTGTTCGTTTGACGGCTCACTCATTAAAATGAAAGTCTATTCTCAACCGATACACGGTCAAGAAAGCAAATAATGTCGATCAAAGCAATCTCATTCGACTTCTGGAACACGCTGTTTACCGAGCAGCCAGGTACGACGCTATTTCATAAGCAGCGGCGGCGGAGCTTGCTTGCAGAAGCCGTCGGCGCTTACCGCGAGATCAGCCATTCTGAGTTGGACGCGGCCTGTCTGATTGAGAGGGAGGCGCACGAGATAACCTGGCGGGAGCAGCACCGCACGTCACACGCAGCCCAGCGAGTCTCCAGCATCCTGTCGCAGCTTGAAGTCTCTCTGCCTGATGTCGAACGCGCCGAGCTTGCGGCTGGCTTCGAAGAAATTATACTCGAGCACCCGCCACTCCTGGTCTCGGGCGCGCGTGAAGTTCTAATCGACTTGTCCGGGCGCTATCGGCTCGGCATCATATCCGACGTCGGCTTCTCACCGGGCCGAGTGCTGAAACGAGTGCTGGCTGACAACGGTTTGATCGAGATGTTTGACTCGCTGGTCTTCTCGGACGAAGCAGGACGCGCAAAGCCTCACCGAGAGGTCTTTGAACGCACAGCTCGATCGCTTGGAGCTAAGCCGGAGGCTATCGTGCACATAGGCGATCTTGAACGCACGGATATCATCGGCGCGAAACAGTCGGGCTTTCGTGCGATACGATTCACGGGAGTCACACCGATGGAAGCACACGAGACTACAGTCGCCGACTTCGTAACGTCAGAAATAACCGAGATTCCGCGCCTTGTTGAATTGATGAGGAAGTCCGTAGTCAGTAGTCCGTTGTCCGTAGCTTGTGATGCGAACTAATGAGATGGGCTGACTAAGTCGCGAACCACGGATTACGGGCTGCGGACTTCGGGCTGCGGACTACGGACTACGGACTTCGGGCTGCGGACTACGGACTACAGACTACGGACCCACCGAATGAAATTATTGAGCTTAGCCGAAGCGGAGCGCTCGAATGACATTGACGTCAAGCTGACTGCGGTGCGTTCGTCGCGTTATCGCGTTTTTGGTTCTTCCGAGCGCATAACAGTTGGCGAGCTTGCGATAGCCGACTTGCGCGACGGCGTTGAGCCCGACGACTTCGCGACGCGGTTTCAGGTCCTTGATCGTCACCCAGTTGCAAAGATACTCCTTGTCCGCAAACTGGCAACTGACCACTGACCACTGACCACTAACCACTAAGCACTAACCACTAACCACTGCACTCACTCCCACTCGATCGTAGAAGGCGGCTTTGAGCTCACGTCATACACCACGCGGTTGACTCCTCGAACTTCGCTTACTATCCGAGACGAGATTCGCTGCAACACGTCATAGGGCAGACGCGACCAATCGGCTGTCATCCCGTCAAGCGACTCGACGGCGCGGATCGCAATCGCATTGTCGTAAGTCCGGTTGTCACCCATCACCCCCACCGTTGACACCGGCAACAAGACCGCGAAAGATTGCCATACCTTGTCGTAGAGATCCGCACGCCTGATCTCTTCCGTGACAATCGCATCCGCCGCTTGAAGCAAAACCACGCGATCGGGTGTCACTTCCCCGAGTATTCGGACAGCCAGGCCGGGTCCGGGGAACGGTTGGCGTCCGATGATCTCCTCGGGCAAACCAAGCTCGCGGCCAACCCGACGAACTTCGTCTTTGAACAGCTCGCGTAGGGGCTCGATCAGCTTCAAGTGCATCTTCTCGGGCAAGCCCCCGACGTTGTGATGGGATTTTATTACGGCTGACGGGCCTTTGACCGAAACCGATTCGATCACGTCGGGATACAGCGTGCCTTGAACGAGGAAATCCACTTCGCCAAGCTTCCGCGCTTCTTCCTGAAATATCTCGATGAACTCGTTTCCGATGATCTTGCGCTTGCGTTCGGGATCGCTGACCCCGGCAAGCTGAGTCAGAAATCGCTCGCCCGCAGCTACGCCGACCACGTTCAGGTCCATCTCGCGATAGGCTTCGAGCACTTCTTCAAACTCGTGTTTGCGAAGCAGTCCGGTGTCCACGAAGATGCAAGTCTGGCGTTTGCCTATCGCCCTTGCGACCAGCGCCGCCGCAACCGACGAATCGACTCCGCCGGACAGGCCGCAGACCGCGCGTCCGTCTCCTACCTTGTTGCGAATCGCTTCGACCGTCGTTTCTATGAAGGACGACATCGTCCAGTCGCAGCGCAAGCGACACACATTCACCAGAAAGTTCTTTAGTACCGCTTTGCCCTGAGGAGTGTGCGCGACCTCGGGGTGAAACTGCACGCCGTACAGCTTGCGGTCGGGGTCTTCGACGGCGCCGATTGCTGCTTCGGTCGAAGCGGTGATTTTGAAACCAGCGGGCGGGCGGCTCACATAATCGCCGTGACTCATCCACACTTTCAGGGGCGAGGGAATCCCCGCGAGCAGCAAGCTGTCCGGCGTTGCTTCAAGCTCGGCGTGACCGTACTCGCGGCGGTCGGACGGCTTTACCTCGCCGCCGAGGAAATGAGCCATCAACTGTACGCCGTAGCATATCCCGAGCACCGGCACGCCCATTTCGATGATCCTGCGATCAGGGTGCGGCGCGCCTTCTTCATAGACCGATGACGGCCCGCCCGACAGAATAAGCGCTCGGGGGTTCTTGTTGCGGATTTCATTGATTGGCGTGTTGAACGGAACTATCTCGGAGTACACGCCCAGCTCTCGGATTCGCCTCGCGATGAGTTGGGTGTACTGTCCGCCGAAGTCGAGGATGAGAACGGTTTCGTGATCGGAGGTCATAATATGAGCGAGGATTATAGGGACGGCCGCGCAGGGGTGTAAAGCGCGGCTGCTGCCGAGTCGAGGACCTAATGTAATACGACGAAGTAATCTTGTGTGAAAAGCGACTCAGGTTAAATAGCGACTCGAAGGTGTTGGTTATGTTTTCGCCGGAGAGTAGGCCTTCTTGACGTACTGCGAAGCAAGCTTGTGAGAGCCGAATACGTCCTCGCGCTTGAGAACCACCTGATACTCTGCAAGCGCCTGTTCGCGCTTGCCCAAAACGTCGAGCGCTTCGCCGGTGTGCAGATGAGCTAGTGAAATCAGTTCTGGGTCGGACTTGCTCCATCGCTTGACTTCGGAGTACTGCTCGATAGCAGCCGCGTAGTCGCCCTTGTCCCTTAGCGACTCGCCCCATTGAAATCGTACGAGATCAGTTGCCGACTGCGCTATAGACGCGTCTTTCAGTAATTCGCCAAAGACCCGGGCGGCCTCGTCCTTCCTGCCAAGTTTATACAGCATGCCCGCGCGCTCGACCCCAAACAAATAGTTGCGAGGGTATTTGGTCGCAAGCTGCGTGATCAACTCGACGGCCTTCTCGGGTTGATTCTGCTTGCTGTACAAGCCGATCAACACGACTCGCGCATCGTCAGCCGCATACTTGCCGCGTTGAGTAACAAGCTCGAGGTGCTCGATCCCTTTTTTCTTGGAGCCTTTCAGCCCGGCAAGTCGAGCCAGCACCTTCCATCCGATCGGCAGGCTGTCGATCACATATTCATAGAGGCCTATGCTGAGGTAGGAATCGATGTATTCGGGGTCGACCTTGATCACTTGACGCTGCATCTGAACTGAGTCGTTTGCGTCGCCAATCGCTCGCCTGAAGCTCCTCTTCACCGAAGTGGTGTACGCTGCGCGCAGGCCCAACGCCGAAGCCTGGTAGTAAATAGCTTCGACGTCCCTTGGGTTCTTGGTGATTCGCGCGCGGGCGGCGGCGATTGCCTGCTTGATCAAACCCGTGAACTCGGCGTCTCGCTTCGGGTCAACCTTGTCGTCATTTGCGCCTTGCGAGTAAAACGACTCGCCGGTATAGACCGAGGTCGACAACCGCCGATGCGCATTCAGAGTCTCGAGCCAGAGATTGTTCGCAAGGTAGACATAGCCCGCCGGATGTTCCGGTTCCAGGGTGGTCATTTTCGCGAACATCTCTCGCGCCGATTTGTACTCGAGGTTATAAACCGCCTCGTTGCCCTCGATTCTCAAGCGCTCGAACTCCGAGACTTTTTCGGAGGAAGCGGCAGCCGCAGGCTTGCCGGTTGTGCTCGCTTGTTGGCCAACCACACCGAGTGGCGTGATGGCTAACGCGGCCACGCCGACTGATGAAATCAGCAAGGTGATTGATAAACGGTGAATCTTTACTGCACCCATCTTTCGATCTCCTCAACCGGCGCGCCAGCGCGCGCCAAACTTCCTCGCACGAAGTGATGTTTATCGCTTCAATCCAATCCGTCCGGGCAACTATGGCACGACTAACGAAAGCGCGTCCGGAACGACATCGAACGTCATTGGCAGCGGGCCGATGAGCTCGCCGTCCAGCTCAACCCACGGCTGATGAGAGGAATTTGCCGTGACGTGCCTGGCTTGAACCAGCATCGCGCCGGCTATCTCCGGCTTGCCGCGCATGCAAGCAGCCAGGGCGCGCAGATACGAAAAGTTATTCGCGAGCGGCGGCAAGATATAGACCTCGAACCAGGCATCCTCGAGCCTTGCATTCGGGGTCATCATCATACCGCCCCCATAGCCCTTGCCGTTGCCAATCAGCACAAACCCGCTCTCGAAGGTTCGGCCATCGACTTCGAGCGAAAAGAGCTCGGGCTTCCACGCTAACAGATGTTTGATGCCGGAAACCCAGTACGCGAACTCGCCTGTCTTGCGTTTGAGCCTGGTGTTTGCGCCTCTCGCAATCGAGGCGTCTAAACCAATCCCGGCCATCATCAGAAAATAGCGTTCAAGAGTTCGAGGTTCCGGGTTTCGCGTTTGTGGTGCTCCGGGCGGATCGCTTTCTAATCTACTTATCAGATCCTGCGACTCTTTCTCAGAACCGGCATTCGCCGACCCCAACCCCTGAACTCCGAACCCTGAACCACTCGTTGCGCAGCCGAGCGAGACGCGCTTTATCTTTCCCACGGCGAACACTTCCGCGAGCTGGTCGGTATTGAAAGTGAGCCCCAGGTCTTTGGCGACGACATTCGATGTGCCGCCCGCCCAAATCGCAAGCGGGGTGTGGCTGCCGGCCATTCCTTGAACGACCTCGTTGATCGTTCCGTCCCCGCCGTAAGCGATGATCAAATCAAGATTAGAGGAAACGGCTTCCCGCGCGAGATGGGTAGCATCTCCGGGTCCTGCGGTAGCCTGCGCTTCGGAGTGTATGCCACGGGCGTCGAGCAACCGCTGCATCGCACGCACGTTTTCGGCGCGGCGGCCGGGCCGTCCCGACATCGGGTTGTAGATGATGGTGGTGGTCTTCATCGCGCTTAGCGCCTGGTGAAGCGCAACTACGGTGCCTTCGTGAGCTGGCCGGAAGTATTGTAGAAGCGAGGTTCTTCCACCGGCAAGCGAACGAGCGGTGCAGCATTCTTCGGACTATTGATGGGTGATAAGTTGGGCAGGTGGATAAACGCTGACGGCGTATTCCCATTAGGCAGGTGTTAGGAGATCGTGTCTGGACTCTGAAGTCACGTCGACTCGTTTTCATTAGCCCAGGCGTTCACGCCTGGGCTAATGGAAAATGCGGTTTCCGTTGCTCAGGTTTTTACAGAGGCTCTACCGTCGGGTGTTTCGCTTTGAATATCAAATAAACCGGGACGCGCATCGCTTCTTCGTATCGCGAGGCGTTCTGCGACGCGTACTCCGCTGGAGGCTCGGGTTCTCGCACATCCGTTACGCGCAAACCGGCTGCGAAAATCGCGTTGAAGTACTCGGCAGCAGTGTGATGGCGACAGACGATTCGCCGGCCCTCATCGGGCACTTCGCCGTAGTCAAGCCACGGAGTTTCGATTGAGCGCGTAGGCTCGCCGAAGTATTGAGGCTCGCGCTGATCTTTGCCCCTCGCCAGCGGGAAGTAGGCTGTGGAGTTCGGGTGCAACACGCTTGCTACGAGTTGGCCGTCTCGCTTCATTACTCGGCCGATCTCCTTAAACAAGCCCCGAAGATCGTCGACGTAGTGCAGCGCGGTTGCAGTAAAGACTAGATCGAACTCGGCTTCGGCGAATGGAAGCGGCTCGCGAATGTCTGCCATTTGAAGATCGAGTTTAAGTCCGAGCTCGCGTGCTTTCTGATGGGCAAGCGCCGCCATCGTTTCGGAGAGATCCAGCCCGCTCACTTGCGCGCCCCGCTCCGCGAACCAAAGCGAGTAAGGTCCCGCCCCGCAGCCCAGATCGAGCACTCGCGCGCCCGCTACATCGCCGACCAGCTCCCGGATCGCAGGCCGTTCGATTATCTCCGAGTACGAGTCATCGGTTGAGTTGAAGCGGTCGAAGGCTCGCCCACAAGCGTCCCAAATTCTTTTAACGTCCAAAGGCATAAGGAAGTGATGAGTGAGAGTTTGAAGTGGAGCCTTTAGGTGTCAGTCGGATTAATGGACTTCTCTGCCTAACCTCAGCGTACTCGGCGGCTCTGCGGTGAATTGCATTCGCAAATCTGCTTACCGCAGAGCCGCAAAGCACGCTGAGGTCACGCAGAGATGAGTATGCGAAACAGTCTTTTCTCCAACAGGCTCCTCCAGGCAACTCGGAACGTCTATTCAATCCGGTAGTTTGGAGCTTCCTTTGTGATAATCACGTCGTGGACGTGACTCTCGCGCAAGCCTGCGGGGCTGATGCGAATAAAGCGCGTGCGCTCCTGAAACTCGGCTATCGTTCGGCACCCGCAGTAGCCCATACCGGCTCGCAAGCCGCCCACCAGTTGATGCACCATCGACGATAGCGGCCCCTTGTGCGGCACACGACCTTCGATGCCTTCTGGCACGAGCTTGGACATTTGCGATTCGCCCCCCTGACCATACCGGTCGCGGCTTCCTTCCTTCATCGCTGAAATAGAACCCATCCCGCGGTAAGCCTTGAACGAGCGGCCCTGAAACAGGATGATTTCGCCTGGGCTCTCGTCCGTTCCCGCGAACAGCGAGCCTATCATCACCGAGTCAGCGCCGGCCGCGATCGCCTTGGCGATGTCGCCCGAGTACTTGATGCCGCCGTCGGCGATGACAGGAATGTCCGAGCCTCGAGCCGCCCGAGCGCAGTCGAGTATCGCCGTGATCTGCGGGATCCCTGCGCCGCTGACGACTCGAGTCGTGCAGATCGAGCCGGGACCCATCCCGACTTTCACCGCGTCCACACCTGCCGAGATCAAGTCCTTAGTCGCTTCTGCGGTTGCGATGTTGCCGGCGACTACGTCGATTTCAGGGAAGCGGCTTTTGAGTTTCTTTGCGGCGCCGATCACGCTTTCGGTGTGACCGTGCGCCGTGTCGACGACCAGCGCGTCGACTCGCGCGCGGACCAGCTCTTCGGCACGTTCGAGAAAATCTCCGGCGGCGCCGACCGCCGCCGCGACGCGCAGCCGGCCGAAGCTGTCCTTCGCAGCGAGCGGATACTTGATCGCCTTCTGAATGTCTTTGACCGTGATTAAGCCCTTGAGCCGGTAGTTGTCGTCCACCACCAGAAGCTTCTCGACTCGGTGTTTTTGAAGAATCGCCTTCGCTTCGTGAAGTGTGGTACCGACCGGGACGGTAATCAGGTTCTCCTTGGTCATCACCTCGCTGATCGGAAGGTCCATCCGGGTTTCGAACCTAAGATCGCGGTTGGTAAGGATACCCACCAGCCGCCCGCTCTCCTCGATTATGGGCACGCCCGAGATGTGATAGCGGTCCATCATCTCCATAGCGTCGGCGATCGGGTGATCGGGCGTCATCGTGACCGGATCGACTATCATTCCCGACTCGCTGCGCTTCACCTTATCGGCTTCATCGCGCTGGGCATCGATCGGGAGATTCTTGTGTATGACCCCGATTCCGCCCTGTTGGGCGATTGCGATCGCAAGGTGCGATTCAGTGACGGTGTCCATAGCCGCGGAGGACACGGGAATGTTCAACGGGATGTTGCGAGAGAAGCGGGTTGTCGTCTCAGCTTCGAGTGGAAGGACGCCGCTTCGACCGGGAACCAGGGAAACGTCGTCGAAAGTCAGGGCTTCGGGAATTTCGCCAGCCAGCATCGAGCTACCTCTAGAGTACGGTGGTTTGAGTTCGTGCAACTCGCTTTGGCTCTGTTGC
>DATMCM010000258.1:0-7994 GCA_035558335.1 Blastocatellia bacterium | reverse complement strand
TGTTCGCCCGCAAGAAGCTAATCGTCACGGTGCCTGGCTACGTTTTCCTGGCGTCGTACTTTATAGCTCAAGTTCTATCCTGGTATTTCGATAAGAAGGCCGGGTCCGTTTCAAACGTGGGCTATTCGGTTCACATCGCAGGGTTCATCTATGGCGCGGCCTTTGCACTTGTGCTAAAGGCGATCAAAGCGGAGGAGACTCACATCAATCCCAAGATCGAAGCTAAGGTCTCATTCTCGGCCGCGCCCGCTGTGACTCAAGCACTCGGCTTTTTGGACCGAGGCGAACTCCCCATGGCCGAGCGCAAGCTGCGGGCACATCTCGCACAGAATCCCGATGACACCAACGGATTACTCGCACTGATTCAGGTGTATCAGGCGCTAAATAATTTCGACCAGCTAAACGCGGTGTACGGGCGGGTGATCCGAATTCACCTCTCCAAAAACGATAAAGAGGCGGCGCTCTACGCTTATGACAACCTACTCTCCGCATTCCCGGACAACAACATCGCGGTCCGAATCTCCGCCCGGGATTGGTTGTCGATCTGCGAGTACTTGCGAGAGGCAGAAATGAATCGCGAAGCCGGTGTTGAGTACGAGCGCTTCGTCGACACGTACCAGGACGATCCGCTAACCTCTCGGGCCGCAGTTCAGGGAGGAGAAGCCGCGCTTCAGGCCGGCGATACCAAACGCGCCTTAAAACTATTCGAGATCGCAGAGGCGATGAGCCTGACGGGTGCACTCGGCTCACGCGCATTGGTCGGAGTCGAGAAGTCGAGACGCATTCTGGCAGCAAGCCCAAGCTGGACCAAGAAAGCACCGCCAAAGCCGCCGCAGGTTACTACGCCTGCCGTGAAAAAAGATCTTGAGGAGCACGAGGTCCCCGTCTAGGGCGTACGTAACTCCCGGCATCCTCCATCCTGTTTCCGCTCCCGCCTTGACGTGGGCGCGGAGACTGCAAAAAGTCTAGAAATAGAACTTCAAGCTTAGAACAATTGATCGGGGCCTCTGCGTCCGCCGCGGTAACAAGAAATCCGCGTCATCACGATCCACGAACTCTGACCCAAAGCTGAACACCGTGCTGTTAAGAACATTGAACGCGTCGACCGCTGAACGAAGTTTCACATGCTCACCTATCTTGAAACTGCGCGAGACGCGCAAGTCGATAGCTCGAGTACCTGGTCCGAGACCGTAATTGCGGGGCAGGTTGCCGGCGGAGCCGATCGGAGCCAATGCGAGCTGGTTTTTGATCTCGGTAGCCGGGCCGCTTCCGGGACGGCGCCATTCCGGCCTGTCTAAAGAGGTCAGGAAATTAGGGCGGTCGTTCTCGATGTCGTTCAAGTTTCGATCGAAACCGGAGCCGATGTTGAACGGGCGCGACGAGCCAAACGCTACTATCGATGCTATCTCCAATGCGACACGGGGAACTTGAAACTGGCCGCTGAAGCTGAATCGGTGGCGTTGATCTTGAAGAGACAAGGCGCGCTCAGCGCGGCGGTTGTTCAGCTCTTGAGGCGAAGCGGTGTTTGTGGTTCCCTCGTCAACATACTTCGAGAGCGTGTAGACGGCGCGCAAGTGTGCACGGCTTCCGAGCGCGTACTTCGCCGAGAAGATGCCGCCATGATAGAACGAGTTTCCGGTCGACTCTAGTAGCTCGATCTCATTCAGCGAAGGATCCGGCCTCAGGCTCTTTACTGCACTCAAAGCCGCAGAGATGTTTGATGATCGCGGGGCGTTGAGTCCAAGCGTGAGAACCCGTAGTCCGTTCTCGATCTTGATTGCGCCGCTGCTAGTTGAAGTGTTAGACCCGATGTCAAATCTGACTACCTCCGCATTCGATCCCGAAACGGGCCGCTTGCCATCAGAGCCCGTCCGGTTGTCGAAGTCGCGACTCGTCAGGTACTCGCTCAAGTTGCTGAAGCCCGGAGGCAGGACCGGCGCGTTGATGTTGGTTTCGCGCCACAGGTGAGCCCCGCGAGTAAATATGTAATCAGCGGTAACAACAAGGTGTTTGCGTAACTGGCGCTCAATGCCCAGCCCGGCTTGAATCGTGTAGGGAATCTCGAGATCATCGTCAACCCGGCGAAGGAACTTCGTCTCCGCTACGCCGAACCGGGTTACCAGCATTTGATCGGTGATTGGCTTCGGGAAACGAATCGCTGACAGCGCCGCGCCGCTTATGTCGGAGTCAATGATGGTTGTCGTTCTTCCAAGCGAGAAATCATCAATCGTCCTTAGCAGGGCGCGGTTGTAGAAGACGCCGAACCCCGCGCGCACTACTGTCTTTCCAGGCTCAGACGACCGCCCAAAGCTACGAAACAGTTTGCCGCCGCCAGGATCCCATGCAATCGCCACACGAGGACTGAAGTTCGCCCGGTCATCGAGTATCGTTTCATTATCCCAGCGCACTCCGAACGAGATCGTCAGGTTTGGCCGAAGCTTCCACTCGTCCTGGCCGAACAGGCCGATGACGTCGTTGGCAAGTCGGCTGGTGGTATCGAAGCGCTGCACAAACCGGCTTGGCTTGTTTGTGAGAAACTCGTCGACGGTATCAAACGTGAACTCACCGCCCGCGGCAAACAGGTCATCGAACCTCGAGCGAATAAACTGAATGTCGCCTCCGAACTTCAAGACGTGATTGCCGCGAACGAGCGACAGATTGTCTTGAATCTGTGTTCGTCTCTCCTCTCTATTGAAAGCCGGCGAGGCATCGCTTCCGGCAAACGATCCCGCTGTGAGCCTCGGTTCTTTTATGACGACGCTGATCGAATCCGCGCTTGCCTTGTTGCGGGGCAGAAGACGCGAGTATTGAAACCGGCCTTGATTGACGACACTGTTTGAGAGAATCCAGTTGTCGGTATAGCTGATCGAGTCAGAGTCGCGGCCCTGGATCAGGATTGTTTCCGCCAGACGGGTGACGCCGGGGAAGCCGCGCTTGTTTGCGCCACGGAGCAAGTCGAATCTCGCGCTTCCGTTGCGCGACTCGTTGAAGTTCAGGTCCACTCGGCCATTGACCAGGTTTCTTGTCTCGGGTGTTGAAAGTTCGTCTGAAAAGAAGGCGACCTTGTCTCCCGGAGTTATCGGACCGTTCGGGCGCGGTAGCGGAAAGAGCGGATTGGCTTCAACCGGCACAAGCGCGTTCACTTCAACAGAGTCGGGAACGTCCAACCGCTCGTAGCTGATGAAGAAAAACTCCTTCTGTTTGCGGATAGGACCGGAGACTACGCTACCCTCGCGCCGCTGTTGTTGAGGAATTCTTTCCAGTCCTCGCGCGTTCCGAAAGAAGGTATTTGCGTTGAGCGACTCGTCCCCGAAAAAGAAATAGCCCTCGCCGTTGTAGCTGTTAGCCCCGCTGCGAGTTCTGATGTTTATTCTTCCACCAGACGCGCGGCCATACTCCGCCGCGTACTGGTTTGTTATGATTTGCAGTTCGGCCACTGATTCGGGATTCAACGTAATCCGCTCGCGGGCACTCCTGTCGTCGTTGTTATCCAGACCGTCGACCGTAATGTTGTTTGAAGTCGCGGGTGCGCCGGTCAGCGAGAAGGATCCCGCTTCCTCGGGAGTGCCTCGCAAGAAAACCCCGCGCCCCTCATCCGCGAGCTGAGATGTAGCAAGCGGTGCTTCCGCGACTCCGCCCAGAAGAAAAACCAACTGGAGCGGGTCGCGGTCCAGAATCGGAAGCCCTTCGAGCTCGCTCCGAATCAAAGTGTCCCCGGCCACAGTCCGCGTGGTATCGATCACAGGAGCGGACGAACTGACGACGGAAAGTTGCTCGGCGACGCCAACGGGCGACAAAGTGAAGTCGGCCGTTATAGTTCGGCCGCTGGTGACTTCCGATTGGTTGCTCTGCTCATCTTTAAACCCGGGTGCGCTTGCTATGAGTTGATAGTCGCCGACCGCGTTGACCAAGATCCGGTATCTGCCATCCGCGCCGGTAACAGTAGAGCGCTCGACGCCGGTTGCTGTGTGAAGGGCAACGACGATTGCGCCGGAGATTACAGCACCGGCGCTGTCCTGGATGACGCCTTCGAACCTGGTGTTGTCGAGGTCGTCTGCAAGAGACAATGCCGATGAATCAAACAGAATCAGTATTACAACAAAGAATGCGAGCAGACTGCTAAAGGGCGGTCGTTGAAGCATTGTGAGGGTACCTCCGCGCTTTTACCTGGAGTTAACCCACAACGCCGGTCGGTACTATACGACGAAATCTACTTGAGGACAATGCGAAGCCCGCCGGACTGGCCTTGGCTGGCTTAGGGAGAGGATTAAGTGTTCAGCCGAATTACTTCACGGCATTCCTGGCCGAGTGGTTTGCTCGGCGGATCAATCAACACGACCGTGTTTGACTACAAGCTCGATTCGACGGCGAGGGACAAGCGCGCTCTTCGAGCGATCATCGGCGGTGAACATCTCCTGAGCGATGTTCTCGCGAATGTATTGAAGGAAGTTTTCGAACTCGCGCTGCATCTGGTTCATCTTGTCTCGCATGTTCAAGATGATCTCGACGCCGGCCAGATTCACTCCGAGGTCGCGAGTCAGGTTCAGGATGAACTCGAGCTGCTCGACATCTTCCTCCGTGTAATAGCGAGTGCCCTTAGCCGAGCGCGATGGGCGGATCAGCCCCTCCCGCTCGTACATGCGCAGAGTCTGCGGGTGAATGCCGTACTGTTCGGCCACCACGCTGATCGTGTACTTCTTTGTCGCCTTACCTCTGGCCATGGTTTTCCACCGTTGTGCGGTCGCGGTCGTCCCCTTTGGTTCCGGTCTTTGTCATTCCCTGTTCTTCGTCTTTCTTGTAGGCGATCGCCTCGCGCTTCTCATCCATGAGGATCGCTTCCAGCCCGAGAGCGCCTGCTTGAAGGAACTGGGTCAACTTGCCTTGGCCCGCGGGGAAATCACGTTCCCAATCCGCAGCGGTTCGATGTCGCCGGCGATCGTTATCGCGCACTATCGCCCAGAATGCCAGAGCGATCGCTATCAAAACCACGAGCCACGTAAAAGCGGTAGTCATCGGCTTCCTCACTGCCCGTTACTCGAGCCCCATCCCCGCGCGAGGATTCTCCGGGTTGTGCCGAGCATACTGCTGAAGCAAATCCTTAGTCTCTTCGCTTATCACCTTCGGGAGAGCAATCTTCACTTCTACGAATTGATCGCCGCGAAGTCCGCCGCCTCGCAAGCTCGGCGCGCCCCGCTCTCGTAGCCGAAACTTCTGACCGGATTGAGTGCCGGCGGGAATCTTCAGCAGCGCTTTGCCGTCTACTGTCGGAACCTCGATCTTCGCTCCAAGCGCGGCTTCCGGCACGGTTATCGGCACCGTGCAGTAAATATTATCGCCTTGCCGGTTGAAGTAGGCGTGGTCGCCGACGTTGGTGATAACAAACAAGTCGCCAGCCTGGCCGCCGAACGTTCCAGCGTGTCCCTTTGTGGAAAGTCGAACGCGAGAACCCGTGTCAACGCCCGCAGGAATCCGAACCGAAACAGTCTCGCGCTTTGGGAGGACGCCTCTTCCCCTACAAGCCGTGCAAGCTCCAGGTACTTGCCCGGAACCATCGCATCGGGCGCACCGGGAAGCCCCGGACAAGAATCCTTTTTGCTGACCCGTGCCCTGACATACAGGGCACTTCGCGGTGCGTTCGCTGGTCTCGCCTCGACCGTCGCACTGCGAGCACTTCTCGCTTCGATCGACTTCGACGTTCCGGGTGACTCCAAGCATCGCCTCTTCGAACGTTATTGACAGGGAGTATTCGATGTTCGCCCCACGCGCCGGCTGCTTAAGCCCGTCAGTTGCCGAGGCTCGGAGGTTGCTGAAGATCTCCGAGAAGATTTCACGGAAGTTTCCAGAGCCGAAGTTCGCGAAATCGAACACAGGACCTTGGGCTGATTGAGCCGCTCGGTCCGAGTAGTATCCGAAGCGGTCGTAGACGGCGCGCTTTTCGGGATCGGACAGGACCTCGAACGCTTCAGAGATCTGTTTGAACCGCTCTTCGGATTCGGCGTTTCCGGGATTGACGTCGGGGTGATGCCTGCGCGCGAGTCGGCGATAAGCCTTGCGTATGTCTTCGGGCTTCGCGTCACGAGCCACGCCCAGCGCTTTGTAGTAATCCGTCTCAGGCATAAGAAACAATTGCCAGTGGTCAGTCAGTGGTCAACGTTAGGTGCTGACCACTGAAGGCTGACCACTGCTTTCTTACTTCTTGTCGTCTACATCAACGAAGTCGGCGTCAATCACTTCGTCACCGCCACTTGCCCCGCCGCCTGCGGCTGCTCCCGAAGCACCCGCCGCACCGGCGTCGCCACCGGACTGACCCCCAGCCTGCGAGGCTTGCTGATACATGATCTCGGCGAGCTTATGCGAAGACTTAACCAACTTGTCATACGCAGCGTTGATCTCGGCAGCGTCGGTCGCGTCCAGTTTTCCCTTCGCTTCAGCCACCGCCGCTTCGATCTCTGTCGCGGTGGA
Organism: Blastocatellia bacterium; assembly: GCA_035558335.1. GTDB lineage: Bacteria > Acidobacteriota > Blastocatellia > UBA7656 > UBA7656 > Onstottus_B. Next base: position 1,532 of record DATMCM010000258.1, on the reverse strand, counting down.
CGAATCGACCTTGTCTCGATGCTCCGACAGCGTCTTCTCCGTCGAGTAGATCATCCCATCAAGCTTGTTGCGAGCTTCGATTCGCTCGCGAGCAAGTTTGTCTTCCTCGGCGTGGGCCTCCGCGTCGCGCATCATCTTGTCGATCTCTTCCTTCGCGAGTCCGGATGAAGCGCTGATGGTTATCTTTTGTTCGCGGCCGGTGCCGAGGTCCTTGGCCGAGACGTTTACGATTCCGTTCGCGTCTATGTCAAACGTGACTTCTATTTGAGGCATGCCTCGAGGCGCGGGCGGTATTCCCACCAGGTGGAACTTGCCCAACGTGCGGTTCTGACCGGCAATCGAGCGCTCGCCCTGTAGAACATGAACCTCAACCGAAGTCTGACTGTCGGAAGCAGTCGAGAAAATCTCAGACTTGCGAGTAGGGATGGTAGTGTTACGCTCGATGAGTTTGGTGAACACTCCGCCAAGCGTCTCGATTCCAAGGCTCAGCGGCGTCACATCGAGCAGCAGCAAGTCTTTGACTTCGCCGCCGAGCACTCCGGCTTGAATCGCAGCACCGACCGCAACAACCTCGTCGGGGTTGACGCCCTTGTGAGGCTCGCGGCCGAAAAACTCCTTCACCATCTGCTGGACTTTGGGGATGCGGGTCGAACCGCCGACGAGAACGACCTCATCGATCTTGTCCGCCTTCAGGCCGGCGTCTTCAAGCGCGGCGCGGCACGGCCCCATTGTTCGTTGAAGAATGTCGTCGACCAATTGCTCAAACTTGGCACGGGTCAGCTTCATTACCAGGTGCTTGGGTCCCGACTGATCGGCGGTGATGAACGGCAGATTGATCTCGCTTTCCATCGTCGAAGAGAGTTCGATCTTCGCCTTCTCTGAAGCCTCCTTAAGCCGCTGCAACGCCATTTTGTCCTTGGACAGATCAATGCCCTGGTCCTTCTTGAACTCCTCGATGATCCAGTCGATGATTCGTTGATCGATGTTGTCGCCGCCGAGGTGTGTGTCGCCGTTTGTCGATTTGACTTCAACAACCCCTTCGCCCACTTCGAGTATCGAGATGTCAAACGTGCCGCCTCCAAAGTCGAAGACGGCTATCGTTTCATCTTTTTTCTTGTCGAGTCCGTACGCCAGCGCGGCTGCGGTTGGCTCATTGACGATTCGCATCACCTCCAGGCCAGCGATCTTTCCTGCATCCTTTGTAGCCTGCCGCTGCGAGTCGTTAAAGTAGGCCGGCACCGTGATCACCGCTTGAGTGACCTTCTGTCCGAGATAATCCTCCGCGGCTTGTTTTAGCTTCTGGAGGATCATTGCCGAAATCTCGGGCGGAGACCATTCTTTCCCTCCAGCCTGAATTCGAACGTCGTTGCCCGCCTGCGTCACCTTATAGGGAACCATCTTCATCTCTTCGGAGACCTCGCCGTAGCGTCGCCCCATGAAGCGCTTGATCGAGTAGATGGTGTTCTCGGGATTGGTGACCGACTGGCGCTTCGCCACCTGCCCGACCAGCCGGTTGCCATCCTTGGTAAAGG
>DATMCM010000257.1:0-2034 GCA_035558335.1 Blastocatellia bacterium | reverse complement strand
TTTGTCGCGCCGGCCGGTTGCGTGACTCGGATCCCCGGCCACCGGAAGATGAGACAGCTTCTTGAAGACCGGGATCGCAGAAACGTCGAACGTGTTTCGCAAGTACGGCTCGAACGTACGAATGCCCCGCTCGCAGATTATGACTTCGTGATTGCCGCCCGACATTATGTACTCGGCCGCGAGCAACGTCTCTTCAATAGTGGCCGCCGGCCCGCGCTTTAACAGCACCGGCTTGTTGATCCGTCCTACTTCGCGAAGCAGGTTGAAGTTCTGCATATTGCGCGCGCCGATTTGCAGTATGTCGACGTACCGAATAAACAGCGGGATCTGCGAAGGCTCCATCACCTCGGACACAACCAACAAATCGTAGCGATCGGCTGCTTGTCTCAAGAACTTCAGACCTTCTTCGCCAAGCCCTTGAAAGGAGTATGGCGATGTGCGCGGTTTGAAAGCGCCGCCTCGCAGCACCTTGGCTCCATTGCGCGCCACGATTTCGGCGATGGCCATAACCTGGTCGCGGCTTTCGACCGTGCAGGGCCCCGCCATCATCACCACTTCTTTGCCGCCGATCGTCACGTCACCGATCTTGATCTGCGTAGGTTCAGCTTTGAAAGCCTTGCTTGCAAGCTTGTAAGGCGAGGTTATTCTCAGAACTTCTTTTACGCCATCCAGCAGCTCGATGTCGCGCCAATCAATAGTACGGTCGCCAACAGCGCCAAGGACGGTGTGCCTCACTCCCGTAGAGCGATGTATGTCAAACCCCAATTTGACCAGCTTGTCTATCACACCGGAGATCTGCCCCTCGGAGGCAGACTCCTCCATTACGATGACCATATGATCTCCTCAACCTTGTTCGCCATATCAGCTTGTAGCCTCCGCGTTCTTTCGCCTTAGTGTTCCCAGCCTCAAACAAGACCGCGCCGTGAAATCAAGTCTTCGCCCGTTTCTTACGTTTTAGTTCTCCGGTCTTGTTGTCCTTCCCTTCCTTCTCAACCGTCACGCGCTCGATGCGCCGCGATTCGTCGATGATCCTCTCAAACAACCGCCGGACAGCATCACGATCAAGCGGCCCATGGTTTATGCCGGTGACATGCGCGATGACTTCCCTTTCACGATCGGGAGAGTAAATCGCCAATCCAAGCTCACGTTTTATTCGCCCGAGTTCGATGGCGCACTGCGAGCGGGCGTTGAGCAGTTTCACCAACTGCTCGTCCAGCCGATCGATCTCGTCTCGCCAGTCCTCGATGTTCAAATCACCACCCGCCCGCATTTATCCGCAGCCTGTACGGGCGCCACTTCCACGGACGAGCGCGCATCATATGGAGGGGAGTCCAAAGAGGGACGCTCGTACAGGCTAAATAATCGCTTTGATCGACCACTAGTCTATTCTGCGGGGGGCCAAAGCGGCAATGATAACCGGTAACTGAGGGGCGACGGACGGAAGTCGCCCACCTGCGCGGCTGGCGTTGATAAGGGGCGATTGCCGAACCGTCCTGCATAACCCGATGCTGGACGCTTGTGTTAACAACCGCCTTTCCAGCCGATCTGTTAAGGTCGGTGTGAGAGAAAGACATTGGAATGCCGTACCTGATAGTTGTCATCTTGATTCTGATAGCCGTCGCAGTTATCGCGTACCGATACCGAATTGGACCTGTCGCCATCCTGATCGGCTCGATAGTCCTTGGGCTGGTGAGCTACTTTATAGTAGGGATAGGCATCACCCGTTATTCCGGTGTGGGTCGTTTTTACAGCCTGCCGTTCGGACAAGATCGGGTAAGGGATTCGGACATCCTGATGAGCGTCGTCTGCTGGATCATTGCGTGGGCGGTCTTGATGTATGCGATATCCAGTCGGAGCGGGAGATCAGGATAGTACTTCAAGTTGCGCTGTAAAGAATTCGTGAAGGAGTGAGTCGCCACTAAGGCTCAAAGGCACCAAGCAGCACTAAGTCTTGAACGCATTGTGTGGTTTCTTTTGTGCTGCTTGGTGTCTTCGTGTCTTGGTGGCGCAAGATTAGTTCGGTTTCAACTCGAA
>DATMCM010000256.1:0-2527 GCA_035558335.1 Blastocatellia bacterium | reverse complement strand
CCGGGCTTTGCGGCCGAAGCGCTGGCTCTGCCGCTCGAAGTCGACATTGCCGAAAAACTTGCGGTGATCGATCCGGACGCTGTTCATCAGGTGCGCCTGGCCATGCGCCGTTTCCTGGCGCTACGGCTCAAGACCGCTCTTCGAAAGACCTACGACGCCTGCACGATTGTCGGAAGCTATAGTCCGGACGCCGTATCGGCGGGTCGGCGGGCCCTGAGGAATCTATCCCTCGCCTACCTGATGGAATTGGACGAGGCCGAATCTCGGCGCCTTTGTGTCGCGCAACTGCAGCACGCGGACAACATGACGGACGCTTTGGCAGCTTTGACGGCACTGGCCAACTGCGATTGCCCGGAACGCGAGCCAGCGCTCGAAGAGTTTTATGCGAAGTGGCGAAACGAGCCGCTCGTGGTCGACAAGTGGCTAGGGGTTGAGGCGGCGTCGCGTCTGCCCGGCACGCTGGCCAGAGTGAAGGAGCTCACATCGCACCCGGCCTTCACGCTCAGGAATCCCAACAAGGTGTATGCGCTCCTCGGCAGCTTCGGCGCAAATCAGGTCAATTTTCATAAGAAGGACGGCTCCGGCTACAGCTTCATGGGTGAGCAGATCAGGGCGCTCGATCCGATCAATCCCCAGGTGGCGGCTCGCATGGCTCGCAATTTCGAGCGTTGGAAGCGGTTCGAGCCAAGCCGCCGGGCCCTGATGAAATCGCTCCTGGAGCAAGCCATGGCAATCGATGGATTATCGAAGGAATCCACAGAGGTGCTCGGCAAGGTTCTTGCCTGATCCGTCGCGTCCATTTGATCAAAGCGCCTCAACGGCACGGACCTGCAGTCATATCACAATCGGAGGAACACATGGCGGTTCTTGGCGAGATAAGACATACCACCACGTACAAGTATGCGAAGCCCGTTACCTTCAGTACGCACCGAGCGATGTTCTTGCCAAGGCGTGGTGCATCTGCGCGCCTCCTCAATTGGTCCGTAAGAACCAGTCCTCCTTCGAAGATACAGTGGATCAGCGATTCCCGCTCCAACACCGTAACGGTCATGGAATTCAGCGAACCCGCCAGCGAACTGACATTTAACTTCAAGGTTCTTGGGATCTATTTCGGTATCAAAGGGGTTGAAGCCTTTCCGCTGGAAAGTCGGGCCGAGGAAGTTCCGGTGCAATACACTCCCGACGAGTGGACCGACCTCGCCGGCTATCTGCGTCCTCATGCCGATGATCCCGACTCCAGCCTGGCCGCCTGGACCAAGAGTTTCGTCGCTGGTGACCAGGATCGAACGACCGACGTGCTGCACCGGATCCTGCACACATTTCGCGACAGTTTCACCTACCGTGGGAGGGAAGCGCAAGGAACCCAGTCCCCCGGTGAAACACTGCGAACCAAGTCCGGCACCTGCCGCGACTATGCCTGGCTGATGATCGAGGCATTGCGCCGGTTAGGCTTCGCGTCTCGTTTCGTCAGCGGATACCTTTACGATGGCGCCCTCGATGGCGGCGCCGTCGGCACGACCGGGTCCGGCGCAACTCATGCGTGGCTGCAGGTATTTCTCCCCGGTGCCGGTTGGATGGATTACGACCCGACCAACCAGATCAGCGCCGGCTTTGACTTGATCCCCGTAGCGGTCGCTCGACATCCGGGCCAGGCGATCCCGTTGGAAGGCTCGTGGTTTGGTGAGGCAAAAGACTTCCTGGGAATGTCGGTCAACGTGGCAGTCCACAAGGTCGATGAGGTCCCTGATCAGTCTGAAGATAGCACTTGATCATGCCGCGCATGGCCGCTCGCCCATGCTGACGAGGTGATCGAGTTCGCTTATTGGCACGAAACGGACTTCGCGAACGCAATGATAGATGTCCGCTATTGGGCGAAGGACTGGACATGGCCGTGACGCCCAGCGATGTCGCCTTTTGACCGAACTGCGATATGGGCGAGCCAAACAACGCGGCCTACCTCAGGTTGATTAGTTATAGCGGCTTTATGACGTTGTCTTGCCAGCTTCGTGCACAACGCTCACTGGCAAGAGTTCTCGCCCCCAAGGCCAGCGCCCCTCAATTTCGAGCACCAGAGTCCAACTCAGAAAGGTGCGTACCAAAACCAGTCCAGCTAGAAGCCCTAGGCTCGTAAACGTAAGCTCAATCGCTATAGTCTTTACGATATCAGCGGCAACCAGTACTTCGAGGCCAAGGAGTAACGATCGGCCAATGCGTATTTTGTACTGATCGTAGTGCAGGGCCTCCACGCGCCGACGCAAAAAAAGATATGTGGACCATATGATGCCAGCGACGATAATGAAGACGCCGAAAATTTCGATGCAGATGCCAACCAGATGGATCCAGTCGCTTGCGGTCGCTTCGAAGCCGGACGACATGCGTTCCATACTGGTGCTCATCCTTCACGCCCACGGCTGAACGGTTGAAGGGATGATATGAGGCGCGCTGCCGCCCAGAGCCTTGTCTTTGTCTTCGCCATCGATTTCTTCTTGCTGGCGCCTTTCACCTCGATCTCCCGATCTTTTTGAAA
>DATMCM010000255.1:0-24880 GCA_035558335.1 Blastocatellia bacterium | reverse complement strand
CTGATGGCTAATCTGCTGCCCGACAATCTGGTGTTTCGGTATAAGGCGTATCAACGCGGTGAGTGCAATCGCTGCGGGCTTTGCTGCAAAATTCAGTTCCAGTGTCCCTTCTTTATTGACGAAGGGCCTTTTAATACTCATTGCTCGATTTACACGACGCCTCACGCGCCGCAAGCATGCTTGAAGTTCCCGATGGATCCGATGGATTTGAAGCTGTTACAGCGAGAGGTTGGGAACGCGTGTACGTTTTATTACGAAGGAGCGCCTCAGACCCTTTCGATCCTCGAATTCATGAAACTCTACACGCAGGGAGTGCGCCAACAGCTTGCGAAGCGGAAGCTCAAGGAAGCCGTCGAGAGCGGAGACTGATTCAAGAGCATTCTTACAGAGAATAAAAGCCCGAAGCATTAGGCGGTTCGCGCTTGCTGCTTCGGGCCTTGTTCTATCGGGGCCGGCCACCTGCTTCACTGGCCGCTGTTGCTGTGCGGCGATGAGTTTGTCCTAGCTGCTTTTGGCCGCCTTCTCCTTATTCGGCTGCGGCACGACTCGCAAATAGGGTTTTAGCGTCTTCCATCCGCCTGGAAACTTCTTCTTCGCGTCCTCGTCGCTCACTGCGGGAACGATGATGACGTCGTCGCCGTCCTTCCAGTTGACCGGCGTCGCTACGCTGTAGTTCGCGGTGAGCTGCAGCGAGTCGATCACTCGAAGGATTTCATCAAAGTTCCGACCGGTGCTGGCCGGGTAGGTGATCATTAGCTTTACTTTCTTGTCCGGGCCGATGACGTAGACCGAACGAACAGTGAAAGTCTCGCTGGCATTGGGGTGGATCATATCGTAGAGGTCGGAAACCTTTCGATCGCCGTCGGCGATAACCGGGAAGTTCAGCTTCTGGCCCTGGGTTTCTTCGATGTCGTTTGCCCACTTCTTGTGCGAATCCACGGGGTCGACGCTTAGTCCGATCATCTTAACGTCTCGTTTCTCGAATTCCGGCTTGAGGCGAGCAGCCTCTCCCAGTTCGGTCGTGCACACTGGCGTGAAGTCCTTCGGATGCGAAAACAGAACAGCCCATTTGTCCCCGATCCATTCATGGAAGTTGACGCTTCCTTCAGTGGTTTCCGCCGTAAAATCAGGCGCTTCGTCTCCTAGTCTAATAGCCATTGTTTGGTCCTCTCTTTCTGATGTAGTCCAGATAGTCCCAGTGGTTTGCCAATCAATCGCAACGCTTTGAGAATATAGTACGCGCGTCGGGAGAATTCAACCGGCTGCGTGGGTGCGCATCAGTATTTCGCGCACGCAGCCAGCAGCGGATGGATCTCATTTCCAGCCGCGTTCACGCGGCTTTCCGAAGGCAAATAGGCCAGCCGTTTTACGGCTGGTTCACGGCCATGCGGGTCTCGTTGAGCCCGCGTCAGTATTTCGCCCGCGCAGGCAGAGGCGGATGCATCTCATTTCCAGACCGCGTTCACGCGGCTTTCCGAAGGCAAATAGGCCAGCCGTTTTACGGCTGGTTCACAGCTATGCAGAGTGCATTAGTGTGTTGAGGTTGAGGATTCTGTATCGCCAGAAACACACCAAGTCAACAATCACACAAAGACACGCTTTGTAGTCCTTCTCGGCGAACCCGGCCTCAAGCCCGAAAAGCGCCTAATCCGGAAGCGCATCGATTAACGCGTCGATCTCTTCTCGGGTGTTATAGAAATGCGGCGAGATCCTCAAGCGGTTCATTCGCGGCGCCGTGATGATGTTCTTTGATCGAAGCACCCGGTACAAGTCTCCCGGCGAATGCCTCTCGTGAATGCAAGTCACGATCGCCGAGGTCTCGCCGGGTTTCCGCGAGCCGATTACCTTGTAGCCCGTAGCTGCCAGCCCCTCGGCGAGATAGTCGCTCAAGCTCAGCACGTACTCTTCGATCTGTTCGGGGCCGACTTCGAGGAATAAATCGATCGCGGCGCCGAGGCCATACATGCCTACCGTGTTCAAGGAACCACATTCAAAGCGCAATGCGCCCTCACGATAGTCCAGCTTGTAGTCGGAACCTCCATGAGAAAAGTCTTCGTAGTCTTTAACCGAGGTCCACCCGACGACAGTTGGTTTGACTCTCTCGATTACTCGATCCGAAACATAAAACAGAGCCGTGCCTTCCGACCCAAGCAGGTACTTGTGACCGTCGGCGGCAAAAGCATCCACATAGTCTCGCTCGACGTCCAGCTTCAATGCGCCGAGTCCCTGAATCGCATCCACCATGAAGAACACTCCGCGCTCGCGGCATGCCTTCCCGATGCGCGAGAGGTTCGAACGGAAGCCGCTCGCGAATTGCACCCAGCTTACCGTGACTACCCGCGTGCGATCGTCGATGAGAGCAAGGAGCTCATCCGGGTCGATTCGGCCGTCCCGCTCGGGGGCGAGCTTCATTCTTATTCCGCGTTCTTCGCCCAATCGCATCCAGGGATAGATGTTCGCCGGGAACTCGACGCCGGAAGTGACCACGTTGTCCCCTTCGCGCAGATCAAGTCCGTTAGCGACGGCAGAGATCGCGGTCGAGGTATTGGGCATAAACGCGATCTCGTGAGCGCGCGCGTTAATCAGTTTGGCCGCCGAGCTTCGCGCCAATTCGTAGGTTCGATACCAGTCGTCGTAGTGGGCGGTCCCGTGCCGCGCAATATCGTCAGTTATTGCGATCATCGCGTCGCGCACTCTCGCCGACAATGGCGAGACAGCCGCGTGGTTCATGTAGATGTAGTTTTCTGTAATCGGAAAGAAACTTCTTATGCTCTGATTCATATTCGTTGAGCCCCTAGTCCAAACCGTGCGGTCTTACCAATGAAGTATCGGCCATAAGGACAGAGCAGTCGAGGAGCGCTGGCCGCACGATCTCATCGAACATGCAGATCAAACACCGCTCTGACCTCGCCTACTTTTAGGCCAAGACGATTATCAACGTCCGGCCGATAATAGGCTGCCAGCTCAGCTTGCTCGGATTCGGTTAACACCCCGAGTTGCCCGAGGGTCTCAATCACCGTCGGACCGAGCCCTCGATACGAGCCATCCTCGATCTTGAGCGCGATGCCAAGGCCGCGCGGGTAGCGTTCGCAGGGGATAACACCGATGCCGTACACGGCTTCTGCGCCGATCTTGCAGACAAGTTTGCCTCGCGCGATTCGCATCAGGTCGGAGTCGAACCGCTTTGTGCCGCCGACCATTTCGGGGTGGGCGATCATTGCATGAACGATTCGCGTTGAAGCGACGGCGACCTCCGCATCGAGCGAGGCGGCTTGCGGGTTCGCAAGCCTCGCGAACGCAAGCGCAAGTGATCGAAGCGCCACTCCGAATGTCGGCGCGCTGCAGCCGTCGATCGCGGTCGGAATATCGCCTTCGAGATCAGCCATTCTCCGCAGCACCGAAATGATCTCGCGTTGAATTGGGTGCTCGGCCTTGTAGTAATCGTCGAGTTCCAAGCGGCGATGGACAGCGGTCAGAAGCATTCCGGTGTGCTTGCCCGAGCAGTTGTTGTGTAGCTGAGTGAACGGCAGGCCGTTTCTTTCGAGCTGCCGCGCTGCATCCGCGTTGTAGGGGGCGTGGGCGCCGCAACGGAGCGCCGATTCATCCAGATCTGCCCGCGCGAGCAAACCGGCTACTCTTTCGACGTGAAAAGGTTCACCCTCGTGCGATGCGCATACAAGCGCGAGTTCGCGTTCGCTGACTCCGAAGTGATCGGCACCTCCGCTTGTGACGAACGGGATCGCCTGAAATGGTTTGATGGTAGAGCGGGTCGACGTAATGAGATCACCATCGCCGAGTTGCGCCGCAATCGTCCCATCCGGCTCGACGGCGACAATCGCTCCACGGTGACGCGATTCGACGATCGCGCCGCGCGTGACCTCTACAAGTATCGGCAGCTCTTCGCTCATCATCGTGCTCTTGGAGAGAGATTCAATGTACAGCAGTGGGTTGCAAACGACAATTCGTCGGACAATCGAATGTGCCACTTATCATGGTTGTAGTCTGCAATCGCCAAGACGATGACAAGTAACTGCGCTCCCAACAGTCTCATTCAACGCAGATGAGGTCCGCGATTGCTCGATATTTTCGTTCGCTGAAGCCCTCGATGATTATGATCTCTTCGGGGCGGCGATAAGGACCGTTCTGTTCGCGGTACTCGACGAGCTTGCGAGCCGTCACTTCTCCGATTCCCGGCAGCAGTTGGAGCTCTTCGGCGGTGGCGCTGTTCAAGTTGACACACTTCCTCCTCGCCGGCTCGCTCGCGTGAGTGCCGGACGGCTGGTCGGAGTTAGCGTTTGGAATGCCGTTGGTGCGGACACACGATGCGAGCGCGGGCACAAAGAGCAACGAGAGAGAAACAGCTAAGAGACGCATGTAACGCAAGCTGATCCGCAGAGGATAAACAAGCCCGCCTCGTGCTTATCAAACTCCATAAAGCTCGAGTCGAAACTCATCTCCCAGCAACGAAATGCGAGGCTCGCGGCGCGTGAACCCCCGATGCTCTCGGCGCAAAGCCGGGATGCCTCGCTGCGCCAGCTCGATGCCGTAAGCGGCGCTTGTGAAGACGTGATGAATCCTGGGATTCGGTGGAAGCGTAGCGCCATACTCGACTGACTTTCTCGTTCCCGCTGTCCGGCTTGGGTTGATGAACTCGACTCGGTCGTCGAATATCAGCACGCGAGATGGTGACCCTACAATCGAGTAGTCGCGATGAACTATCAGATTCGTGAGCGCTTCGATTATCGAGTCGCGGGGATAGTTCGCCCGAGCGCGGACGGGTTCAGCGCCGTTGTTGTGCGCGCGCGGAGGCCGTGAGTCCCAAAGATCGACGTAGCGCTTAAGGAACCTCAGCGCTCCGTCGAAAAGCCCGGTCATATTGCCGAAGACTTCGGTGCGCTCGACCACCGGAGACTCGGTGCTCGTCCCTGAAAAACGGGTGAGCGAGATCTGGCTTTGGGGAATTATCTGGGGGACTAACGAGCCTCTTCCGAATAGAAGAAATCCGGCAAGCGTCGGGGCCACGGTCGCGCCATGATTTGTTGCCAGACGCAGGTCGCACAGCTCGCCAGCGCTGGGGAAGTTTGCCGGCTCGCGGGAGGCATCGCCTTCCAAATCGCGGACATAGCTCCACACCAGCGCTTCGTCAAAATCTTCAACTCCCGCGGTCACCAGCGGCATGTCTTCGAACGAAGCGACTCGCGATCGGGAAAAAAGGGCACCGATCTCTCCGCCGTCGGCTTCGCGTTTGGTTGAGCCGATGCGCAGAAAGTAGCGGTTGTCGGGCGTTCGATGGGGTGCGCGGCGGTCGTCAACCTGCAAGACGACGATGCGTGTGCCGTTGTCATACGACACTTTGTCGATTCGTGGGAAGACCGGCGGCTTGATCTGGTTGCGGCAGATGTCTATGAGTTGTTCTTCGACCTGTTCGGGGTCGTCCAGCCCCTCGATCCGGCGCTGATCGTTCACGCCGAAGATCAGGGCGCCGCCGCCAGCGTTTGCAATCGCCACAATCTCGGCGATGACTTTGTCGGTGTTGACCAGCCGGATCTTGAACTCGATATGAGTGTCTTCCCCGCCGCGAATCAAGCTGAGCAGATCAGTTCGGTCGAGCGTGCGCGCATAGCGGCCAGTTATTTTTTGCTCGAACAGCGATCGTTCGCTGTCGGGGATGCGCCGCGTTGATCTGAACTTTCTGCCGCGTGCCATGGTTAGACCTCGCCTGTTGGTATTTGTCAGCTTGCTGAGAACGAGCGAGTTCTCGAATCCAGCGCGCTCGGTGACCTGGGGTTGGGTTGCTTGTGTTACCCATTGCGCGCTTACCTCGAACGAAGATGTTCTCGCGAATTTGTCCGGAGCGCCCTCGTTGCTTGACTGCATCATAGCACAGCGATAGCAGATTTGGGCAACGCGGCGTCGCCCCGATCACCGATCCGAAAATCCTAAGGCCGGTCCGTCACGCAGCAAGGCCGTTTCATCACCCATTCAAGACGCTTAGTCACATAGTATATTGTGCCTTTAGATTCGAACGTAGAATCAGCGGGTTTGTACCGAGTGTGACGGCTATTGAACGGTACGGCGAGGAACAAATGCTCGTCCGTCTATCTACTGCCATGCTCGGCGGAAACCGCAAGGTGGTTGTCTCATCCGCCGGCAGCGCGCATGCAAAACTACAATCAGTCGGCAATCTGGGTTTCTGGCCGGAAGCGGCCGGGCGATGTGGTATCGTTATGGAGACAAACGTCCTGTCGCCTGGGTTGGAGATGGAAACTGAGAAGCTACTAGAGCGCCGCTGGGTCCGGGTTGGAGTGACAATTGGATTGTGGACCCTGTTCGGGCTATTCCTTGGGAGCCAGATGTATCTGGCCTACAGCCGCGGAGAAACCCAAGTCGGTTGGCGTCGGATATTTGCTCTCGAACTCTCCTACGCTTATGTGTGGGCCGCGTTGACCCCACTGGTTTTGTTCCTTGCCCATCGGTTTCCGGTAGTTCGGGAGCGATGGCTTCGAAACCTGCTGATTCAAATCTTCGCATCGGTGGTCATCGGATTCGGAACACGAGTATTCCATGATCTGATGTTCATCAACTTGATATCTGATCCCAAGCGCTCGTTCTCGCTGGTCAAGCTGCTGCTCAATGTCTATTTGATTTTTGATTACGGCGCGATGATTTATTGGCTGATCGTGCTGATCACGTATGTATTCGATTACTACCGCCGCTATCGGGGAGGAGAGATAAGAGCCACGCGTCTGGAAGCTCAACTGGCGCTCTCCCAGCTTCAAGCTCTTAAGATGCAGCTTCAGCCTCATTTCCTGTTCAACACTTTGCACTCGATATCGGCGCTTGTGTACAAGGACGCTGAGGCGGCAGACAATATGATCGCGCGGCTCGGGGACTTTTTGAGGCTGACGCTGGAAAACGAGGGCGCTCAGGAAGTATCGGTCCAGCAGGAGCTCGAGTTTCTGAAATGTTATCTCGACATCGAACGCATCCGCTTTCGCGATCGGCTGACCGTGCGCTTCAAGATCGATCCGCAGGTGCTTGATGCGCGATTGCCGAACCTCATCCTGCAACCGATCGTCGAGAACGCGATCAAACACGGCATCGCCCCACAGACCTCGGCGGGTCGAATTGAGATCGAAGCCAGCCGGCTCAATGGCTTGTTACACGTGCAAGTTACCGACAACGGGTCGGGTCTCCAGCCCAATGGAGACAGCGGGATGATAATAAAAGAGGGCGTAGGGCTGGCAAATACCCAGGCGCGATTGCAGCAGCTTTACGGAAACGACCATCGTCTTGACATGATCAATACCACCCAGGGCGGATTCTCCGTAATCCTCGAAATCCCCTTTAAACAGCAAACACTTAACGCAAAATCGAACTAACCGGTACGTTCTCTCGTTAAAGCCGCTAAGGAGTGGATCGTATGTCAGGCTCGAAGTGTATTCGTACATTGATAGTGGATGACGAATCGCTTGCGCGCGAGCGAATTCGCGAGATGCTCGAAGCAGACCCGGAGATCGAGATCGTAGGGGATTGCGCAAATGGCGAAGAGGCAATTCTGGCGATTTCAAGTCTTAAGCCCGATTTGATCTTCCTTGATGTCGAGATGCCCGGGATAGATGGGTTCGAGGTTCTTGAATCGCTCGATCCTTCGCAGATGCCTGCGGTCGTCTTCGTGACTGCGTATGATCAGTACGCAGTTCGCGCTTTTGAGATCTACGCGCTGGACTACCTGCTAAAGCCGTTCGACCGCGAACGCTTCCAGAGGGCGGTCAGCCATGCCAAGGAACAACTGCTGAAGACGAGCGATGCGATGAGCGAGCGAATTCTTAACGCGCTCGAGCAGATCAAGACCCGACCGGTCCACCTGGAGCGGCTGGTGATCAAGATGAACGGGCATGTATTCTTCGTCAAAGCCGAGGAAATCGATTGGCTCGAAGCCGAGGGAAACTATGTACGGCTGCACGCAGGCAAGGAGTCCTATTTGCTGAGGGACACGATCAGCGCGCTTGAGGCCCAACTCGATCCCAAGCAGTTTTTGCGCGTCCATCGTTCGGCGATCGTCAATATCGATCGAATACAGGAACTCCAGCCGTGGTTTCACGGCGAATATCGCATCATAATGCGCGAAGGCGTTCAACTTACGCTGTCGCGGAGCTACCGAGAGAAACTTCAAGAGTTGTTGGGAAGACCGGTATAAGAGAACGACGCTCGTCACGGAATTCGGTCAGCCTGTCACAAGCCGGTACTCCTTCATCCCAAAGTAGTATTCACAGCTACTAACTCAATCTAGACTCGGCGAATAGCAAGTCGGCGCGTTCGGGCGGGAACGCGCTGGAATTGCTATCCACCGCAGTCGACCTTCGACGACAAGCCCGGCCGGCGCGGTAAATACCGAATCATCGGAGCCGGCTATGAAAAGAAATCCGCGGCTGATTCTGTTGGTTGCGTTCGCGATTGCACCGTTCTCTCAAGCCCAGGGCCTGGGATTCTCTCCGATGATGTTGTTTGTCGGGCGGGGAGCCCTCGAATCGCGCGCTGAACCTGAACGCGTCGACCGAGCGGGATTTCATAAGAGCGCTGGCTTTGTCATATCGACCTTTGACCGCAAGGTCATCGACGAGTTCGGAGAGGCGTGGATGCGCGTCGGTAACGGCACTTCGTCTTACGAGAGTGTGGTGTTGATCCTGCGGATGGCCGACGGTGGGTATGGCGCCAGATTGCTCGGGTGGACCAATCAACACCGGGCGTTCACCTTCGGCTGGCACCCTGCTACGGTGGCGATCGTTCACACCCATCCTAACAACGCCGATCCACGGCCGCAGGGTGACGATCTCAACATTGCTGATAAATACGGAGTACCGATCTTCACGATTGGCAGGCACGGAATGTTCGTGTATGACCCCGCCACCAAGACGACAACCAAGGTGAAGGACGGCTTGGATTGGCTTGACCCTTCGAAGTGGCCCGAAAAGTTCGTGGCGAAGCACTGACCCGACGGTTAACACTCCCTCCGCGCCAGAGCGCCCCCCGGAAAACAGTAGCGTTCTCAAGGACTTGCGGGTCGTCATGCTTTCGGGCCGTTTCGTCCCCACATCCTGTCGGCTCGTCCCAAACTTATTTCGCGATCTTCCGTGCAAACCTACACTCTAGCCGTGGACGACTCATGTTTTTAGGAGTCGGCCCGGCGGCGTGAGGCGCTCAGATGTAGGGCACGACTCAACCTACTCACGCCGCCGGGTCTTTAGTTCTGCTCACTAACGATGTTTCAGCCCGCTCTGGAAAGAAGTAGAAACAACATGGAAGTAAAGGAGAAGAAATGAGGCACCTTAGTCGATTTAAATCTTTGGCTCTTGTAGCGGCGCTACTCATGTTCTCGGCGTCGCTTATGCCATTGTTTTCCAGTACGGTTTTCGCGCAATCCAGCAAAGGATTTGTCGTCGGGACAATCCACGATCCGTCCGGCGCGGTGGTCGCCGGAGCTACGATAAAGATCACCAATACCGCGACGAACGTCTCGCGCGAGACGACCACGTCATCAGAGGGAAGCTTTCGCCTGGACGCAGTCGATCCCGGCGCATACACGATCGAGGTCAAGGCTTCAGGGTTTAAGACCATCACGCTCGAGAACGTAACTGTGGTGGCGGCCCAGGCTACCACCACGGACGCGCAACTCGAAATCGGCGCGCAGACCGAAGTGGTCAACGTGAATGCCGACGCGGCGGTCATCTTGCAGAAGCAAGATGGCGCGCGAGCCAACACGCTCGAAAGCCGCCAGATAGTCGATCTCCCGGTCGCCGGGTTGAACCCGGTGAACCTGGTGTTCACATTACCCGGTGTGACCGATCCGGGAATCCTTACCGGGGGCTTCGTGCAGGGGACAGAGTTCAATATCAACGGGCTCCGAGCTCGCGCGAACAACCAGTTGATTGACGGCGCGGACAACAACGACAACTCAATCACCGGACAGCAGATTCAGCCGATCCTGCGCGACGGCTACAAGGAAGTGACCGTGCTCGGAGGCGACAACTCGGCCGAATACGGGCGCGCGGGAGGCGCGGTGGTCAACGTGGTCACTCGTGGCGGGACAAATAAGTTTCACGGGTCTGTCTACGATGTGATCGACACGAGCGCACTGAGCTCGCTGAGCGCCGGACAGAAAGCAAACGAGGGTTTGACCTCTGTACCGGTCTACATTCAAAACAGCTTTGGCGGCTCGTTTGGCGGTCCGATCCTGAAAGACAAGCTGTTCTTTTTCGGAACGTTTCAGCCTACGCTAACGCGCATCGGAGCCTCTTCCGCTTCGGCGGTCGTGCCGACTCAGCAAGGCTTCGACACCCTTCGTTCGCTGTTCCCGTCAGGCAGTAGCCCGAACCTCGATCGCTACCTCGGTGTAGTTGGCGGCCTTCGCGGTGCGACGAATCTCATCAATGTACCGCTGGGCGGCGGGCGTCCCGACGCGCAGTTCGGGACTGTGACGACGGCCGCTCCCGGACCGGTCAACACATACGACGTTCTGGGACGCGTTGATTGGACAATCAGCGACAAGGACAGCTTCGCGGCGCGCTATCTGTTCACCAACCAGAGCGTGGTAAATCAATTCCCCACGCCGTTCGCAGGCTTCGCCGTAGACGTTCCGAGCCGAGTGCAGAACTACTATATGAACTATACGCGCCTCCTGTCGTCGAGAATGACCAACGAGTTCCGATTCTCGTACGGCCGATTCAACGTTCTGTTCGGCGCTCAGGATGCCGCGGCGCTCAACTTCGGACCTCAGTTCCTGTTTTCGGGAGTCACAGTCAGCCCTGTCGGAGTGTTGGGAGGGCTCATAACGACGTTCTTCCCGCAAGGACGAATCTTTAACAACTACCAGTTCCAGGACACGATCACTTACACAGCCGGCGCGCACACGATACGAGCCGGCGTAGACATGGTTCGCCAGATTGCGAAGCAGTTCGTTCCGTTCAACAACCAGGGAACGCTGACGTTCTCCGCCGGTGGCGGGTTCCCCGCCTTCGGAAACTTCGTTGATGGATTCTCGGGCACCAACGGAACGTTTGCAGCAAAGACGTTCGGAAGCCCGGTGACTTATCCAAATGCATTCCAGCAGGCGTACTTCGTAAACGATTCGTGGCGAATCAAGCCGAACCTGAGCCTGAGCCTTGGTCTGCGTTATGAGAATTACGGTACTCCGTCGAACGTGATTCCGTTTCCGGCCTTTGCCGGGTTTGACGTGCCACCCGACACGCCCGCGAAACAACAGGCCGATAACAACAACTTCGCTCCGCGTTTCAGCTTCGCATACACACCGCACTTCGCCCGCCGGCTGTTTGGTGAGGACAAGACGGTCATTCGTGGCGGAGTCGCCGCCGCGTACGACCTGTTCTTCAACAACATCCTGAGCAACACAGCGGCGTCCCCGCCGAACGCGCAGGCAGTCTCGCTTCTCGGCCGCACTGTGGGCGGGCGAGGATTCCCGAATGCGGGCGTTGACTCACTGCCGGCAACAGGTTTCCTCAATCCCCTAGCTGCAGTGACCACGATTCTGCCTAACCTGCGCAACCCGATGACCTGGACGTGGAACTTTGGCATCCAGCGAGAGGTCCCCGGTAACGTGATAGTCGAGGCGGCGTACGTTGGGACGCGTGGGTTGCGTCAGTTCATCAACGAGCAGTTGAATCCCGGAGTGGACGGCGTTCGTGTGCATCCGGATCGAGGATCGATTTCCGCAAGAACCAACGGCGGCGACTCGATCTACCATTCTCTGCAGACTCGCGTTGAGCGAGCCTTGAAGAACGGCCTGCTCTTCCGCTTCGCTTACACCTATTCGAAGGCTATTGACGATGTGGCCAGCGAAGTCTTTGTGACCACCGGCGGTGCAAGCAGAGCGTCCAACCCGTTCAATCGAAGCATCGACCGCAGTGTCGCCGGGTTTGATGTTCCGCATCGCGCGGTGTGGAGCTTCGTCTACGATATTCCGGGACCAAAGGAAGGTTGGATGAGCCAGGTCGCAGGGTTATGGACCGTCTCGGGGGTTTATCGCATTCAGTCGGGCAACGTCGAGACGCCGTTCGTAGGAGGTATCGACCTCAACGGCGATCTCGAGAACACCAACGACCGTCCGGCCATCGTAAACCTAAACGCGCCGGCCACTTCGGTGGGAATTCGAGCTGACGTGTTTGGCGCTGAATCGCCGACCGGATATGTCGACGCTAACGGTAACCCAGTCAATCCCGCGCAAGTACGGTACCTGGTCGATCCGGCGATTCGTACCAACATCGCTGGACGCAACATACTTCGCGGAAACAGGATAAATACGCTGGACCTAGCCTTGAACAAAGGGTTCAGACTTCCGTTTGAGGGCAACAGGATCGATGTGCGATTCGAGTTTTTCAATATCTTTAATCACCCGAATTTCACATGGGCAGGTGCCAGCGGCGCCGACAACAGCAACGGCGATGTGCTGAACCCGTTCTTCAACAATGTTCGCCTGAACGACGGCGGAATCCTCGGCCCAGTAGGAACGCAGGTGGGCCGCTACGGACGCATCCAGGTTCGGTATTCGTTCTGACGAGTGTAACGGCGGTTTGGGGTATGCGTCGTGGGCCGCCGCTATAGTCCTTCCTCCAACACGACGTTTTATCTTCCTCGTGTGAACCTCCGGGAGCCTTCGGGCTCCCATTTTTTTGCGGCAGGAGTCCGTAGTCCGTGGTCAGTAGTCCGTAGCTCGTATTTCTAAAGAGCGAATAAGACCTCAAAGCACGAGCTACTGACTACGGACTACTGACTACGGGCTTCTGACCGAATTATTACTTCAACAAGGAACCTCGGCTCGATTCTCACTTTCGCCTCATTGGACGCACGGTAGTACTGTTTAAGCGGGCTTTTTCGACAAATAATGAGCGATGTAGTAGTGTGAGATGACTGGAGGAGACCTTGATCGAACGGCGGAGAGGGAGAAGATTTCACGTAAATTGGCCGGTCAGAGTGGAGGGAATCGACGCCGGCGGCGCGCCTTTCACGGAGAGCGGGGTGTTGGACAACATAAGCTCGAGCGGCGCGTTGCTGACGCTACCAAGGCCGCTGCCCGCTGGCATCCGATTGGACGTGTACATAGACCTTCCGACCCAAGGAAGAAAAAAGATGAAGTACTCAGCCAGCGTGGTCCGCGTTGAGAGCGAGGCTTCATTGGTTGGCGCAGCGGTAAGTTTCGACGCGTTGAAGCCTGAGTTCGCAACGATCTAAGGCTTTCAAGGCGACAGCCGCTCGATGAGCCAATAACCGCTCTGAAGCTTCCTGTAACGCAAGCGGTCGTGCAAACGACTCGGCCGGCTCTGCCAAAACTCAATCGTTTCAGGGGCGAGACGATAACCTCCCCAGAACGATGGAAGTGGAACCGGCTTATCCGCATATTCCGCTAGAAGCTCGTTCATTTTCCCTTCAAGCGCGTCACGGCTGCTGATGACCTCGCTCTGTCGCGAAGCAAGCGCGCCTAGCTGACTGTCTTTCGGGCGGGTGTGAAAGTATGCCTCGGATTCCTCGCGCGAAGTGCGGGTCACCCGGCCGCTGATGCGTACCTGCCGCGCAAACTCCGCCCAGTAGAACACAAGCGCAGCGGCGGAGTTTTCTTCAAGCTCTCTGCCCTTCTGGCTTTCGTAGTTCGAGTAAAAGACAAAGCCTCGCTCGTCAAAACTCTTCAGCAACACGACTCGCGCCGAAGGCACGCCGTCGGGTGTTGCGGTCGCAAGCGTCACCGCGTTTGGCAGGATAGGAATCGACGCCTCCGCCTCGTCGAACCATCGCTGGAACTGACGAAACGGGTTGGGGTCCAGGTCGCTTTCGATCAGTGCTGGAAGCTCGCGTGCGGACATCTATTGGTGTTCTCTTTCGGCGGTCTTTGACCGAGCGATGGCAATGCTCACTTCCGCAATCGTCAGCGCCTTACGCAAATCGCCGGGCTCGATCGACACAAGAAAGCCTCGCTTGCCGCCGTTGATGTAGATTGTGGGCAACTCGAAGATAGTCGTTTCCGTGTAGACGGGCAACTGTCTGCGAGTCCCGAAGGGGCTCGTACCCCCGACGAGATACCCGGTGTGCTTCTGCGCGGTTGCCGGGTCACAGGGGGTTACGCTCCTGATTCCGATCGACCGGGCAAGCTCTTTGGTCGAGACTTCGCGGTCGCCGTGCATGAGCACCAACAGGGGCTCGCGAGCTTCGGTCTCCATCACCAGCGTCTTGACGACGATGTGTTCAGTCACTCCGAGCTCAGCTGCCGAATGCGCGGTTCCGCCACGCTCTTTGTAATCATATATGTGCGGCTCGAACGCAATCTTCTTCTCGCGCAAGAGACGCACCGCCGAAGTCACAGGATAGTTGGTCTTGCTCATATCAGGTATGAGTCTAGTCTACCATCAACGACTGGCGGCGAGCGCCGTAAGGTAACACCACGCCCATTTCAGAGATCGTGTGAAACCGATTTCGGTTGCGGTGTCTACTCGAAGCGTTGACAGGTCGGGAAGGGCGGCTTGCCCCCGCTTCCTTCCGTTGTCTAGATGATTGGCTAGCTCGCGCGTGACCTGCTTCCTGATAGTTCACACGGGGGCAAGCCACCCTTCCCGACCTGTAATCGCTTGGTGTAGGCGTCGATAATTCAGTTTTCCGAATCCCTTAAGCGGGCTCCTCATTATTGAGTCATGGAAAAATTGACACTGTCTCAACTGGCAGCTATCCTCGTTCAAGTCTGCCCGCGTAGCTCAGTGGATAGAGCGCTTGCCTCCGGAGCAAGAGGCCGCAGGTTCGAATCCCGCCGCGGGTACTTAGTCTTCAAGGCCGTCCGTTGTGGCGGCCTTCCTTATTCAGAGCCGCCACAAAAACAACGATGAGCCGCAACCGGTAGACACATCAGAAGTCGTCGAATACTCTGATAGGCCGGCGGGGAAGTTTGAATCGATGCTCTCCGGCGGATCGATGCCGGGCGCGCGTACAAGGTGATAGGAGATCTCAAGTGAAGCTGGCTACCTGGAACGTCAATTCGATAGTTGCGAGACTGCCTCTCGTGTTGAAGTGGCTCGAGGCCGCTAAACCGGACGTGCTCTGCATGCAAGAGACCAAATGTATTGATGAGAAGTTTCCCGCTGAAGCCTTCGCGGAGATCGGCTACTTATCGGAGTCCTTCGGTCAGGCTACGTATAATGGCGTCGCGATCGTTTCGCGCGTGAAGTTCGAAGACGTGCAGCGCGGTTTCACAAACGACGAGCTGAATGCTCAATCTCGCTTATTGGCCGCGACCATTGGCGGCATTCGAGTCGTCAACGTCTACATCCCGAATGGACAAGCCGTCGGCACCGAAAAGTACGCCTTCAAGCTCGAGTGGATGCGACGCCTCCGGGCGTTCTTCGATTCCCATTACGACGCCGGCGGTCGCGTTCTGCTGTGCGGCGACTTCAACGTGGCTCCCGAAGACCGGGATGTTCACGATCCAAACCTCTGGCGGGGAAGGATTATGTGCAGCGAAGGCGAGCGCAGCTCGCTGGAGCATTTGAGGCAATGGGGTCTGGTCGACGCGTTCAGACTTCATAACTCGGCGGACAAAGAGTTCTCGTGGTGGGACTATCGCGCGGGAGCTTTTCGGCGAAACCACGGGCTGAGAATCGACCACGTTTGGACGTCCAACTCTCTCGCCGGCGATGCGACTTCAGTAGTGATCGACCGGGCGCCGAGAAGCTGGGAGCGTCCTTCAGACCACGCGCCGGTCATCGCGGAGTTTGAGTGAAACAACTGGCGAAGCAGCAAACGCATCCGCTTTGGTTTTAGCTTTTTTGGGATGAGAGATACTTTGGGAAACCGTAGAGCCGCCGCCACAAACTTAACCGCCGCCAATGAGACGAGGTAACAAGCTGCAGATCATGCGGCGCACTCCGCATAGCGGCGGCGCGCTTCGCATGGAATGTCGTAGAAGTCATCTTAGCCAGCTCGCGCCGCCGCTTGTTTGATCTTGAGCGCAGGTATAGGATGGCGGTGGTCTTCGGCTGCCTGAAGCGGATCGTGACTCCAGATGAGCAATGAACTTGCCGGATCGGCGATGGGTAGTTAGGTTGATTTGGCTGCCGCTTTCATCCTGGAGTGACAAATCTTAAATCGCTGGAGTCCCTATGACCACTCGCCAAGAAGTTACCGTCGGTATCGGCGGAGCCGCCGGGGACGGCCTCGACAAAACGGGCGATACGATCGCCAAGACTTGCAGTCGCCTTGGGCTCTATCTGAGCGCCTACAACTCGTACCAATCGGTGATTCGCGGTGGGCACATCTGGCTGCGAGTGCGCATCGCTGAAGAGAAGGTTTATTCGCACGGCGATCATCTGAATCTGCTGATCGCGCTCAACCAGGATTCGATTGAGCGCCACGCGCGAGAGGTCAATTCGGGCGGCGCGATCATCTACAACTCTGACAAGCTCAAATGCGATTCGGTGCTTGTTGGAGACGGCGTTGTGACCGTCCCTCTGCCTATCGCTGAACTTACCAAACCCCTGGGGCGGCTTCAGCCAGTTATGCAAAACACGGTGGCGACCGGCGCGATGCTCTATCTGCTCGGATTGGATTTCGAGATGGCAGCAAGCGTACTTGCCGACACGTTCAAACATAAGGGCGAAGCAGTGGTCGAGCAGAACATCAACGTCGCGCGCGCCGGGTACGATCACGCGCGCGAAAGATTCGTGCCGCTCGGTTACGAGTGGAACTTCACGCGAATTCGACGTCCCTTTATCACCGGCAATGAAGCCTTCGCCCTTGGGGCCGTGGCCGCCGGATGCAAATTCTACTCGGCCTATCCGATGACCCCGGCATCTTCGATCCTGCATTGGATGGCGAACCACGGGGCCAAGTGCGGCGTGGTGGTCAAGCAGTGCGAAGATGAACTGGCGGTCGTGAACGTTGCGATCGGCGCGGGCCACGCGGGCGTGCGGGCGATGTGCGGCACTTCAGGGGGCGGCTTCGCGCTGATGACCGAAGCCATCGGGATGGCGGGGATGATCGAAGCACCGGTCGTCGTTATCGAGGTGCAGCGCGGCGGCCCTTCCACCGGCATTCCGACTAAGACCGAGCAGGCCGATCTTAATCAAGTCTTCGGCGCTTCGCAGGGAGACTACCCGCGAGTGATTATCGCGCCGACCGATACGACCGATTGCTACTACACGGCGGTTGAAGCTCACAACCTCGCTGAGAAGTATCAGCTCCCGGTGACGATCATTTCCGACCTGCTGCTCTCGGAGCATCCCGAAACGATCGAAGCCGACGCCTTTCGGCACGACGTGCCGATTGAGCGCGGCGAGATCGTAGACTATTGGCCCGAGGATAAAGGGCAGTTCAAGCGCTATGCGTTCACCAAGTCTGGGATTTCTCCGCGGGTCTTGCCCGGCACCGAAGGCGGGATGTATGTAGCGGCGACCGACGATCATGATGAAGAAGGCATAGTGATCAGCGACGTTTTCACCGTGCCGCCCGTTCGCCGCAAAATCCAGGAGAAGCGGATGCATAAGGTTGACGCGGTGCTGAGTGAGCTGGTGCCGCCCCAACTGGAAGGCCCGCACGATGCCGATGTCACGTTGATCGGTTGGGGTTCGACCAGCGGCGTGATCCGTGAAGCGATCGTGTTCCTCACCCAACAAGGCATTCGCGCGAATCATCTTCAGATAAAGTATCTTCATCCATTTCACTCAAAAGAAGTCACAGAGATTCTGCGCAGCTCGAAGCGCACGATCTGCGTTGAGTGCAACTACACCGGTCAGTTCGCGCGTCATCTGAGAGCCGAGACCGGCTTCAGCGTGAGTGATTTGATCCTGAAGTACGACGGTGAGCCGTTCGAGCCACACCACGTCGTCCAGCAAGTGCGTGCAATCCTTGAAGGACGATCGCGCTCGCTGGATGTCACAATGGATGAGGCGCGTGAGATTGCTTATCACTACATACGCGTGCATCTGGCTGACAAAGTGCGACCAGCCAGGATCGAGCAAGTTGATGGAAATGACGGCAGCGAGCCGCTTTGGTTGATTGAGTTGGTTGGGCGCGAGCACGGTGAGAAAGAAGGCGAATTGCGGGTTGGCAAACAGACCGGCTCGATCTTCCAGTGGCAGCCGGCGGTTTTGAGCGGAGGCGCACGCGCGGACTAGTTTGATCAAGAGGAGATAGAAAATGGCGACGGTGCTCGAACTACCGATCTCAGCGTACGAAAGCGTAGTCGATCCCGACTGGTGTCCCGGATGCGGTGATTTTGGGGTGCTGCGCGCGCTCGAAATCGCCGCCGGCAAGCTCGGCATCCAGCCGAAAGACCTGATGCTTGTTTCAGGCATCGGTTGTTCTTCGAACCTGCCGGGCTTCATTCACGCGTACGGGGTGCACAGCTTGCACGGGCGCGCGGTCGCCGTCGCTACGGGCATCAAGCTGGCCAACCATCGCTTGAACGTAGTGATCACCGGCGGAGATGGGGATGGCTATGGAATCGGGATAGGACACTTCATCCATGCAATGCGCCGCAACCTCGATTTGACTTACATTGTAATGAACAACCAGATTTACGGGCTGACCACCGGGCAAGCGTCGCCGACCACGATGAAAGACGTGCGCACTAAGTCCACGCCGCTTGGTAATGTGGAGCTGCCAATCAACCCTGTCGCGCTGGCGCTCGTGTCGGGCGCAACTTACGTTTCGCGCGGCTTCTCGGGCGAGAGCAAACATCTGGCCGATCTAATCGGCGGCGCAATCGCGCATCACGGATTTTCACTTGTGGATGTCTTCAGCCCTTGCGTGACCTACAACAAGATCAACACCTATGACTACTTCCGCAAGCGCGTCTATAAGCTCGACGCAGAAGTCGATTACGACGCCTCGAATGTCGAGCCAGCACTTCAGAAGGCGTTCGAGTGGGACGAGCGGATTCCGATCGGTGTTTTGTACCGCAGCGAGCAGCCGACTTATGAGGACTTAGAACCGGCGTTGCGCGACGGGCCGCTGGTCAGACGCGAGCTTAGGTTGAACAAAGAGGTTTTTGATGAGCTGATGGAAGAATTCATGTGAGGCATCCACGCACAATCTCTAAGACAGAAGCGCCTGGGCTTATTAGGCCCAGGCGCTTCGAATGGCGGAGAAGGAGGGATTCAAGAAGACGAAATGAACTCAAAGGCAATCTAATGTAATAATTGTCAAGAAAGGAGATTGCTTGTCCCTCCTTGCGCCTCGTTGTGCCTCTCTGCAGCTGTTTTGATCGAGTTGCGGATTGTTGTTGGCACAAATCTGGCACAGCAAGGTGGCTAGCCTATGGGTGGCAACTAACTTGCCCAGTTACTAGGGCGAATGCAAGTGCAGTTCGTTATACGTGCCAAACCGGATGATACGCCACTAGTCATGAATTCGTCGCATCGATACGACTTAGACGTGCCTCTCACTGAGGCGAACCGCCGAACGTCCAACGCTGTACAGCACTATAGTCTAAACAATCACGTCTAGCACTATGGCGAACACAAGTCCCTGCCGGAATGGCCGTTGAGTTCGGCCCGTAGCGGCCAGCCTTTAATATCCTGATTAAGGGGGACTGGCGGCTCCAGGACACGGGGCCTACAGAAGGAATTTGGAGAATAGTTGCATTCCTGAATTACGTCTATCTATTTAGGAAAAAGTAGACGGCTTCATACGCATGAATCGGGCTGAAATAGAAATCGGATGAGGATTTCACGCGCAGGCCTTTGAAGGTCTCTAAAACTGCAGACGGGAGAAGTAATATGGCGGCCTTGCTAATGTCAGAAACCACATCATTCACGCTGGACAACATGGGTCGCTATCTGTGCAACACGCTGCAGGAGGCCTTGGACAGTGCCGGACAAACCGTTGCAGGACACAGTCGTGGTTTCGATGTAATCGTCATCGGCGGAGGCACCTTTGGCTCTGTCATGGCGGAAAGCCTCTTCGCACGTGACCGTACGCGAAGTCTGCGTATTCTGATGCTAGAAGCAGGGCCGTACGTCCTACCCGAGCACGCTCAGAACATGCCCTTTCTTGGAGGAGCTCCTAACTTTCGGCGTCCTTGGGTCTATGACCCAAACCTCGAAAAGTTCTATCAGTTTCCGGGCCTCCTATTTGCGATTGGAGGAAGGTCCCTGTTGTGGGGCGGATGGTCACCTGAGCTCTTACACGACGCGCAAAACGACGAGATGTTCAACTGGCCAGGCGTTGTAATCACCGACCTAAAATCAAAATACCTACTAGACGCGGCGGATCAGATTGGTGTTACCAGCACGAATGATTTCATCCATGGTCCTCTCCACGAGGGCCTGCGCCGCCAGCTCTTCGACCGCCTCAAGGCCGCCGCACCTACTGGACTTGTCTTGAACGATCTGCCGGACCATCCAGTAGTGCAGAGTTTTAAGCGCAGGAATCCGGGGCAGGACCCGTCGGATGCACAGTTGCGAGAGTGGCTCAACCTTCCTGCGACAGATACAACTCCGCGCGCGGACCTGCTCAACCTGCTCAAGCTCGAAGCGCCTTTGGCGGTGCAATCTGTTACCGAACCCGGTCTGTTTCCGTTCAATAAATTCAGCGCTATTCCTTTGGCGATCAATGCGGCTCGAGTCGCTTCAACCGAGGCCGATGGGACAGGCGTCGAAGCTGATGCGAGGAAGCGTTTCATGGTCGTGCCTGACTGTCATGTTCAGGAACTGATCACACAGGTCCAGGGTGACTACTGGGTGAGAGTCGTCGGCGTGCGGGCCATCGATCGAACTGGAAATTCTGTAGATGTCCCGCTGTCTCCGTCTAGGCCGGACGGGACGCAGAGTGTCGCAATCATAGCCCTCGGCACCATCGAGACCACTCGCGTCGCCATCACGACATTTAAGGATTCGCTGGCTGGCCGTGCGGCTCAGCGGATGGGCGAAAACTTGATGGCCCATCTTCGCTCCAATCTCACCATACGAGTCCCGAAGGAAGCGCTGACAAATCTCCCCGCCGCTTCGCTCAAGACCTTGCAGGTGTCCGCCCTCTTTGTGAAGGGAAAGGCGAACATCAATGGCAAGGACAAATACTTTCATCTGCAGATCACAGCTTCCGGCCTGTCAGACTTAGGCAATAACTCCGAGGCGTTCCTTTTCAAGAAAGTTCCCGACATAGAGCAAGTTCGAGCGATGACGGAGTCAGACAGCACAACCGTAGTAATAACGCTTCGTGGAATTGGGGAGATGTCGCCGATGAATCCGGACAGTCGCATCGGGCTCGCTCAGTCTCCAGGCGACATCGACTTCAATCGTCCCGCAGCCTACGCGGTAGTCGGGAATGCACTGGCGCCATCAGGCGGGAGCGCGCAAACACAAGATGATCGCGCATTTTGGGATGTTATGGATGAGTTTTCTGACAAGGTAGCGGTGATCTTCGCGAACGGAAAGCCGTTTGACATTCTGACGAACCGCTTGGGGATTACGATCCCAGTTCCCGCGGGAGCCACAGCGGCTGATTTGAAAGTTCTCCGAGAGAACGACGGTGGGAGGTTGAAGTTCGACATCCGAGATGCCTTGGGCACAACACACCACGAGGCTGGAACGCTTCGAATGAGCAACCAGCCGGCCGACGGAGTAACCAACGAGTTCGGGAGAATCCATGATACGACCAATTGCTACGTCGCAAGTCCCGCGCTTTTTCCTAGCACCGGCTCGCCTAACCCGATGCTAACTGGAGTAGCTCTGGCCCGCCGCGCAGCGGATTTGCTGACCGCTTCCGTTTTGCCGAAGCCGCCAGCGTTCGCTATCACTCCAGGCTTTCGGCCGCTCTTCGACGGAACCGGTGTCTCCTTTAACCGCTGGACTCGGGTCAGCCCGACAGCAAGTAACGGCTTTGCCCTGATCAGCGGCGAGATCGTCACTTACGGCACCGGCGACTTTGGTCTCCTATACTATGCTGCCGAAGCGTTCGCGGATTTCACTCTCAAGGTGCAGTTCAGGATGTTTGATTTGGTAAACCAGAATTCGGGCATCTTTCTACGCTTTCGCGATCCTTTGCTTAACCCGACCCCGGTCATCCTCAACCGTATCCAAGGTGACGATAATGATTTCCAGCTCTTCCAGAAGAACCGGGCGTGGAGTGCCGTCCATTCCGGATTCGAGGTCCAGATAGACGATAACGCGATAGGCGACCCACGTAAGGACTTCTTCGGTGTCCGACCTGAACCCAATGGCTTGCGCAAGAATCGAACCGGAGCGATTTACAAGATTCCGGCAAAGGACTCCATCCCTAATTTCAACACGTTTGATTCTGAGACTCAGATATATCAGCCAGGTCCGACCTTGAACCCGAGAACGTGGTATGAGTATGAGATCGATGTTAGAGGGAACAACTACACGGTTGATCTTACAAATCTCGACACGGGTACGAAGGTCAGGACAACCAGATTTCAGAATACTGATGCAGCTCGTGGCGTTGCCTCAGAAACCGGCGCGCCAGTAGGCTATGTAGGACTGCAGTCTTATTCCGGCTCTCCGATTGCATTTCGCAATATTCAGATCAAAGTCTAGGATGACGCTCGGCCTTAGAAAGTTGAATGGCATGGGGTGGTAGTTACGAAGTGCGTGCTTGGAGAGAGTCAACGCTCCGAAGCTGGTGCGAGAGAGTGAACTATGAGAATGAGAAGGTAAGCCATCGTGTGAGTGTTGCACAACCCGATGATTCGTGTCGCCCGACTCAATTTTTCATGCGCGCCTCACCGATTAACTCGTACACGGTTGATTTCCGACGGAGACTGGCCTTTGGCGCAGACGGAACGGAGCGTCCAAGTTTTGGGGCCTCAAAACTCGAAGTCTATCGAGAACTGAAACTGTCTGGGATTGAAGGCATCTAACGAGCCACCAAAGCCCACGCGCGGCCTAAAATCCGGTCCTCCAAATGGATCAATCTGACTGACATTGACGTGATTAAACAGATTGAATGCTTCTACGACGAAATCAAGCTTGCCATGCTCACCCAGATGAAAATACTTAAGCACGCGCAGATCAACCGTCGCAAGGCTAGGGGTCTTGAGCGTATTGCGGCCAAAGCCGAGAGGACGTGATGAAAGTGGAAACGCGTGGCTGCGATTTGAGTCAAGGCCGGTAAGAGGATTAATTGGCCGGCCGCTTCCGATCGTCACGATAGGAGCAACCTCTATGTGGCCAAGTACCTCGCTAAGAAAGTTTGACTTGTCTTTCCGCTGCCCAGGCTTGGCGTCTTTTTCCTCCTCTTCGCCAAACGGAAGGTCATAAAGCGCACTCAGCACAAAGCGATGCCCTTGATGATTCCGCGAAAGGGCGCGTTCTGCTCTCAAGTTGAAAGGGTTTTCCGGCTGCTCATCGAAATCGGAAGCATCATCAATAGTCTTTGAAAATGTGTAGCTCGCGGAGAACTCAAACTCATCAGCCAACCTTCTGTTCAGCGTAAGCGAAACGCCGTGGTAGGTCGAGGTGGCTGAGTCTTCGAGCAGGTAGATGTCATTGAAGCGCGGATCGCGACGACCTGGTCCAAAGACTTCACGGCCAATCTGTTGAGGTGAAGGGTTGACCACTCCGAGATTCACGGCATTCCTATCGGTGAGCACTACAGGCGGCAATAGATTCACGTTTCGTGTGCGCGAAAGCTTGACTCCTCTCGCAAGCAGGTAGCTTACCCCCGCAGTTAGGTTCTTGGTTAGCAGGCGCTCGATGCCAAGATTTGCCTGCTGGCTATAAGGCGCAGCAAGTAGAGGGTCCGCCCGGAATATTGACGGATGAATAGTCGCTATCGGAGAGCTAAGTGGCGCGCCGCCAGAGTTCTGAAAGATTGCGCTGGCCATATCAACATTGGACACTACCTGCTCAAACGCTCTGCTGCCATCTTTTTCCAAAGCGCGATTCAAGAACGCCAGAACATAGCGATCATGAAATATCCCGTAGCCTGCTCGCAGCACCCAGGTATCTGAAGGGCTGTAGGCGATGCCGATTCGCGGACTGAGATTGTTAGTATCTTGATTGCATTGATTTGGCAGGTGCTCAAAGTCGTAGCGGAGACCTAGATCAAGCGTCACCCGCTTATTCACAGACCAATGATCTTGGATGAATCCACCGAAGCTAGTGACTACAAAGCTCGTGCTCGGATCACCAAATGCCTGCCGAAACGTATCTGCGCGCCCGGTGAGAAAATCAGCGAGACTGCCAAATAGGTAAACTGAGCCAAATCCGTCTGGGGCGAACGAGTGCAAGCGGACGTGGTTCGCCGTGAGCCCCGATCTGATCAAATGAGCGCCTTGGGTCAACCCGAGTGTGTAACTTATCTGGTAGTGGTTTTCTCTGCGACGATCATCGCCCTCATAAGGACGGCCAAAATTGATGATCCCGTTTATATCTATTTCGGGTCCGGCCTGATCGTTAGTGCGGAGCACAACCTTGCGGGTGGCTAGTTGAAAGCGCAAATCCCCTACTGCATTTGTGCTGATGAGCGACACGAGGGAGCCGACGAGTTGGTGATCTTCGGTAAAGCTGCTGCCCCGACTGCTCGCATCAGTCAGCCCGCCAGTATTGAACGCATCACTCGCCTCTCGGTTATTGGTGAAGGCGTATCGCAGCATCAGCGAGTGCTGCTGGCCCATCTGATGGTTGACCTTAGCAGAGGCTTCGGTCTCTGCTCGCGCAACCGGAAAGAAGCTCTCAGTTATGCGCCGCGTGCCAAGGCCGGGAAACGCACCAGTCGCAAGAAAGCGGTTGATTCTGGAAGCAACGCTCGGATCAACATCTGAGCTGCTTTGGGTCCTCGTATGCTCCTGCTCAAAAGCGGTGTAGTAGAAGGTGTGGTCTTTGACAATCGGCCCACCGAGAGCCAGCCCTGCCCGGTAGCGAGTCAG
>DATMCM010000254.1:0-3461 GCA_035558335.1 Blastocatellia bacterium | reverse complement strand
GATTCGAACCCTCGGTCCCCCGTGAGCGGGTCTGCGCTTTTCGAGACATGTTCACTCCCTGCGATCGGTCAGGCGCCCGCTATCGCAGCAAATGGTACATCGATGACAGCGACGGAGCTGCTCGAAATGGCCGGCGGGGCTCGTCGGCGCGACGACATTGCGGGTGTGCCCGACTCCGAAGCTGCCGCTCTCTTCGTGGGTGGTCACCATCTTCGCGGAGACCTGAATCGATACCTCAATCTGAGAGAACGTCACCGGCACACCACCGCCTTGAGATCGTCAGAGGGTCGATTTGTGCGGCGTGTAACCCTTTGTTGTTGTTGCGGTTCGGGCGGCAGCTGGTGTTACCACATTTATGATTCAAAATCACTTGACGTACTAAAGGGACCTGCTAAGTCCCTGATTAATGGTATCAACGCTGACCGAGCCTAGGATGGGCGTCGGCTTCGGCCGAGGATGTGAAGGCGCCATCGTAGATGGTGCTGGACGGGAAGGCGTCGCCGCGGTCAAACCCGTGGCGGAGCCCCCCCAGAACGGTGACGCTCAGCAGTCGGGGGGCGATCTGGTGAGTCCCGACTTGCAAATCGAAAAGCCCGTCACCGGGCTCATGGGGGTTCTATGTAAGCGTGAGACGCTGTTCCGTGCTTGGAGGAAGGTGCGTGATAATGGACAACACTCGCTGTCGAAGGAAACGCGAGACGAAATTAATCAGTTTGAAGCAGAGTCAGCAAAGAGGTTGAGTCTGCTTCAATATCGCCTCTGCCACCACTGTTTCGAATTCTACCAGGGAACCTATCGCGAGGCTGCCATGAAGGATCTGAAAGTCGATTGGCGGAGATGGACACCAGTCGAAAGAGCCGTCGCCGTGTTGATTGCCTTAGGGATGCCGGCGCTGTTCCCAGCGCTGCTCCTTCTAGGCGCAGGATAATTCGGGCAAAGTTTCACCTGCACGGATCACTGGGCATCATCTTGAAGGATGCTGACATGACTGTAGTTATCGGACCAGTTCTCAAGCGTGCCGACGGGTACGAATTCGACACTTGGACGGCGGGTAAAGAGGTGGCCCGCGGCTATCCTTATCGCCGGATTGAAGACGCATATTACGCGCGAAACGCCGACATCAAGGCATCCGCGCAGGGTCGCGCCCCGGCGGCGATCGTCTGCCAAACCCTCGACGAGTTCATCGTTAAGCTCACCGAGGATGGCTACCCCATCAATGACGTCTATCTCGCTGCCAAGACTCCGTGGTTGCAACGCCAGTTGCACAATCCGCTCGGGCTCGGCGATCGGCCGTTCGTTGTCGGCCGGCGGCCTGTTGCAGGGGAAGAGCTGCCGCCCCGGCAGCCAGATCTCATGCTCGATGACACCGGGCCGTTCAGACTATCGCGAAATCACTTCATGATCGAGCAGCGCCATGAAGCTTATCATGTGTGCGACCTCTGCAGCACCCTTGGAACAATCGTCAACGGTCAGCCCATCGGCGATCACTTCTGCACCGATGATGTTCTATTGCGAGCTGGAGAGAATGAAGTGATTGCCGGGGGCGCGGGGTCGCCGTTTGTCTTCTCCGTGTCCATACCTGGACCGCTGGTGTCTGCCTCGCGTTGGACCGGCAAAGCGTCCTCGTATTCCGAGGGTCGGCCATTGATTCCGATTTGATCTCGGCCATTCCGATTTGAAGTCGGCCACCCTCCGGTGGTGGCAAGCGATCGACCGCGGGGCGGTGGAGGCAATGACCTCCCCAATCCTCTTGCAGGCACCCCGGCTCACGCGCTGTTGGCGGCGATTGCCGGATCTGTCTCAAGAAGTCGCACCAGCTTTTCCGCTTCCCCTATCTTCGCCTTGATAAGTTCCTGCGGAAACATCTGGCACGCCCATCGCGTGTGGAACGAAAGGGTGTCAAGAAAAGCTGCTTGAGCCCTTAATACTTCAATTGGCTTTACTCCGCGCTCGCCAGCCAAGCCGATGACGACCTGCTGAATCCAGACCGGGCTGAGCACTTGAGCCAAGTCGGCATCACGGAGGATCTTCCCGAGAAGATCGAGCTCCTCGCCCGCGGTTTTATAGGGGAAGTGGGTTGCCTCGACTAATGCTTCGATCGCCGGCAGAGACGCGCGATCGTGCGCCGTTATATGTCGCCGCAAGCCAGCAATAGCGATCCTGATATTTATCCGATCCGGATCTTGTTCGCCTGGATGAGGATGGCCAGGATGATCAAAGTCGTGGAATAGCGCAGCGATGAGCAAGTTGCGCATTTGACGTGGCGTAAGTTTCTTCTGATAATACCGGCACGCTTTCTGACATAACCACAGCACATGCAGCGTGTGCCGAAAGTTATGGTAGGGATTCTTCAAATTTGTCGAATTGTAGAATAGTATACGAAAATAGAGGATCAAATTTCCTTCGTAAAGGTTCTCCTCATTCCCTATGATCTCGGGAAGATCACCGGTTAGTTCTGAGGTCAGCATGTGTCCTCCTCAGCGCCCGGCGGGTATTTCATCGAGTTTGCTTGATCCCGCCACGCGGGTTAAAAGGGTGGGAAGTGCAAGATATCAAGCCAAGCGTCGCGCTCGATTTGCTTGCTGTCGTGGTAGAGCGTATCACTCCGGCAGATCCCGCTGTCGCGCAAGGTCCGCTCGTCAAACGCCGACGATCTATTGCGGTCCTGCAGGCGTCTACGCCAATCGCGAACGGCCGCCAAGGCCCTTTGGGCGAGGCGGCTCGCGCGCCGTGGCCGATGCGAAACCCGGCGCCAACCGCCGTGCGGGGCCTGCGAGTGGATTGCAGTCATATGAGCACTCCTAATGCTACAGAGCTTGCGCGGGATTGGTCGACAAGCTCATCCGCCTGAGGTGTGCTGTGTAGCTTGATGCTGCAAACGAGAGTTTTTCAGCCACGCCTGAGGGATTTTCATGCGGTGAACGGTTATCTGCCGCCGCGCGGCGCGCTCCGCGCATTGGAGCTGGGCTGGCAAAGGCTGGTTCCGTGCGTATCGAACCTTCGACGATCAGCGGTGTGTGCAATCGGTGGAGATGCCATTTCGGGCTCAGCGCCACGACCGAGCGGGACCGGGGGTTTGCAGGACTCTCTGCTGGAGGGAGATGGATTCGAACCCTCGGTCCCCCGTCAGAAGGACAACGCTTTTCGAGACTCCTCTTTCCCAACATGCGCGCGCGCCACCGCCGCCTTCGAAAACGCTCGCCGCCCCGTCCAGCAGCTGCTTCTTCCAGTTGTAGATCCCGTTCGGATGAACGCCGAACTCACTTACCAACTCGGCGATCGTCCGGTCCCCCCGACCGCCGCCACCACCACCCCTTCGCTTTAATCACCGCGTTGTGCTTCTTCCGTGTCCGCTTCATCTCCTGCTCCTGCGCTGTCGCGCTTTCTAGGGGCAGGGCTCCACCTTAGCCAACCGTCTCATTTTCGGGGCCCAGTTCAGGCCATGGGAGCTGTTACTTGCT
>DATMCM010000253.1:0-8486 GCA_035558335.1 Blastocatellia bacterium | reverse complement strand
GAAAAGACCAATCGGGTCTCGCTTGCCCCAATATTCGAACAACGACGCATCGAACGTCTCGCGCGCTTCGCGTTCGTCGTGCGTCGCGTGACCTCCCATTCGGAACGTGTCGGCTATCAGTAAGAATGGTCCACGCCCGTCGCGGCAGGCGTCTACTGCCAGCTTCACCGCCGCGTAAGCATCCAACACATTGTTCCCGTCGAAGGCTCCACCTTCAGCGCCATAAGCCTCCGCCCAGGCCGCGAACGATCCGCGATGGTGTTGATCCAGTCGGGTACCCAGCGCAACTTTGTTGTCCTGAATTATTACGATGAGTGGCAACTTCTGCACGGCGGCAAGGTTCATGCTCTCGTGGAACGGACCTGACTTGGTCGATCCGTCGCCAATCCACGTGAGAGCGACGCGAGGCTCGCGCTTTAGCTTGAAGCTCAACGCGACACCGGTAACAACGGTCATGATGTCCGCCACGTGGCTGATCGGAGCGAGGACTCCGCGCGCAAAACTGCCGATGTGAAGATCGCGCCCGCGAGTGGGCGAGTCTTCGGTGCCCAAATAGCCGCGGAGCATGTCCGCAACAGGCATACCCATCTCGTGACAGGCTCCGGCATTTCGAATCATCGGCGCGACGACGTCCGTAGACATTCCGTCGCCCCAGGGTTGCCTTTCGAGAGCGTGAACAGGCCCGATGGTCGAGGCTTCTTCGCCGGTGCCGAGCCACGCCTTTGAGATGACTCCTTGCTTGACCCATCGCTTGAGCGCGATGTCATGAAGCCGATTGCGAATTAGCCCTTCGTACAGCGCAATCAGTTGAGCGCCGCCAACCGCGCGGACAATCTCGCGGCGATGGGCGTCGTTTTCGATCCTGGCCCGGAATTGATCAACGACTTCAGAATCCGGTTGCCAGTCTATGTATTCGGGAGGATCGAATGCGGGGTAGCGAATCATGAAAGTCATGTAGGGGCGGTCCTCCGTGGCCGCCCCTTAATCCAGGTATATTGGATGTCTTGAACGCATCGAGGGGCGGCCACGGAGCAACCAAGCTCGTTTTGCGAGCCAATGCCGCTGTAGAAACCCTTCCCGTAAGCTGTCTAATGAAATCAACAGCTTACGGGGATGGTTCCTAAGGAGGGCCGCCCTTACAAGTCTTTTCTCTCACTCGACTTCGCCAAGCGGAGCGCGCGGATCGGCAAAGGCGATCTCGACGTCGTCGCCGACTTCGACCTCGAGCGCGGCAGCTGCCCCAGGCGAAATACCTACGTCCAGCCCGGTGTTCTGGTGCGGGCCATAATCGACCGCGCGAACGACAACCGACTTTGCATTCTTAGGATTTGTTACAAGCAGCTTGCGATTCGCCCACCAGCGCTTTCCTTCCTCGGGGCTTGTGTGGCCAATTCGGTATTCGAATCGCATCGCACAGTAGAAACTGTTGGGGTTCAAGCTGCGAACTCGTTCGTAGACCGAGTGAGGACCGGTTGGAAGTGCAAGCTTGTCGTCCGGCTTGATCCCGCGATCCTTCGGGCCGCCAAAGACACCAACCTTGCCGCTGGTCGTCGGCAGTTGTCCGCCGGGAGAAGCATCATCGGATGCGGCGCTTTCGGCTGCAGCTTTCTCGGGCTTCTTCGTTGTAGACTCAGTCGCGGCCGCCTTAGCTGCTGCAGCCTTAGCCTTCGGTTTGTCCGAACTGCTTTTCTTATCGGCCATCGTCGTCTCCTCACCGTGCCGTCGCGTTGCGCAGAGTTCGATTATACACTTTAGCTCTGCCGAGTCATCCAGGCGAGCGGGCTGGAGGGTTAAGACCGCTGCGAGACGTCGGCGGATACGCTGTCAGGGTTGTCGAGTAGCTTGTCGCTTCTACCCGCGAACCGACCGCGGAGGTAGTCAAAAACGTGGGCGATTCCTACTAACACCGCACAGCCTGTTATTGAGATGAGCAACAAAGACATTCTGAACCACCCTACAGAGCGATTCTCCCAGAGCTTGTACATCGGAATAACTGCTATGTAGCCAGCGACCAGGAAACCGATTATCCCAAGAAAAGAGTCTCGTATCGAATGCGCCTCACCAAAACCGGTGACCTTGCGCAAGACTCTTCCTATTAGCCAACCAAACGCGCCTCCCAATGGAACACTCAGAATCAAGCCTATTAAGGCGAATATCCATAGGAAAAACATTAGTGTTACCCCCGCACGCTATTCTCACACAGTTTCGTAGATGTTGTTTTCTACTCGGCACCCGTTTGCGATGATCCGATCAACTTGCTCAGAACTTCCGATACTCCGATTCGTAAGGCCGGGTATGGGTCACAAACGCAAAGGAAAAAGGACGACGAACCCTCTGGATCCGATGGCAGCCGTGGTGCGTTTTAGCCGCAAACACAAACTAAAAAGGACGACGAACCCTCTGGATCCAATGGCCGCCGTGGCCCATATTAGTCCAATTTCCGCCATGGCGTTTGAGGGCGACCACTATCGCGAGTTTGAGCGGCGACAAGCGAGAAGCGAGGAGCTACGGTATCGCATAGCGCCTGACTGCAAGGTTCACATCCAATTCAACGGCATCGCGACAAAGGACGCCATCAGGAAGCTCATAGCCTATCTTCAAATGAGCATTGAAGACTTCCCTCAGAACGCCGAAGCGCCCTTACCGCCACAGGCAATACAGCCGCGAATCTGATAATGACTAACCGGAAGAAACGCCTCGCCTATTGCGTCTTCGCGACCACGACGCGGCCACCTTTCATCACGAAGGAGACGCGTTCCAGTGTGGTTACATCGGAAGTCGGATCACCGCTTACCGCAATGATGTCCGCAAAGCGTCCCGCTTCGATTGACCCGATCCTGTCTGACCAGCCAAGCAAGTCCGCGGCGTTCACCGTAGCAGACTGGATAGTCTGGATCGGCGTCAAACCGAGCTTTACCATAACCGCAAACTCCCGGGCGTTCAGGCCGTGTGGGTAGACTGCTGCGTCAGTTCCAAAGGCTACTTTCACGCCCTCTTTGAAAGCATGCGCGACGTTGCGGCGCGAGACCGGAAACACGACCCTCGCCTTTGCGATCATAAAATCCGGCACGCCGATCTTTGGAGCATTCTCCGTGAACCATTCGGCGAGGTAGAGCGTCGGCACCAGATAGGTCCCCTTTTCTTTCATCAGCCGAATGGCTTCGTCGTCGATGTAAGAGCCGTGCTCAATCGAATCGACGCCGGCAAGCACGGCTTGCTTGATGCCCGCCGCCCCGTGCGCGTGAGCTGCAACTTTGCGTCCGAGTCGATGAGCTTCGGTGACGACGGCGCGGATCTCTTCGTCGCTGAACTGAGTCGCTTCGGGCGAGTCGCCCTTCGATAGCACGCCGCCGGTCGCAACTATCTTGATAACCGAGGCGCCGTACTTGACCTCCTCGCGGACCTTGTTGAGCAGCGCGGGCACGCCATCGGCTATGCCGTCGGCCGACGAGTGAAACTCCGGCGCAAGCAGGTTGTTGTCGGCGTGCCCGCCGGTGACTCCAATGGCCGGGCCCGCAGCATCGATTCTTGGACCGGGTACGTCGCCGGCGTCAATCGCGTCCCGTAGGGCAATGTCCGAATAACCGCCGGCGCCAACATTCCGCACGGTCGTGAAACCGGCTTCCAGAGTCACTCTTGCGTTTTTGGCCCCGTAAAGCGCCTCGCGCGGGGTTGAAATGCCGAGCGCTGAATAGCCGTTATGCGAGGGGTCACTTGTCAGGTGAGTGTGACAGTCGATAAGCCCTGGCAGTACCGTCGCGCTCGACAGATCGATTACCCGTGCGGTTTGCGCGTGAGATGCAACAGCTGCTGCGGCACCGACCTCCTTGATGCGATCGCCTTCGATTAGGATCGCCTGGTCGGTGAGCACCCGACCGCTGCGCACGTCTACAAGCTTGCCGGCTTTGATGAGAACGAGTTCTCTTGAACTCGACTGGGCGAATGCGGTCGGTAAACACAAAGCGAGTCCCAATAATGATGCGAGTATTCTCTTAGTCATTTCTTCTCCCAAGGTTGTGGGCTTCTCGGTCTCTCTTACGAACTTCCGCAGAATGCGGTACTACGAACTGGTTCAACGAACTACCTCGTAAGTCGGTACCAAAACTTGTTCTATCCGAGTTTTCAACCCGACACTATTTCGCGTGCGCGGTTGAAAATCCGATCGAGCATTGGTTCTGTGAGCCTTCCGGTGAAGGTGTTCTGCTGGCTCGGGTGAAATGAAGCTATCAGCGTAGACCCGCCTCGCAGTTGAGCTTCGCAGCCGTGCGCGAAGTGTGGCTTGCGAGCTCGCGCCGCGCCGGTTCCCTTGGCGAGTGATTCGAGACCGATCAGTCCGATGGTAGCGTCGAAGGCGAGGCGCCCGAGAGCTACTACGACACGAAGACACTGGAGTGACCCGACCTCGCGAGTCAGAAAAGGCCGACAGTTCTCAATCTCATCTCGCAACGGCTTATTGGCCGGCGGCGCGCAGTGAATCACCGCCGTGATATAGCAGTCTTGAAGCTTCAATCCATCGCCGCGATGAACAGATGTAGGCTGATTGGCGAATCCAGCTCGATGCAGAGCGCGATAAAGCCAGTCGCCGCTGCGGTCGCCGGTAAAGATCCGCCCGGTGCGATTGCCGCCGTGAGCCGCCGGCGCCAATCCCACTACAAGCAGGCGTGCTGCAGGGTCGCCAAAGCTCGGCACCGGCTTGCCCCAGTAGTCATCACCCGCGAAGCGACGCACCCTCTCGCCGGCGACTTGCTCTCGCCATTCAACGAGCCGCGGGCAACGCGAGCAATCGATTATCTCGGTCTGCAGCTGCGACATTGAATCGATTGATCTGCCGGACTTCCTCGCTTGATGCATTTCGGTTGATCGCTACTTCCAATCGATGTGGATTGCTTCGAACCGCGTGTTCCCAACGTTCTTCATCGAGTGAGTCTGGGGTCCGTCTAACCACTGAAAGCCACCCGGCTCAAACTGTACCGTGCGGGGCTTCTGTCCCGGCGATTCGATTTGAATCTCCGCGGCGGACACCGCCACGCCAAGTCCGGATCGAAGATGGGTGTGTGTCGGTATCGACTGTCCGGGTTCGATAACCACGCGCTCGACGTGAACGCGGTCGTTATCCAATACCAGCGTATAACCCGGAATCTCTTTTTCCTCGGCGCCGGCGCCGGCGCCGATGCCCGGTGACTTCAGTACTTCGATAGTAATGTTGCGGAACTGCTCTTTCGCTACATTCGTCACGCGATGAGTGAGCGGTGCTTTCGAGTATCGGCATTCGCCGTTCTTGACGATCAAGTCGCCAGGTTGGCTCCCGAGTACTTCGGCTTTCAAGGTTGCGTCGCCAATCGAGACAAACAAGTAGTCGTTCGAGTGAATGTGAAACAGCGTAGTGTCCCCGGGCGGAACCTGAACATCGAACACCCGCACGAACTGGTTCTCGAACTTCAAATGATGTCGCGGCTCGTTCAGGACAGGCACCGGCGCTTGCGCAGCGATTGGAAGAACCACAAGCAGTGAAAGGGCAGCAGACGCAAGGAGCTTCATCGAGCACGCCTCCTGTTTACAGCTAAGTTGACCTTGGAAAGCGCTAGAGAATACCATGAACGCCCTGGCGAACAAACCATACTGACACCCGGAGAAGGAGCCCCGTTTGCCTTTCATCTCAATCGAAGAGTCGCCGCTGATCCCCGGTTTTTCTCCTGTCGAAATTCACTATCGCGACTATGGGAGCGGTCGCCCTTTAGTATTCCTCCACGGCGGTTGGGGCTATCAGATCTATCCGTTCGACTCGCAGATAGAAGCTTTCGCCCATCGCGTTCGAATCATCATTCCGGACCGCTCGGGCTACGGCCGGTCAATGCGCCTCGAAACCATGCCTACGGACTTTCATCAGCGTGCAGGGGTTGA
This sequence comes from Blastocatellia bacterium, assembly GCA_035558335.1. Classification (GTDB taxonomy): domain Bacteria; phylum Acidobacteriota; class Blastocatellia; order UBA7656; family UBA7656; genus Onstottus_B. Next base: position 2,585 of record DATMCM010000253.1, on the reverse strand, counting down.
GACTCTACGTTTGCTCGAGGCGCTCGGAATCGAGCGGCCAGTGTTGTGGGGGCACAGTGACGGCGCAGTGATCGCGGCTATGATGGGGCTTCGCTGGCCGGATCGTTTCGCCGCCGTCATCCTCGAAGCCTTTCACTACTATCGATTCAAACCCGGCTCCCGCGAGTTCTTTGAGACGATGGCCGGCGATCCAAGTGGACTGGGCGAGCGTGTCTGCAGCGTTCTTTCAAGCGACCACGGCGGGGATTACTGGCATAAGCAGATCGTCAACAACGGCCGAGCGTGGTTGCAGCTTGCGGATGAAAGCAGCGACCCAATGCAGGACCTGTATGACGGCAAGCTTTCGCAGCTCGCAACTCCGACGCTGTTTATTCACGGAAGCCGCGATCCGCGAACCGAGCCAGGTGAACTCGACGCGGTCCGGCGCGAGCTTCCCCGTGCGCGCATTGAGATCCTCGAAGGAGCGGGTCACAGCCCGCACAGCGCAAGGTCCTCGGCCCAGGCAAGCACGCGCGTCGCTATCAACTTTCTCGAATCACTGCCGCGGTGAGTTCTGTTCCGGCTCCCGGGATCCCTCGCAAGTCCGTGAGACTGCCCGTCAAGCGCCGGACGGAAAGCGCCGCGGCGCGGCGAGGGAATCTAGCCGGTGAGCAAGCGAAGCATCGCCGCCAGCCCAATGCGAACTTCTGGTGCAGATCGTCAAGTTGGATCCAGCACCAACTCGCGTCATTCAATTCTGGCGATGCCATTGCCCGGAACGGGAAACCGCATGAATACCGCCGGGTCGTGACCAGGAACAATCAGCCGCGCACTGGATGCCAATTGCTTCATCCTATCCTGAGCCCTTAAGTTCGAAGCAGCATCAAAAGTTTGCGCGATCGCTACGTGTTTATCGAGATTCTCATACAGATAGCAATTGTCCGATGCGATGATTGCGGTTCCTGCCTTGATATTGACCGCGACGTACTGTGAAGCGTAAGTGTGCCGTCCGCCCGTGTAGAAGCCGATCCCTTCAATTGCCTCCTGATCGCCTTTCACAAGTCGCACGCGGCCTTCGGTGTTTGCCTTTACCAGAGCCAACACATCCTCAGGATCAATTCCTCCGTGCGAACCGCCGGACTGCCAGGCTTCGCTCGTGTAGTAGTTGTACTCCTCCTGCTGAATCCACACGCGAGCCTTAGGAAAGAGGTCCATGCCGTCGGCGTGATCCCAATGCATGTGAGTGGTGAACATATGGCAGGTGACCGTCTAAGGTTGGCCGGGTTAGACTTAGCCCGCTCTTGGGGATGTGTGACAGCGGCGTTTGACAGCATAAAACTAGCCTTGAGCCGTGAACATTCGGTCGAGCGCGGTGATAGCGTCCTGCTTGACTGACGCGAAGACGTGCGCGTAGATGTTTGCCGTTGTGCTGATCTGAGCGTGTCCCAGAATGTCAGAGATCACCTTTAGCTCTACGCCCTGCGCCAGCAGGAACGATGCACAGTTGTGGCGCAGATCGTGAACCCTCTGGTGTGGCAACCCGGCCGCGGTGAGAATACGGTCCAGGTGGCGATTAGGGACGCCAGGATTGATTGGCCCGCCCAGTCCGACCGTGAACACCAACCCCATGTCGATCCACCTGTCACCCGCTGCCATCCGTCGTTCAAGTTGCTGTCTTCGATGTTCCTTCAAGAAACTCGCTAGTGTTTCAGGTAGTGGCAACACCCGCCGCGATTTCTTTGTCTTCAACTCAGTCAGCACGAGCGCCTTGTTGACCCGCTGAGAGGTTATCTGATAGCGGAGGCTGATAGTCTTTGCCTCAAAGTCTATATCCTGCCAGCGCAGCCCTAGAGCCTCACCCTTGCGCAATCCTAGCGTGAGCATAATCCTGAATAGAAGCTCGAAGCGTTCGCCCTCGAGAGCGTCAAGCAGGGTGTCTGCCTGTTCTGGCGTCAAGCATTCAACTTCATGCTCTTTCATTTGTGGAGGATCAGTCAGCTTCGCAACGTTTCGAGATATGAACCCCTTCCGCTCTGCTTGCTTTAGCGCCATCGTCAGAATCAAACGGTGATAACGCACCGTTCGACCGGAAAGTCCCTCGGCCATCTTATCGTTGATGTACTGTTCAACATGGTCCGGGATCAGTTTGGTTATATCCATGTGTCCAAGTGACGGGCCGATATGAAGCCTCACTTGCTGATCGTAGCTGGCGAACGTTGCCGGCTTACGTCGAGGCTTTATGTGATTCTTGAGCCATGTCTCAAGAAACTGCGCTAAGGTCTGCCGGCCGATAACGGGCGCAATCCCTTTCTTGAGACTTGTCCGTCCTTCGTCCATCTTGTCGCTTACTTCTTTTCGCGTCGCGCCGTAGTAATTCTTTCGGCTGAGTTTTCCGTCTTTGTAGCCGAGGCTTATCACCGCACACCAGCGGCCATCTTTGCGCTGGAAAATCGAGCCTTCATTGTGTCCGCGTCTCTTTGCCATGATCAGTCTCCTCTAGCTGCGAGCCTTCCGCTTTCGCTTTGGTTTGTCCGATTCGTATTCGTAGTCAAAGAGCTGGCCAGGTCGAACGCGCAGGACGTCACAAAGCCGCTCGATCGTGTTCA
>DATMCM010000252.1:0-4536 GCA_035558335.1 Blastocatellia bacterium | reverse complement strand
AGGAGGATCGCGTCTTGAAAGCCCCGCCAGCGCCCGGCCGCGACATCAAACAACTCGACGAGAAGGTGCTCGCAACCATCCCCGATCGCGCGCTTAACAAAGCAAGCGCGCCGGCGCCGTTGCGGCCGACCAATCGATACGGCTCGCCCGAAGCCTCGTTGAAACACTTCACCGAGAGCCGGGAGAAGACGGTCGATTTGCTCAAGACGAGAAACGATCTTCGCGAACACGCGGTGGACACTGCGTTGGGTGGGAAGCTCGACGGCTACGAGTGGATACTGGTAATCGCCGCTCACAGCGAACGTCACACGAAGCAGATGCTCGAGGTAAAGGCGGACCCAAAATTCCCGAAGCAGTAACACGGCAGGCGCTCGAGATAAATCTCGAAAGATGTTAAGCACAACCCGATCTGCCGAGGAGCCACTTCCTTTTGTTCATGCGATGTTTGATTTCGACAGCGTTTGACGTTGGGAAGAAAGCTCGCAGAGAAGTACGAACATTTCTGCGCCTCCGCAGAGCCGGCAATTGGTTCGTGATCGGCCGGGAATAATCTTGGTCGCTGAGGAGGACGAAGACAACCGAAGTCGCGACGAGCCGTTGCTTCATGGCTCCTTGGTCTTCAAACAGTCCGACGTATCGATGCTCCCATTATCCGTCCCATGCAGATATTTCTTACGCTCCTCCGGAGTCATTTTTCGACACGGCGAAACACGCTCATCCGCCAGTTCCCTCAATTTTTTGCTATCGAGAGTGTAGACGCGGATAGTCCCATCGTCGCTGCAAGTCGCAAGTTGCGATTCATTGGGGCTGAAGGCAGCTATATTAACCGGCTTCGTATGCCCGGAAAGCGTTAGCAACTCTTCACCGCTTTCGGCGTTCCACAACTTGGTCGTCAGATCGGAGCTGGTCGTCGCTATGTATTTCCCCTTAGGGCTGAATGTTACGCCCCAAACTTTGTCCCTATGTCCGGACAGGTGAAGCAATTCACGGCCGCTAGCCACATCCCAAATCTTGACGGAATGATCATGGCTGCCGGTGGCGATGCGCTCGGAATCATGGCTGAAGGCCACTCTCCACACGGCTTCGGTGTGGCCCTCCAGGTTTCGAACTTCTTCATAAGTCTGAGCATTCCACAGCGTCGCGGTGCGATCCGCAGAGCCGGTAGCTATGTACTTTCCGTCCGGGCTGAAAGCGACGCTTAAGACTTGCTCTTGGTTGCGAGACAGTTTTCTAGTGCTATCATCCCGATAATTCTCGGCATCCAAGACATACGCGCTTCCGTCAGTACTGGCGGCGGCGGCGAGTTTCGTCCCATCGGCGCTGAAGGCGACTTCGTATATGGTGCTGTTGCACGGATGAAAATGATGTATGATTTCACCCGAATCGGCATCCAGGACGTTTACATTTCCTTGCCCGTCAGCAACCGCCAAGCGCTTTCTACCTTTAAGGCTATAGGCCACGCTTCGACCCCAGACCGAGTCACCGAACGCGGTTGGACCTGCGACTCGCATCCCCGGTGTGGGGTAAACCTCGCGACCAGTCGTCGCGTCCCAAACTCCCACGCCTCCGGACTTGATTGCTGCTGCGAGATGCGTTCCGTCCGGGCTAAAGGCGACCTTGTCAACCTCGGCCAGCGCGCCAGTACCGGCTACATTGCCGAGTCTGGAGAGAGTGAACACTTCATGGGAACGGGTAACATCCCAAACTCTCGCCTTCCCGTCAGCGCTGCCGGTGATTAGGCGTTGTCCATCCGGGCTGTGGGCAATAGAAGTGACGACGCCTTTGTGGCCGGCGACGGTGAAGAATTCATTCCCGGTAACAGCGCTCCACACTTTGACCGTCCACGCGCCGCCATAGGCAGCAAAGCGTCTTCCGTCGGAGCTAAAACTAAAGGCTGGAAGAAGAGGCTGCCTGGTTTTGTTGGTGAGATCAATGGTCGCAGGAGCGGCGAGCGTCGCACCGGCAGCCCGACCGTAGCCGGGCGTTGTGATGATTAACTCACGGGACTTGACGTCCCATACTCTTATGATTCCGCTGCCCATGTCGGAGGCTGCCAGATGCGCTCCATCAGGGCTGAAGGCAGGGTTCCCAAATGATTCGACGACTTGTTGCCGGACACTGCCGACTGAAGGCGGTGATGGTTCGCCGCCGCCGGCGGGTTGAGGCTTCCAGTAAGTGCGAAACTCTTTGTTGGAATCGACGTCCCATACCTTCAACTCGGAATCATCGCCGATGAGTCCCGCGACGAGTTGTCCGTCCGGACTCAGAGTGGGATTTACGGTCTTTTCTATCGTACATAACGCACGGCCGGAATCCGCGTCCCAAACCGTCGCTTGACGATTGCCGCCATTAGTCAGTATGCGCTTTCCATCTAAGCTGAACGCAAGATAGTTCGGTGATCGTGTAGCAAATTCGTTGTTCAAGTCATAGAACCTGTCCGCGTGACCGGTCGCGGGATCCCACAACTGAACAGTGACCGAGCCGGTTTCCTTGTCAGGATGCCTAACATAACCCCCAAGTACCAGCGTCTTGCCGGCATTGATGAAGGAAAGATGCCAGGGAGTTCCCAGGCGAGAATCGTATGGCAGGCTGATGCGTTCGCCCGTTGAGGTATTCCACAGCAAGACGTTGGTTCTTCCGGAAGGGCCGGGGTTGGCGGCGCTGCTCGGGTCGGGTGTCGGAGGGCCGGCGGCCGCGAACCAGGAGCCGTCCGGGCTTAAGGCCGCCCGCCGTATTGGCTTGATCGGGCCCGACAACACTCGCAATCGTTTCCCGGTCGCAGCGTCCCAAACCGTGGCTATCCCGTTAAGGCCGACTGTCACCAGGCGGTTTGACTGATAGCTGAAGTGCAAATTGTTGGGGCCGACAGGGTCTGTGTCGCCAGACTGATCGAAGGGGACCGTGAGCCTTACTCGTGAATTCTGTATTGCGTCGTGGAGCGCGCTCTTGGCTTCCTTCTCATCGGCCTCGGTTATCGTATGCCCTGATGATTTCGAGAGGGACAATTTCGATAGGGCTTCAATCCCCAGCAAGACGCTCAACTCGGGGTCTGAATTCAGATTGCCAGTGGCAGCCCCTGCTAATTCGCGTGATGCAGCGATGGCCGCCTGTTGGTCGGCCCGCGCTCGTTGATAATCAGCCTCGGCTCGGGCCTTGTCCGCTTCGATTCTTTTCTCCCCGGCGATTTTCGCTTCGGCGGCGGCCAACGTGCGTAGTGTTTGCGCTTCCTTTTCGCGTTTTGTCGCGAGATCCTTTTGTATGACCGCTTCGGCCTTCTCAGCCTTGGCCTTTCCGGCCTCTTCGACAGCTTTTATCTCACTGGCCTCCGCTTTTGCTTTCAAGTCCGTGGCGTTTGCCGCCGCTGCGACGGCCACTCGCTCGCTGGCAACCGCTTTCCCTCTCAGGATCATTGCATACACAGCAAAGCCCACGGCCAGCAGAGACACGACAGCCAAAGCTACAGATAAGTGGCGCAGGCGGCCGGCGACCTTTCCCTGCACCTCGAGCCGGGCGTGTTCCTCGGCGCGTCGTTGCTGTTCTTCCGCGCTGCGTTGGGCCTCGGCCCGCTCCTGTGCCTGGACGTATGTCGCCCGCCAGGTCAGGATCGCGGGCGCGAGTACATCGTGGAAGATTTCGTAGCGGAGCGCACTCGGATTGTCGAGCGGCGCGTCAACCGGACGCAGAATGCGAATATCGCCGTGGGCCAGGTTTTCCAGGACGCTAACCACTTCGGGCTGGTCCAGCTTCGCTGATCCGGCCAGGTCAGCGGCGGTGTAGGCGATCTTGGTGCCGGATGGCGTGACCAGATAGTGAAAAATGCTTGCAGCGATTTCCTGTTCGCGCGGTAGAAGCGCGCTCATCACTTCGTCGAGATGCTTCCGCACTATGTTCTCTGCCCCGCCGAGATCGCTCAAGGTCCCCAGGCGAAGTTTGTAAGAACGCTCGCGTACTTCTTCCTCCCAAAGGCGCGTCATCACCAGTTGCAGATAGGGCGTCTCAATCTGTGCGTCGGCATCTTCGCGCGACTTTGTGACCTCGACGCCGCCGCGTCCTTCTCCGAGGATGACCTGTCCTTTTTCGACCTGTCTCAACACGGCTTCAACCAGCTCCGGCTCGATACTGAATCGCCGGCCCTCTTTCGCGTATCGGCGGTTGTATTCCTCGAGCGGATTCTCGATGGCCACCCGCGCCGCTTTGCGGTTGAGATGTTCGAGGCGCAGGTAGTTGTCGTAAAGCGCTGGGACACGGCCTTCAAAACGGTCCAGCTTGGCATAGAAGTCCTCACGGATCGAGATGAGAAAACTCACCGGCGCATTCGACTGCCTCACCGCTTTCGGAAACTCGGTCGCGAACTCCTCGTCATGTGAGTGATACAGAAAATACTCTTCGAACTGGTCGAGAATGATCATCAGCCGGCGACCGAGTTTTTCAGCAGAGGCTGAAAGGAACTCAACCAATGACGCCGGGCGATCCTGAGCCAGAAGGCGTACAGCCGCGGCTCCCCCGCCGTTGGCGACCTCCGCTTGAGCGGCGACA